>DIKU01000164.1:0-13146 GCA_002424645.1 Pelobacter sp. UBA5610 | reverse complement strand
GGCTCGCGTGATTTCACGGTATTCCATGGTGGTTACCATGCCGTCCAGCCGCCGTCAACGACCAGATTTTGGCCGGTCACCCAGGCCGAAGCGTCGGACGCAAGAAACAGTACCGCTCCTTTGAGATCGTCGGCACCGGCCATGCGGCCAAGAGGCGTCTTGGCGACGTACTGGCTGATGAATTGCTCATCCTGATGGTTGAACAGGCCTCCTGGGGTCAGGCAGTTAACACGAATGCTTGGAGCCCAGAAGGTCGCCAGATACCTCGTCATCTGGATGAGTGCCGCTTTGGTCATTCCGTAGACCAATGGACTGTTGGTCCCGGTCGATCCGTAGATCCGTTGATCGGGTGACACCATGCCGTAAATGCTGGAAAGGTTGATCATAACGCCCCCGTCGTTTTGTAGCATGTGAGGAGCGGTTGCCCGCGAGATCAGCATGGTACCGGTAATGTTGACCGCCAGCACCTGATTCCAGTCTTTCAGCGAAACCGTTTCAAATGATTCAAGATGGTTGCTGCAGGCGTTATTAACCAGAATGTCAATGCATCCCGAGTCAGAGATAATGGTGTCAATAGTCGTGGAAATGCTTTGTTCATGCTCCAGGTCAAGGACCAGACCGTGAACCTCCAATCCTCCGTCGCGTAATTTTTCCTCGGCTTTTCGTACCTGAAAAGGGTCGCGGGAGGTCATGTAAACTTTGGCTCCCGCTTCCGCCAGAGCTTGGACGGCTTGAGCTCCGTACCCGTTTCCGGTGCCCCCGGTAACCAGCGCTACCCGTCCTTTAAGGCAGAACAGATCCTTGGTGTTTCTGATTTTCTGCATCTCAGGCATCACCAAATCCTTTTCGTACATGTTTGAAAGGTCTCAGGCCATCAGAAGGGTCGGCCCGCCATTCGCGGTCTGGCATTTCACTGGGAACCGGGCTTTTATTTCCGTCACCGTCGGCGCACAGGCCTTGATCAATCGAGCGAATAACTTCTTTCATTGACTCGGGCAGCCAGCAGTGCCCGGCCGCAAATTCCTCGCCTTGACCATCGAGATCAAGATGAAACTCGATCATGGAAGCCTGCCAGCGATTTACCGCACGGTTGATAACCCCCGGCGAGATACTGTGATCAGACCAGCCGACCTTGCAGTCGAATGCCTTGCGCAAGGTATCCATGGCCGCCAGGTTACATTCGGCGGCAGGGGAGGGATAGCTTGAAACGCAATGCAGCAAGGTAAGGTCGCTGCAGCCTGAAGTTTTCAGGCAACTCACCGCAGCAGCGATTTCATCCATATTGGCCATGCCCGTCGAAATAATTACGGGTTTACCGGTGGCAGCACAGTTTTGCAGAAGATCGGTCCACAGCAGTTCGTAGGAAGCGATCTTGAAGAAATCGCTATGCGGTGCCAGAACCTCTACAGCTTGCAGGTAAAACGGTGTACAACCGAAGGCGATGCCCCGTTGTCTGCAGCGTTGGGCCAACTTGGGAATAAACTCTTCGGGCAGTTCCCAGTTTCGGCGCTGTCGGTGCATTTCACTTTTGGCCAGGATCTCCGGAGCAAAAAGCTCGTCAATGCGAAACAGTTGAAACTTTACCCCCCAGCATCCTATATCGGCCGAACGATCGATAAAGTTAAAACATCTTTGCAAATCACGGTGATGGTTGCTGGAAACCTCGGAAATAAATAACGGTTTCGTCATGGTTTCTCCTGGCCGACGGCTTCGCGCAAGGTGTCAATGACGCGGTTTTGATTTTCGACGGCTAAATCGGGGAAGATCGGCAAAGAGAGGATTTCGCCGTAGGCCGCTTCGGCTACGGGGCAGAGCCCCTCGCCGGTGCCAAGGTGGTTACGGTAGTAGGGATGGTAATGAACGGGGATGTAATGCACGTTGGCCCCGATGCCGGCCTCGCGCAGAAAGCTGAAAACACGATCCCGCTCGGGTACGCGTACGACATAAAGATGATATCCATGACAAGCTTGAGAGCGAACCGCCAGGGGGCGGATGGCAGGGTCCTGGGCAAAAGCGGTGTCGTAACGTAAGGCCACCTGTCGGCGGCTCTCGACGAATCTTTGCAGTTTGGTCAGTTGAGTCAGGCCGAGTGCGCATTGGATATCGGTAAGTCGATAGTTGAATCCCAGTTCTACCATTTCATAATGCCAACTTCCGATTTTTGCCCGTTGACCATGGTCGGTGGTAATTCCGTGGTTGCGGAAAGTGCGCATACGACTGGCCAGCGCCTCGTGGTTGGTGACGATAGCGCCGCCTTCGCCGGTGGTTATCGGCTTGACCGGATGAAAACTGAAAACCGTCAGGTCGGCCTGCGACCCGCATGGTTGCTCGCGCCAGGCGCATCCAAGGGAATGGCATGCGTCCGCTACCAGGTGCAGTTTGTAGCGATCGGCAAGCCTGCGAAGTGCATCGTAGTCGCAGGGTTGGCCTGCGTAGTCGACGGCAATAATCGCTTTGGTGCGGGGTGTGATGTGCGACTCAACCGATTTGGCATCGATCAACAGGGTTTCGGCTTCAACGTCAGCGAATACCGGTGTGCCGCCTTGATAGAGCACTGCATTTGCGGTGGCGGCAAAGGTCAGGGGTGGTACGATGACTTCATCGTCCACTCCGATATCGAGCGCATGCATCGCTGCATGCAGGGCGGCGGTGCCGTTGCTTACAACCACAGCGTGTTTTACCCCTGCCGCCTGAGCCAAGGCTGTTTCAAAACGCTCGACCAGGGGACCGGTTGTGAGCCAGTTGGATCGAAGGGTGTTCAGGACCGATTCGATATCGTCGGATTCTATCTGCTGGCGGCCATAGGGGATGAAGGTTGAGTCCACGTCAGAGAATCTCCCTGCGTCCCTTGGGGTTTGGAACGCGCGTAATTTTCGATGTGTTCGCGTAGCTGTTCCGCAGATAGCCACTCATCGTTGGTGCCGCTGTTGTACTTGAAACCGGCCGCACAACGTTGGCCTTTGAATTGCTGGATAAAGTTATCAACATCCCACAGGCGCATCGAAGGAAGGATCACGAAATATTTTTCAAACTCGACGGTGTTATACGCATCGGTTTCAGTGATCATCTCCTCATGGAGTTTTTCACCTGGACGTATGCCGACAATTTCAACAGGCAAATCAGGTGCGATGGCCTCGGCTACATCGGTAATGCGATAGCTGGGTATTTTGGGTACAAAAATTTCCCCACCCCACATGCGATCAAGGGCATCCAGAACCATGTCGACCCCTTCCTGCAGGCTGATATTGAAGCGGGTCATTCTGGTGTCGGTAATAGGTATTGGCTCCCCGGCGTTCTTTTTCTTTAAAAAGAACGGAACGACGCTGCCGCGGCTGCCCATGACATTGCCGTAGCGAACCACCGACAGGCGAATGTCCCGTGACCCGCGCATGTTGTTGGCAGCGACGAACAACTTATCGGAACAGAGCTTGGTCGCGCCATAGAGATTGATCGGTCCAGCCGCTTTGTCGGTGGAAAGAGCTACAACCTGTTTGACCTTGTTGTCGAAACAGGCGTCGATCACGTTCTGGGCACCGAGCACGTTGGTCTGGATGCATTCAAAGGGGTTGTACTCGGCAGCCGGGACTTGCTTCATAGCCGCTGCATGAACCACAATGTCAACCCCTTCCAGAGCTCGTCGAAGCCGATGGACATCGCGCACGTCACCGATAAAAAAGCGTAGCTGAGGATATTTTTCTCGAGGGAAATCCTCTGCCATTTCGGATTGTTTAAGCTCGTCACGGGAAAAAATGACAAGTCGTCTTACACCGGGGTAACTTTGCAGCACGGTTCGGGTGAAGGCCCGTCCAAACGATCCGGTACCGCCAGTGACCAGTATACATTTACCATCAAGCATGGGGCTCACCTTCCACAAGAGTTTCCGGTCATTTCTTCCTGGATTATTTTGCTCTTAGCGATGCACAGGAGGTTCTGCAAAAAAAAGGCCAGAGGTATTGTAGGCGTGCAGGTTTGGACAGGATTTTTGGTCGGTACGGTATCGGAGAGCTATTTTTTTGGGTATGTCGTAAAAAAGTTAGCATGCTCCGTTATGATTTCACGTTATTTTCGCGGTGATCTTATGGTTTAGGTGAAATATGAAGTGATGGAATCCAGGATAATATCCGGATAACACGTATGTTTTAACATTTGTCAAAAAAATGGCCGAGAATAGGCTATGGGGGAGAAGTTGCAAGACGCAGGGAGGGGATGCAAACGGTGTCATCCCAATTCAAATGGGTCCCCCCCCGCATAGAAGCGCTGTCATGGTAACCGTTACGATTGGTTTACAAGGTGTATTCGTTCTGAAAAAATTTAAGAGGAGGAAGTTAGTCAAAAATACGACAAATATTGCGTAGTCATGTACGTATTTTCAATTTTCCCCCCTATAGCTGTACGCAATAACACCAGAGACCGAAGTTTGGGCAACAAGTGACTATAGCGACTCTTAAATTCTGATTTATCATGATTTGAGACTCTCGACAGATTTCCCCAAGGCATTTCTGGCCTCTTCATTTTTCGGATCCTGATTCAACAGGTGCTCGAAAACGGTCTTGGCAAATTCGTGCTGTCCTTGCTGTTCGTAGAGTTGACCAACCTTGAGTAAAACTACCGAATCATTTGGGAATTTCTCAAGATAATCAGCATAGGCATCCAGGGCGGTTTTTGTCTGCCCAAGAAGTCTGGCAAGATCGGCATATTGAGAAAGGTATACAGGGGACTGCCCCGTCAGACATTCCAAAGCCAGAAACGCATTATGGGGGTCGCCAAGCTCAAGGGACAGGGAGGCTATACGCCTCAATGCATCCTCAATAACGTTATCCGGCGCTGTTTCCAGGACCTGTTGATATTCTTCAAACGCCACAGCATGATTTCCATCAAGTTCGGCAAGGTATCCCATAGCCAGATGGCATATGGGTTTATCGCCTTCATTTTGGGAAACGGACAACCCCTGGAGCAATCCAGCCAGCGCAGCGCGATCCCGGTTTTTAAAAAGGATTCTTATCCGATGCCTTGCCATTTGAGGGTCGGCATTGTTCTTAGTGAATTTTGTCCGATGCTCAGCATTTTTTGTGAGGCTAATTTCAAACTCGGCATTTATGTCTACAAACCGGGGATCCTGTTGTTCCGAAAAAGTCCCGTTGTCACAAAGAAACCGACGTTGCCATATGGAAGCTCGACCTGGCTCATCATGATTTCGCCAAGCATTGATAAGATTAGATATATCGGCCTGAGGCGTTTCTTCTTCGATCCGCAATTCTACACGGGCAATAGCCTTTTGGATGAGTTGCAGCAAGAGAGCAGTGCTGTCAATGTAGGCTTTATAATAAACGCGGCCGGTTTCCTCTATTTGTTCATCACTCCATTCTCCGGAGGTGTCAGGACGAGCAATTTTGAGGAATTGGCGCAGTCCTACCTCTTTAATAAGGGTGGCATAGGCAGCAAGAGGAGGGCGTTGCAGAGTTTTTTCCACCTTGTCCATGCGGATTTTATATTTGAAATGTGCTTGCATGCCATTCCGCCCGAACAATCCATCGTTGCATTTGAGTCCTTCCTTTGCCAACTTGCCGATTTTTCGAACATCTTTTTCGGCAAGGTGCAATTTACCCAGTACCTCTTTGTAGTGTTTTATGCGGGTCTGAGAGGTTTCCTGAGGAAGTGCACGCTGGATGTGTTCCCATGCCGGTATGGTCAGGGGTTCTAAGCGGATATTCTCGACAGGCGTATGCTCAACATGGGGGATTCTGGCGGCCAAAGGAGTAGGGTTGATGGTTTTGCAACCGTTTTCCATGGCGGAAGCAGCCATGTCCCCAAGGGGAGCAATCGCTTCGGCCATGGCCCGGGAGGTAAATGTTTTAACCCCCTGGTTGGTTTCGATTTGGGTATCAAAATGATTGTATTGGGGGCCGGCCTGGCGCTCGTAGGTACCCATGGCGTGAGAGTAGCCTTCCGGACTAAAGCAAAGATCAACCCCCGCAAGGATAATCTGGGAAAATCCCATCTGCACGGCTGTCGCAAAGGCGGTATTGGTGACGGTCGGGCCAGGCGCATCAAGAAAAGTTTCGGTAGAATTGTCCTGCCACGGAAAACGATGACCGACAAAAGCAGTTGGCCCTTTCCATTGACTCAAGAGCTTAGGGACAACATGGTAACTGTTCACGAAAAGGGTTTTATCACCAAAAAACAACATTTCTTTACTGACATCGAAGCTCGCCTGATGCGGATCGATGGAAAAGATAATGTCCGGGACCAGTTCAACCTGTTTTAGTCGACGTGCTATGCGAGAAACAGCAAGCACAACTAACTTATCCCGGTTGGCTTTTATCCAAGGCAGCAGGTCATCCAATGAAGGCCCGCCCGCCAAAAGCACAGCTGTTTTGCCGGGGAAGAGGTTTTTCAGACAAGTGGCAGGTATGCGATTATCGGAAAGATTCTCAAGTTGACGAGCAACGAAAATCTGATTGCCCATTTGAACTCTGATTTTCCAGGCAAAGACATCGATGAAGTTGCGGGTTCCCCAATATAATTCGGCGTATTCCGGCAAAAAAGCATCAATGGCCGAGAACGATTTCCATACATTGAATTTTTCGGTGTAAAGATAATTCTGGAATTGAAATCGGTCTACTACCGTTTGTATCTGTTCTATAGGGATGCAGGCGATCCTTTCATCAAGCTGGTCGAGCAATCCCTCATTTTTTAAACTGTTCACGACGGAAGGCAGTTCCACGAAAAGATAGCAAGATCCATCGGGAACGCCGACCTGCTTCAAGTAGCGAAGCAGAAGCCCTGAGTCGGTACCGACCAGTATATGTAATGTCTGACTGGTGAAAAGCTCGTCAGCGAAGTAGGTCTTGTATCGAGTGTAGGCCCCGACAGTTCTAAATGCATCGCGGTTGACAGGATAAAGATAACGATCTCCGAAATCGTTTGTAATAAACGTCCCCAGATCCAACATTGCATGATTGTTCACAGGCGCCTCATTTCGTGCGGTCAGATTTCTTTGCGGCATCCAGTTGAGGTTGAGAAACCGGTTTGTCGATTAAAAGTCCCGTCGGCAGCAATTTAGTTAACATTTCATGTTCCAAATGGTCGGCTATTCCAATGCTATCCCGACGCGTCTGCGCATCGAATATTTGCTGCATGATTACGGCGAGTTCCGCCAGAGTTTCGGGAGGGATTGAATGCAAATCGCGACTAAGGCTATCGATAAGCGTAACGAGGTCTTCGCTGGCTTCGGCCTCCCGTCCCAGTCGAAAAGCAATGGCTGTCTGCAAAATAGCGGTTTTGGACAGGCGGACATTCGATATCATGGCAACTCCGTGAGCAAGGTGGTGTGCATGATATCCGCACCTCTGGGACTGGCGTTGAAAAAAATGATTTCACTTTTGCTGGCCAGAAAAGTTTCCAGGTCTCGCAAATAGGCGCACATATTGGGGATAGTCGGGACACGTTCTCCGCTGCCATTGAGAACCCAGCGATTTCCTTGTTTGGGGCGTGCCTGAGTGCAACCGGAGACATGGCTTTGTCCTCCTGGAAAGGAGAAGTCGGCACCGGTCAGAATGATGTTTTTGGCGTCCAACCGGGTAGCGAGGTCAACCGCCGGGTGGATGACGCTACCGGATGAAAACAAGTGCTGTCTTGGTTGTCTGGCAGCCAGATCTGTATAAAGCGGAGCAGAAGAGTAGGCGACAAATCTGCGTCCAGGCCATTGCATAAGGGTTTCTGTTTGCACTGCCGGAAAATAGACCAGGGCCGATTGTTTGAGGAGAGTCAGGTCTACATCTGCGAAGAAAAGGTCATAGACGTTGGCATGTCCGTCGATGGTGACGACTATGTCGGGTACGATACCGGCCTTCATTAAGGGCTTAAGTGCGGCATCGACGGCGATGATCGGTCCCGGCTTATGATCTTTCATCCAGTAATAGTGGTCGCTGAGGGAAGGTCCGGCCCCTGCTACGACAACGGTGTTATTTCGATAAGATGCCAATAAACCATCAATAGATGGATCTTGAGTCACATAGCCGGAATTATCGGACAGACGTTTTTGCAAATGCGGGTTGTCCGCCTGGTGCCGTTTGCGGATGAATCGCGTGGCCAGGTCCAGGCATACCAGGTCGCGCAGTCTGCCGGCCTGATCTTCGGCCAACTGCAGGCAGCCGGGTGCGGTGGTGAAGGGTTTGTGCAAACAGTCTGTGGGGCTGGCGGTGACCAGATTGATGCGCGGGTCATCCAACCAGTCGCTATGATCAAAAAAGAACAGGCTCAAGGCGGCTACGGCGCAGTTCATGATTACCACGGTCAAATCGTTAAGGTCTTTCCGTGACAACAGAATCCTTGGCACATCGCCCAGGGCCATGCCATATACCCAGGCTTGAGGGCTTTGGAGTGGAATTTGGTCGGCCTGCAGTTGCGCTTCTTTATTGCGATCGTAGGCGCTGGTCAGGTGAATGCCATCGACGAGCAGCGTCTGTACGCCTTTTTCCACCAACGAAAAAGGCGGCAGGGTATCGGCCGCCTTTTCAATCTTCTGGGCAAGGTGCGGCCACCTTCGGGATAAAATGATAAAGTTGGCCGCCATAAAATCCGGCATACATGCCGTTTCTGAAGAGTCTTGTCCCGAAGGGTTATCTGCTCCTGGCCTGTTGAGTTTGTTATCCATGGATGATGATAACCGTCCCTGCTTACGCCGGTAATGGCTCCCGCGTCTTATATTGGCTGTTTTCAAGCGCCACCTGGATAGCACGGTTGGTGGCCGGTGCAAACAGAATGGGTGCCATCAGGTTCAGTGTCACCTTGCGATCGGGCGGCACGGTGACGACCGACAGGACATGGCATTCATCGTCTTTGTCGATACCGAGTTTGGCACGTTCACGTCCGTCAGGCACCACCTTGTAGTCGAGAAAGAAATTGGTCGGATCGGTCAGGACAAAGGCGATGTCCGGATCGTCCACGCTCTGGATCCAGAACAGCGGACCGTTTTTGCGGTTGGGCATAACGATAAAGTCGCGCAGGTTTTCGAAGCCGATCAGCCCTTCGGGAAACAGCACGGTATTGCTCGGATCGTATTCGACCTCGCCAAAGCGTGTCATGATCGTTTTTTTCATATTGACTCCTTCTTCACCATGACTGAAGTCAGCATATCGAGATCGGCAAGGTTCCACTGGCTGGCCTCCCTGTTTTCAAGGCAGATACGATCGTAAATTTCCTGGCGGTAGATTTTTTTATCGGCCGGGGCTTCGATCCCTATGCGGATCCCAGCCCCTTTGGTTTCGATGAAAGTGATTTTGATATCGTCCCCGATGACGATGCCTTCACCGGGTTTTCTGGTCAGTACCAGCATGTCGCCCTCCATGGCTGCGCTGGACCCTTCTCCAAGGGTCTTGGTGAGGATGTGTTCACAGTCTCAAGCAAAGAGTCTGTGGCGGTATGGCAGGTATTTTACCTCCGGGTAATCTGAGCATGTCAGAGGTAGTCGAGAATGGATAATTGACTGATCTTTGCAGTCACACTCAATGCTGCTTGCAAGGCTTGTTCCTGTTGGGCCAGATTGGTGTAGGCTTCTACAGCATCAGCATCGCGATAACTGGAAAGTTTTGCTTCCATGGAGTCCGCAAAATCCTGCATGCGGATATCGGCGTCGTCCAAACGTTTAGCCGTTATGCCTATTTTGCTGCGATAGCTGCGTATCTGGTCGGCCCCGGCTTCCAGATCATCCAATCGGGACAATGCCTGTTCCGTATCCATGGAACTCAGATTTTGTTGCAAGTCCTCCAGCAGTTGAAAAATATTCATGCCGCCACCCTGACCCTGGAAGACCTCTGCTCCCGTCAGGTTTGTGACAACTTTTTGACTTGGGCCGATTTGCAGTTCTGTATGGTTATCGTCCCCCTGATACAAGGCAGGATCGCTTGAGTCGGGGAACGGCTTGGTATTTATAGCGTACCCCGAAAACAGGTACTTGCCTTCGATCTGGGTGTTCGCCAGAGAAAAGGCTTCTTCCTTGAGTAACGAAAGCTGCTGCGCATAAGTACCGATATCGCTTTGGCTGAGCGCTCCGTTGCCGGTGGCCAGCACGATTTCCTTGGCCTGCACCATGAGGTTTTCAAACTGATCCAGCGTCGAATCCAGGTTGGAAAGTTGACTCGTTGCCGAAGCAATGGTGGTTTGGTAACGCTCACCGCTGCGCATCTGGCTCTGTATGGACAGAACCGAAGAAACGGCCGAAGGATCATCCGAGGGATTGTTAAGTTTGATGCCGCTGGCGGCCGTTTCCTGGTATTGCTGCAGCTTTAAGCTTGAGCGGTTGACCTGGGATTGCAGGGTCCGGTATGTAGCGGTCAATGTGGTTTTCATCACCTACCTCGTAGTCATGCAGGGTGAATGCTCAAGGCTGCCGGGAAAAGCAAAATCGTGCAGGCTATCGCTTGATCGACAATACGGTGTCCATCATCTCATCAACCGTCGTCAACAACTTGGCGGATGCTTCGAAGCCTCGCTGGTACTGGATAAGGTTGATCATTTCTTCTTCCAGGGAAACACCGACTTTGCTGTCTCGCAGGTTTTCCAATTGCAGCATGGTATCTTCCAGACCGGAGACGGACAGCTGGTTTTGTGCACTTTCTACCCCGATATCGGAGGATATTTTGGCGTAAAACGACCCAAAACTGTGGGTGCCGTCGATGACCTTTGTATCTTTCAGGGCTGCCATGAGCAGGGCATTGCGATTGTCGCCACTGGCGCTGGATTGTCCGGCGGCAACCTGGGCGGTTTCGGTGACCGCAACTTGAATACCCGCAGCCGCACCGGTCCAGGGATTGGGACCGACGGACAGGGGGGTGCTGAAGAAGTTCAGCCCGGTTGAGCCGTCAAGGCCCGTGCCCCCGGCATGCAACGTGTTGACTTCGTTGGCCAGGTTGTAGGCGAGTTTGTCAAGGTCGTCCCGGACCTGGGGGATGAACTCGTCCCGCAGATAGACCAGGCCTTTAAATTCTCCCCCCAGGCTGTTGTTGTCCACGGGGCGGGTCGTATTGCTCAGATTCAGCTGCAGTTTGGAGCCCGTTGCGGTCGGCACCGCCTCCAGTGAAAAAGCCTCGTAGCGGCTGACCAGGGGCAGGCCGCTGGGCAATTGCACGTTGACGCTCCCATCCTGGTTTTCGTACGACTGCGTACCCAGGGTGTGGGAGAGTTCTTCAAGCAGGGCATCGCGCCCGTCGCGGTCGGCGTTGGCATTTACGCCGCTGCTTTCGATGGTGAAGATGCGTTGATTGAACTCTGCTATCTGTTGCAGTTTGATATTGATTCCGTCAATTTTGGAGGTAAGGGATTCGTCCACCAGGCGGGACATATCCCCCAAATCCTCAGACATGGTGTGGAAGCTGTCGCTGAGGAGTGTCCCGTATTGCAATACGCTGTTGCGTTCCACCGAGCCATCCGGGGTGACCGACAACTGCTCCCAACTGTCGAAAAACTTATCGATCTTTGCGGTCAGGTTATCATCGCCGAGATTAAAAATGGATTCCAGCTCCGCCAGTGGTGTGGCTTGTGCCGATTGTTCACCCAAACTGGCGTTTTTGTCGATAATCTGCTTATTCAAAAAAGTATCTTCGGCGCGTTGGATGCTGTCCGGCATGACGCCGCGGCCGATTTGAAAGCCGCGGAAATTAAGCGCGGGGATCGTACCTAAATCGACGCTCTGACGGGAATAGCCATCCGTATTGACGTTGGCGATATTGTTGCTCGTCACGTCGATCAAGGTCTGATGCGTGGCGAGACTGGTTTTCCCGAGATTCAGGGCGTCGGTAAGGCCGCTCATGTCAGATCCTTCCTGAGAGCAGGGTGCCGCCGTAATTTACCTGGCGGGAAGAGGCACTGGCGCCATACAGGGTGTTGGAGGTCTGCTGGCCGAAAAAGCCCATCAGATCCCTGACCCAGCGCAAGGCTGCCCAGAAAAGGTAAGCGTTGCGGCGATTCTCTTCGCGAACGGTTTTGGCCAGTTCCTGAATCTGGGGATCAATAAGATTATCCTCCTGCAGATCCATGCCGGAGAGCAACTGCTCTTTTTTCCGCACCGTCGCAAGCATCTCCTCGATGCGCAATGCCTTGGCATGTTCCCGTTCCTCAAGGATCAGGCCGTGCAGCTGATTCAGTTGCTGGACAATATCCGGGTTCATTGTTTATGCCTTATTTTCCGCCAGGAATTTAAGCAGGCTGGCCGCTACCTTGGTGGAGTCCGGGCTGTAGCTGCCATCGGCGATCTGCTCTTTCAGTGCCTGCAACTTCTCGGCGCGCGCGGATTCGGTGGTGGCGGCGACTTCCTTGGTACGCATGGTTTCCGCGATGACCGAGGAAAACTGTACCCGGTCAATGCCGGATTGCGCGGTCGTCGCACCCTTTTGCGCTTTTTCATTTTTTTTGACCCTGTTCAAGGGGTCGATGCCGTTGAAGCCGCTACCGTTGATTTTAATGGTCATGGTCCTACCCTCCTTGCTAGCCGGTCTTGCGATGCCGGTGGCATCGTTACTGGCTGAAAGGGGCTCAGGTTGAAAAGATAACTTAACGTCCGACTAAAGGTTTCCTATATCCCTTATCGGCAGGCGAGTTCAATATCTTTAGCAAATATTTTACAAGAATTGACAGAACCTCAAATTTTTATCCGAAGCTCAATCCTTGGGTGGTTGTGACAGGTTTTTGGACAATTGTTTGTAGAGGCTTTCGGCAATGCCGATTCCCTGGTTTCGGGACATCTGCACAGCCACTTCCTGATCCATTAGATCCTGGAACATTTCCCGGTCGCTGCCTTCATCCAGAAGTCCGTCTTTCGGGACCGTGGAGCGCATTTCCTTGAGCATGGTTTTGAGCATGATAGCTTCAAAATCCTGACAGCTTTTGCGTAACCCCGCAGCTTCATCTTTTTTGCTGGAAGCAATATTCTGGGTTTGCCCACCAAAAGCGGCAAGGTTGACAGCTGGATTGATGATGTTCGACATGCTCGCTACTCCCGGATTGTGGCAGGCAAGGGATAAGTCCCATGCAGGTGTCTTGGTTAATACCTTTTCGGCACATCGGGAGGAAAAATTTAGGAAGAATTGAACAGGGAAGGGGCTAACTTACAGCCATCAGTGACCAGTGACCAGTGACCAGTGACAAGTG
>DIKU01000089.1:13085-29636 GCA_002424645.1 Pelobacter sp. UBA5610 | reverse complement strand
CCTCCACCCCTGTAATCGGCCCGGGGTTCGCCCCGGGCCATCTCTTCCGCCCTCCCCATTATCAGCTTTTCGACCCCCCGCATTCGGTCGGAGCGCTGAACTCTGAAAAAATTTGGGTCGGGCCGCTTTCATGCGGCCCGGCTTTCTAACGCAACCGGGATACGCCATGCCTGAGACCGCCATGAAAACCGCCTTCGCAAATCCACGCCCCGCACCTCGCTCTTTGTGGCGCGATGTTGCGCATAAAACCGCCCTCTGGTTCCAGGCCATGGGTCTAAGTCCTTATTATCGCTATGGCGAGATCGGCAACCTGTTGTACACTTTGGGCAAGAGCATTCTTGAAGGGGCGGTGCTCTACACCATGTTCTCCATGGCCCAGACCGAATTCAGGGTGGCGGCGATTCTTGGCGTACTGACCAAATATTTTTACCCGGGTATCACCTTTATCAGCAACGTCAAGGTTTCATCGTTTGTCGATTATCTGGAAAGCTTTCCGGATAGGAACACCCAGGTTCGAGGCCTGGTGCGAGCCATGGCCCTGGTGGGTGGTGGCCAGGCGCTGGGAGCGATATTGCTGCTGCTGTGTTACCCGCCCTTGTTCACCGGGCTGTTCGGCGACATGGCTGCAGGCCGCTATGTCCTCATTGCCCTGTACCTTTTGCATCACATCTGTGACGGCTCGGCCCAGGTGGCGGAAGGACGTATCTGGTTTAAACTCATTGAGATTAAATTACGCAATGGTGGCTTGAGCAGAATTTCCGAAAACTTCTGGGGCATTCATGCCATGAGCCAGAATATTCAATTATTCCTCGGCCTGGCGTTATTATGGGGAACAACCTTGACCACCGGCCTGTTTCAGGACCGCCTGGGCCACGGCATCATGTGGAGCATCGTACTTTGCGGCACACTGCTGACCGCCGTATCCAAATTCAGTCTGCCGCTGGCCTGGAAATTGACACTGAAACACCGGGAACACGAGGAAGAATGACCGATCAACCGATCCTGCAGATTGACAAGCTCGATTTTTCCATCGGTGGCCATGCTATTCTTAAGGACATCAGCTGCCGCTTTGCCGCCGGCAGTATCCATGGACTGATCGGGCCCAACGGTTCCGGCAAGAGCACCCTGCTGCGCAATATATGCCGCATCTGGGAACCGCAAAACGGACGGGTTTTGATCGACGGCCGGGATTACCGCCGCATCACCCGCAAATCCCTCAGCCAGATGGTGACCCTGGTTCAGCAGGACACGCGTCTCGATTTTTCCATCCTGGTGTCCGACTATGTGGCCATGGGTCGCCATCCGCACCTCAAGCGTCTGCAGTGGCTGCGCCAGAGAGATATGGACATTATCGACCAGGCCCTGGCAGTCACCGGCACCGAAATCTTCCGCAACCGGCTCATTAACGAGCTGTCGGGTGGAGAGGCACAGCTCGTCAGCCTGGCCCGGGCCCTGGCCACCGAGGCGCCGATCATACTGCTTGATGAGCCGACCAGCGCGCTGGATATTCTGCACAAGCTCGAAATCATGGACCTGCTGACCAGCCTGCGCAATGCGGGCAAAACCATCGTCATCAGCATCCACGATCTTGATCTGGCGCGTCGCTACTGTGACACCGTAACTCTGCTTGATCAGGGCCGCGTCTATTACCATGGCATGGCCGAACAAGGTTTTGCCGAACAACGCATCAAGGAGGTTTTCCATGTCGGCGTGGAGGAAATCGCAAGCGAACATGGCGTTTCGCTGTTGTTCTACCGTTAAACGTACCCTCACGGGGGCTTTGGGGGTTGTGCTGCTGGGGATGTTGCTGTGCAGTACTTCCGCAGCGGCGGAAAACGCCCGTGGTGCCCGTAAGTTTCCCTTGGAAATGGATGCGTTGATGGGAGCACTGAGCGATACCCGGCAGCCGACGCCCGTTACGGCATCGGGCTATCCCCGCACCGTAACCTATCGCTTTGTGCGCTACGACTTCGTTTCAGACAAGAAACATGAGGAAAGACGGTCTGTCACCCTTTCGCATAAGCCAAAGCGCATCATTCCCCATGCAACGGGCCTGACGGAAATCCTGTGGGCCATCGTGCCCCATGAGCGCCTGGTTGCGGTGCATAAAAGCTGCAAGGACCGTCAGTTCTCGTTTCTGGCCCCGCTGTTGCCGACCGGTCTGCCTACCTACGGTACGGACGATGCGGAAATTGTCATCGGACATCGGCCCGATCTGGTTCTGGCCTCGTATTTTTCCAACGAAAATTTCCTTCACCAGCTGCAAACCGCCCATGTGCCCATGGCGCAGTTCGGTTTTTTTGACGACCTCGATGCGATCAAGGATCAGATTCTCCTCGCCGGACGCCTGACCGGCGAGGAAGCCTCGGCGCAGCGTCTGGTTGCCGTCATGAACGAAAAGCTGCGCGATATCCAGACGGCGGTTCGCCAGCGGCGTGGAACCGTGAAAAAACCGCCAACCGTGCTGTATTACGACAACATGGCCTACGTGGCGGGATCGGGAACGACCTTTGACAGCATGTGCCAGGCGCTGGGCGTGACCAACATCGCCGCAACCAAGGGGATTCGCAACTTCAAGCAGGTGGACTACGAAACGCTGCTGCAATGGAATCCCGATGTGATTATCGTGCCGGAGGAAAGCAATTTTGACCGGCAACTTTACAGCCAGAGGATCCTGGCCACGGCGCGCGCGGTGCGACAGAAGAACATCCGCAAGATGCCCACCGTTTACTTGCTGAGTTCTTCGCAATACCTGGTTGCCAGCATCAACTACCTGGCGGGATTACTCTATGAATCGTCGTTCTGATCGCCGCCATTTTTTTATCGCCAGCGTCGTGGCTTGCTCCATCGCCCTGACGCTTCTGCTGGTCGGCATGTTTTTGTCGGTGCGCATCGGCCCCTGGGCGGTCAGTTTGCAGGATATCGGCCACATTCTGGCGGCAAAAATCCTGCGCATGGACATGGCTACGGACCCGGCCCTGGAAGCCATCGTCTGGCTGGGGCGGGTTCCCCGCACCCTGACCGGAGCGCTGGTCGGATTCGCGCTGGGCGCCGCGGGCACCATCATGCAGGGAATCTTCAAAAACCCCATGGCCAGTCCGGGAGTCATCGGCACCAGTTCGGGTGCGGCGCTGGGTGCGGTGACCGCCATCTATGCCGGACTGTCGACCACCAGCATCTACGCAGTGCCGTCGTTTGCAATTCTGTTCGCCTTTCTGTCGATGTTGATCGTTCTGGGTATTGCAACCAGCGGCGGACTTACCTCGCGGTATACATTGCTGCTGGCCGGCATCGCCTTCAATGCCATTTTCGGCGCCCTGACCTCGCTGGTGATTGTACTATCGACCGACCAGTTCGAGATGGCCCGCCAGATCGTCGGCTGGCTGATGGGGGACCTGACCAACCGCAGCTGGCAGCATGTGCATATCGTACTGCTCATTACTCTGATCGGAACCTTGTGGTCGATGCTGTACGCCCGCGATCTCAACATCATCATGCTCAGCGAGGAAATCGCCGCCAACCTCGGTGTCAATGTAACCTGGTCCCGCAACATGTTGCTGTTTTTCTCAGCATTGCTGACCGGCGGCGCCATCGCCGTCTCCGGCGCCATAGGTTTCGTGGGGCTGGTGGCGCCACACATCATGCGCAGCTTTGTCGGCTCGGACAACCGGATATTGATCCCCGCCGCCGGTGTACTGGGCGCAGCGCTGGTTGTCTATTCGGACTGCGTGGTACGCGTCTGGGGCAACGGCGGGCTGCGTATCGGGGTATTGACCGCACTGCTCGGTGGCCCGTTTTTTCTCTACCTGATCATCCGAGATCGCCGCAAGTTTGTGTTTTTTTAAAACCCTTTACCCGGCCATAACCGGCCGACGCTCTCAATTGCCGGAGGCAGCACTGTCATGAATCCTACCGCCAACGACCCCTCCCTGAATGCAGGAACGTCTTCTGCGGAGACGTTCCGTTCCAAGATTCAGCAAGTCGAGGAGGAAATCGGCAAAATCATCATAGGTCAGGAGGGGATGATCGAAGCCATTATCTGCACCCTTCTGTCCCGCGGCCATATTTTACTGGAAGGGGTTCCGGGGCTGGCGAAAAGCCTCACCGTCGGGACTTTTGCCCGTACCATCGGCGGGGAGTTCAAACGCATTCAGTTCACACCGGACAAGCTGCCCAGCGACATCACCGGCACCACCGTTTTCAATCAGGCTACCGGCAACTTTACCTTTCACCAGGGACCGGTATTCTGCAACATCCTGCTTGCCGACGAAATCAATCGCGCGGCACCCAAGGTCCAGTCGGCGCTGCTTGAGGCAATGCAGGAAAAACGGGTGAGCATCGACCGCGACCAGTACCAGCTGCCGGAGCTGTTCATGGTGCTGGCCACCATGAACCCCGTGGAGCAACTCGGCACCTACCCCCTGTCGGAAGCGCAACTCGACCGTTTTATCGCCAAGGTCACCCTGACCTATCCTCCCAGGGATTTCGAAGAACAATTGCTCCGGAAAAAAAGCACCAACTTCGAAGAGATGCAAAAAGCGGTGCCATGCCTGCTGCAACCGGACGAAGTGGTCGCCATGCAGCAGCATGTGGCGCACAACATCTCCGTCTCTCCAGCCGTGGTCGCTTATATTCTTGAAATCTGCCTGCGCACCCGCCCCCAGGCAAAAGAATCCCCAGCGGCCATTCGCGACTATGTCTCTGTGGGAGTATCCCCCCGCGCCGGCGAGCACCTCATCGCTTATTGCAAGGGATTTGCCTTTTTACGCGGCCGCGACTACGTTTCCTTTGAGGACGTCGACGCCTGTGCCGCCCAGGTCCTCGGACATCGGTTGATCCTCAGCGACGCAGCCATTCTTGAAGGCATCCATGCCAGCGAGCTGCTCAAGGATATCGTGCGTTCGGTAGCCCCCTATGCCTGAGACAGTTCTACGGAGCGCTGCGAAATTATGAAACCACGATATCGCTTCGATATTCTGCTCAAACACCCGCCTCGCAACGACATGGCGGGCGACTGGGCCGGGCTCGACCGGGGCACCGGGTACGAATTCTGGGGACTGCGTAAATACCTGCCGGGCGACAGCTGGAGCCGTATCGACTGGAAGGCCTGTGCGCGCAGCGGTGAACTGCACGTGCGGGAGTTTCTCAGAGACAGCGCGTACAATCTGCTGCTGATATGCGATGTGAGCCGATCCATGCACTTCGGCAATAAATTCGGCCTGGCCAAGGACCTCACCGTCTCCCTGGCCCACGCCGCGCTGCGCTCTAATAATCCCTGCGGATTGCTGTTGTTTGCCGACAAGGTTCTAACCTGGATCCCCCCGAGCGCCGCACCCCGCCAGTTTCACCGTATCGTCAACGCCTTGCAGCAGGCGCCGGCCGCCAAAAACCGGCAGACCTGCCTGGCGCCGACACTGGAATTCGTCATGAAACGACTGGCCTCATGCTTCGGTGTTATTATTTCCGATTTTCACACGGACCTCGGCAAGCTCAAAAGTCTGATGGATGCGGCGGACAGCCGTTTTCCCGCCCATGAAATGGTGGCTCTGCATGTTCTGGAAGACGCGGAATACCAGTTGACCGGTATCGACAGCGGCCTGCTGACGCTTCAGGATATGGAATCGGGCCAACAGACGGCCCTGGATCTTTCCCGCCTTGACGAATTCAACGCCCTGCTGCGTCGGGAGCGGGAACGCACCGTACGGACTCTGGCCGCAGTCGGCATCGATTCGGCGGTACTGCCGGTCGGTGCTACGGATATCCAGGCTCGCGTCAACACCTTGTTCTCACGGCGGCTGGCAGCCAGAGTCTGATTTGACACTGTTCACACCAAGGAAAAAACGATGAAACAACATCCTCGCTCTGCCCCCAATCCATTGATAAAACACCCTGTCTGCCGTGCGCAGATAAACCTGCTGGCCCGGTTCCTGGTTTATTTCCTGATGTTTGCCGTCCCGACCCTGGCAGCTGATGGCGTGCCCGATCAGGTCGCGATGCCTGCGGAAGCATCCGCCGATCAGGTCCCGGTCTCCGAGGCTACGTTGGAAACCACCCTGGAGCCCCACGAAGCGGAGCGTATCGCCTGCTTTGACCGCCTGTGGTCCAGCTACCAGGAGGATGTGTGGTTCTACAATAACAACGGGCAGCGGGTCGTCCCCAAACCGTCTATGGATTGGCTGGTTGTTCGATTGATGGACACGCCCATACATATCGACACTCCATTGGAAGAAGCTACCGATAGCCCTTCGCCGGATGCAACCGACGGCTTTCCAACGACCTCGACCGATAGTTTCTCTCCGGACACTTCCGACAACCTTGGGATGGAAGATAGCGATATCCAACCGCCATCCTTCGAGGCGTTCAACCAACAATACGGCGAGTACTTCAGTCACTACCTTCACGATCCGGAGCGGGGTCCCGCCATGGCGGCCTACCGGCTGCGCAGGGATATGCCGCAGGAGGCTTTCCGGGCCCTGATGACCCGTCTGCAGCAGGATCCGCAGGTTAAATACGCACACCCGGCATGGAAAATCGCCGATAAGCTGTATGCCCCCCTGGAACGCGTCGAGATTATTTGGAAGACCGCCGCCACCCCTGCGCAACGGCAAGCTCTACTGCAAGGCGCCGCGGCCCTGGAAACCGACGACCTAACGCCTTCCAACCGGCAAAAGATCACCATCGATCCCTGCCAGCAAAGTGTCTGGCAGACGGCCAATCTGCTGGCCGAGGACATCCGCGTGGCGCACGCCTGGCCGGTATTGATGCCTCTGATCCAGCCTGTCGGGGTGAGGTTTTCTCTTGCGATGAACGGGGCGACCCCCGGCACCCCTATCCCCTTTACCTTTGAAATCCGTTTTACCGACAAGGTAAAAATTGAATCGAGCACCATTGCCAACCTGAATCTCAAACCGGGCGGCATTTTCCACAACTTGTACGACATCCATTATGACGTCCCGTTAAGCTCCGTCGACCTGAGCCGCAGCCCCATCCGCATCACAGGACAGATGAAAATCTATGCCACCGGTGAATACAATCTCCCCGGCATTCCGGTTTATTACACCGACAGCCGCACAGCCAAGACCAAGATTCAACTGATCAAGACCGATGAAGTCCCTGTACGCATTGCCGCGATGATCCCCGACACCCAGCAGGGATTTGACTTGCAGGTAGGGGAAACCCTACCCCTTCCGGTTATGGATGTCGCTGCTGCGACAGGGGCCAAAGTCCGCTATGCCATACTGATGCTGACGGGCTTGCTTTTCTGCGGTCTGGCCGGCGCTACGCTGATCATCCTTCGGCGCAACCGCCAGGAAATCGCCGTACAGCCGGAAAATCATGTTCTCAACCGCCTATACGCGCTAGTCAACACCGCGGTCCTGGCCGCAGAGGAGCATCCGGGATTATCTGAACTTGCCGCTTTAGGCGTAGCTCTTAAAAACTACCTGGCCGAATTCGCCGGACTGGACGCAGATAACCGTGGCGGCAGTCACACGGCCTTCTTCCAACGCATCGAAGCTGCTCTGCCAACCGCGAGCCGCACATCAACTGCCGAAGTGCTTTCCGTTATCGATCATGCCCTGGCCCGAGGCGACCAGGCAGCTATCGCGACGGATTTGCCCGAAAAGACTAAACGGCTTATGGACCAATTGCGGGCATGTTCAGAAACGCCACAGGGCGTTTCCGAAAACCACTGACTCCCTCTGCTGCCGGATTTTGCCCATGCCTGGTTTTGAACTGCAATACCCGCTGGCCCTGTTGCTGCTGCTGCTCGCACCGCTCTTCCTGATGCTTCGGCGGCGCACACGGCGCAAGCTGCCTTTTCCGTCGATCATACCGGAGATGGCCAACCTGCGACCGGGATTCTGGAAACGTAATTACAATGGCATCTTTTTCAGCCTGGTATACACCTGTCTGGTCCTGAGTCTGGTCAACCCGGGGTATTCAAAAGAAACAGTAGAAGAATTCATCGAATCGAAATGGCTGTTTCTGGCTCTTGACCTCTCCGGATCCATGAAACGCCCGGTCAGCATGTTCTCGGATCAGACTCTGGGCGACCTTGCTCTGGATGGGATCAGTTCTTTTATCGATATGCGCCGCAGCGACGATTACATCGGCCTGGTAGCATTTTCCAGCTATGCCAAGCTGCTGGCTCCCCTGACCTTTGACAAAGATCTGCTCAAGGCCAAACTCGACCTGGTGCGCAGCAAAAACCACTCGCGCATTTACAGGGAGCTAGGCGCCGGTGGCGGCACCAACGCCTCGGAAGCGGTATGGTTGTCCCTTTCTGCTTTTTTCTCCATGCTGCCAGAGGAAAACCGTCTGAGCGTGGAGCAGATAGCCGGCATGCGCGAGTTTCTACTCGGCGAACCGGGCGCACTGCTGGATATCCCCCAAAAGATCCGTAACGCCGCCCTGGGCACCGGCATGGCTGTTATCCTTTTTACAGACGGCCGCATCGAACCGACCCAACGCGCCCACGTGCATAGCGGCGCCCTGCCGAATCTGGTCAACATCATCACCCTGATGAAAGCGGTCGGAGTGCGCTTTTATATTATTTCCGTCGGAGGCGAGGTCGACGAAGCGGTGGAAAGAGCCATGCAGCCCGTAACCGGCGAACCTGCAGTCGGCCGGATCTTCGTAACCTCGCGTGGACTGGATCGGGAACAGATCGAAGAGGTATACCGGGAAATAGATATCCTGGAAACCAATCGAAATCTGACCCGCATTACCCTTCAGCCACGTTGGACCCGTCACATTCTGGCGTTTTTGGGCTTTGGTTTCATGGCGCTGCACCTGTTGCTGCGCAGCCTGCCGCAACTGCGAAAACTTTAAAATGGCCACCGGGCTTCGGTTATGAACCGAAAGTCACGGCAATTATCGGTCAAGGTAGAACAAATTGCCTTGCAACAACTTTGAGGACAGAAACATGCTTACCTTCTCAGACATTCTTCTGCGAAACAAACGCGTCACGGTTATCGTTCTGAGCTCTGTGGGATTGGCAGGCATCGTGCTGCTGATCGCCGGCATCATCGGCTACTGGCACAGTTCACAACAATCGGCCGACCTGCATAAGCTCAATGCGCGGATGGCAAACCTGCCCCCAGCAGGCGACCGTCACGCCGTCATTTCCGAACTGGAGCAAATCAGCGCCGAGGCTAAAACCCTTGGACATCCTTTACCCGAGATCGACTACGCACGGCTTTGGCACCAGTGGCAAGATGCTGTCAAAAATTTCAAGCATATCGCATCGGCCCTGAATAACCGCTTTCTGGCCGCCGAGCAAGGTCGCCAACTACAAACCTTCCACCAGCAATTGCTCGCCCTGCGGGATCAGTGCGCTGCGGCTTTGGAAAGAAGGGAAAAACGGCCTGTATCGTTGGACTGGAAACTGCACACCCTCAAAGGCAACGTATCTGTCATGCTCGCCTACAGTGTGCTGAATTTTGAACAGGATGGGCGCAAAGGTGCAAAGTTCCTTTCGGATGCCGTAGATGATTATAAGACCGCCATCGATCTCGTGGATGCGACCTGCAGTTCCTCTCTGGAACGGGCCCTCCCGCGCTGGAACATGGAATTGATCACCGGCCTCGGCGAATACAGCAAGATCGGCCTGAGCGAAGTCCGTCAGGAAAATCTGACCGAGGTTCAGGAACAGCTCGAAGCTTTCATTCCAGATGTAGCTGGATTCGCCCCCGGAGTTCCTCTGGAAACCCGGGTAGAGAAATAGGGTCCTGACATGCGATTCCATTCTCCACAGATGTTCTGGCTTCTGTTGCTACTCCTGCCGATCGGTTGGCGCGTTCTATCCACCGAACGTTTTCTTGGGCGTTTACGCAGACGATTCAGAGCGGACTCAGGCGATAGACCCCTTTGGCGTCTCATAAGCCGTGGTCTGCTGCCGTTATTGGGATTGGCCTGCCTGGTGACAGCCCTGGCTGGACCCAGTATTACCGTATTGCGTTCCGGCAATGTCAGCGACAACCTGGTGCTGGCCATCGGCATCGATGTCAGCAAATCGATGTTGGCCGAAGATGTGGTCCTGCAACGGCAGCCGGGGGAGCGCACAGCACCTCTTTCCAACCGGATTAATGCCGCGCGGCGCCTGGCGCTTAGCTTGGTCGAACATCTTGATGGAGAAAAAGTCGGCCTGTTCTTTTTTGCGCGTAACGGCATCGAGGTTGTTTCGCCCACCCGGGATCTCGGCTTTTTGCGTTACATGATCACCCATACAAACCTTGGCGACCTGACCGAATCAGGCAGCAATCTTCTCGCTGCCTTAGACAGCGGGGTGATGATGGTGGAAAGCCAGGCAGGAATCCCGGCAAAAGCAGTGATTCTCATAACGGATGGCGAAGATACCGAAAATACCCGTTCCGAGATCGTACAAAACCTCTCCGCAAGAAGCGATGGCATCATCCCCGTTTTTACCGTTGGCGTCGGACATACGACCGAGGTCTATATTCCTATCCGCAGAAAGGGCGCCACCGACATCGACGGCTTTTACATGGACAATCAGGATCTCCCACTGAAAACCCGACTCGACCAACAACCGTTACAGGAAATCGCGGCCGCAACCGGCGGAGCCTATTTCAATCTCGGCGAAAACCAACAGAAAGAAATCGCCGCAAAACTCATGCAAAACATCACGACAACAGTTGTTGCCCCGGTCGACATTCCTCCCCAGCGTGCGCCATTCGATTGCGCGCCGATTTTCCTTCTCGGTAGCCTGTTTTTTTATATTCCTTTTTTACTTTTATGATGCCAATCGTGGTAGAAACTTTATTTACGCCCTCAAGCGATCCGGAAAACCACGCTGTTTGCTAACCAAAATCTAAAATTTTTTGATGTGATTTCAGATTGTTACACTTTTTTTAAAAAAAACATTCCCTTCAGACAAATGTATACATCATCCGATATTGAACTTTCGTTCTATTTTATGCTATAAGTTCCCTACTTAGAAAAGTCCTTCAAGATCAGCATCACAGATTGACGCAGTACTACCAATCTCCGAGCCTCGCTGCCTACTGGGAAGGTCCTTATGGCGACAGGCCGACGGGTTCCGCTGGAAACAGTGGCGCCTCCCTTTTGGAAAGGAGATTTTACCCGGAACCATTCCAGATGTAAAAGATTGGGAGGAAGTACAAAATGGATAAGATTTTCCGCGTTAACATGTCGGATCTGACCTGCAAAGTCGAGAAAGTGCCCGCCGAATTTGTTACTTTGGGCGGTCGTGCCTTGACCTCCACCATCGTAGCAGCAGAAGTACCCCCGATGTGCCACCCCCTCGGACCCAACAACAAACTGGTATTCGCTCCCGGCCAGCTGTCCGGCACCGCGGCTGCCCAGTCCGGCCGTATGTCGGCAGGCGCCAAGAGCCCCCTGACCGGCACCATCAAGGAATCCAACGCCGGCGGCACCACCGCTCAGCAGTTCGCCAAGATGGGCATCAAAGCCATGATCATCGAAGGCCAGCCCAAGGACAACAAATGGTACCGCCTGCATGTCACCATGGACGGCGTAACCTTTGAAGACGCTTCCGAACTGGTCGGCAAGCAGAACTTCGCCGTTATCGATGCCATGAACGCCAAGTACGACACCAAAATCGGCGTCATGACCATCGGCGTCCCCGGCGAAAATCGCCTTGCTGCTGCCAACATCTCGGTCAAAGACCCCGACCAGAAGATCCGTTCCCATGGCCGTGGCGGCCTCGGCGCCGTTATGGGCTCCAAAATGATCAAGTGCATCACCGTTGATGCTACCGGCGCCGGCAAAGTTGAAATCGCCGATCCCGAAAAATTCCGCGCCGCTGCCAAAGTATTCGCCAAAGGTATGCTCGACCACCCGGTTACCGGCGAAGGTCTGCCCATCTACGGCACCAACGTTCTGATCAACATCCTGAACGAAGCTGGCGGCCTGCCGACCAAAAACTTCAAATACGGCCAGTGCGAGCACCACGACAAAGTGTCCGGCGAAACCATGCACGACACCATCGCCGGTCGCCCCAATGGTCACACCAAGCACGGCTGCCATGCCGGTTGTATCATTCAGTGTTCCCAGGTTTATGTTGACGAAAAAGGCGAGTACATCACCTCCGGCTTCGAATATGAAACCGTATGGGGCCTTGGTATCAACTGCCTGATCGAAGACCTTGATGACTGCGCCCGTATCGACAACGCCATGGACAACATCGGCATCGACTCCATCGAAGGCGCCGTACTTCTCGCCGTCGCCATGGAAGCCGGCGTACTGCCCTGGGGTGATGGCAAAGAAGGTCTGCGCATCATGAACGAAGAAATCGGCAAGTGTACCCCCATCGGCCGTATCCTCGGTAACGGTACCGGCTCCGTCGGCCAGGCTTTCGGCCTGACCCGCGTTCCGGTTGTTAAAAACCAGGGCATCCCGGCTTACGACCCCCGTTCGGTTAAAGGTATCGGCATCACCTACGCTACCTCTACCCAGGGTGCCGACCACACCGCCGGTTACACCATCGCCACCAACATCCTCAAAGTCGGCGGCTTCGTTGACCCCTTGAGCAAGGACGGCCAGGTTGAACTGTCCCGCAACCTGCAGATCGCTACCACCGCAGTTGACAGCACCGGTATGTGTATCTTCGTTGCCTTCCCTTGCCTGGATATCCCCGAAGTAATGCCCGCCATGGTTGACATGATCGCTGCCCGTTACGGCGTTGACATGAGCGTTGACGATTTCGTCGGCATGGGTGCCAAGATCCTGAAAATGGAAAAAGAATTCAACACTGCAGCCGGCTTCACCGCTGAAGACGACCGTCTGCCCGAATTCTTCGAGTACGAGCCGATCCCTCCCCACAACGCGGTATGGGACTTCACCCCGGCTGAAATCGACGAAGTCTGGAACTTCTAAAATACACGCTGACATGCAATACCAGTGGGCACCCCAATGGGGGTGCCCATTTTTTTAATTATTTTTGCGTTCCCGCCTTCATTCCGAGGCAATTTATCTTTCTTTAGCTGATCGAAGAACAGGTGCCCCATGAAAATCACTGTTAAACTTTTTGCAGGCTTTCGTGACAACCGATTCAAGATGGCCGAGCAAGACTTTCCTGAAGCAGCCACCGTTGGCGACATCCTGACGGCACTCAACATCGACGGCCCGGAACTCGGCGTTGCCCTGATAGACGGACGTCACGTACTCCCCGAGCAGGTCCTGGTGGATGGTCAGATCCTGTCCCTCTTTCCCAAGGTTGGCGGTGGTTGATTTTTTCGCATAAGACCACGGGCTTACTTTACAATTTCATTCAATACAGTTACATTTACGGTATACGTTCGACGGTGCCTTAGGGCGCAAGAGGGAAGAGGGGTGTAAATCCCCCGCGGACCCGCCACTGTAAGCGAGGACGAGAGACCAATAAGCCACTGGCACTTTTGCTGGGAAGGCGGTTTCAAGAGCGATTCGCAAGCCAGTATACCTGCCGTTTCGGACATCCCACATCATCTTCCCCGGGCTTATGGGAAGGTGGGCTGAAGCGGTCGTCGCTGTTGCAGTCACATTGATTATTTGATGTGCCGACGCAAAGGACCATTCTCCTCTTCGTGCTCACTCCTGCCTGGGCACAAGGAGGAGTTTTTCTTTATGGTTAAAATCCTGTCTTTGGCCCTGGTCGGGGCATTGTTGCAGCCATTCACTGCATTCGCTACCGACCTGACCACCCTCGAACCGGTCGTTGTGACAGCAACGAAGATTGAAACGCCTTTACGCGAAATAGCCAGCTCCGTCACCGTCATTACCCGCCAAGATATCGAGAACAAGCAGACCAATTCGGTCGAAGAGGTGCTACGAAGCGTACCTGGCCTTGACGTTGTAAGGCAGGGGGGCCTGGGACAACAAACTTCTATTTTCCTTCGCGGCGGAAACTCCACCCACACCCTGGTCCTGGTTGATGGCATCGAAATCAATGACCCGTCCAATCCTGGACGGTCCTTTGACTTCGCTTCCCTGGCGACCGACAATATCGAACGAATCGAGATCGTAAGAGGCCCAGGCAGCACCCTCTACGGTTCCGACGCCCTGGGTGGCGTCATCAACATCATTACCCGCAAAGGCAGTGGCAAACCCCAGGTCAGCCTGTCCGCCGAGGGTGGAAGCTTCGATACCCACCAGGAACAACTCTCTATCAACGGGGGAAATGAGCTGCTGAACTACTCCCTGGTTGCATCCTTTCTTGAGTCCAACGGCATATCGGCGGCTGCCGAAAGATATGGCAACTCGGAAAAAGATGGCTATGACCGCACCACCGTTTCTACGCGACTTGGACTTACGCCCACCGATGACCTTGATATCGATTTTATCTTACGCTATGTCGATTCCGAGGCGGACCTGGATACCTTTGCCGGCCCCTTCGGCGATGACCCCAATAACACCTTTGATTCCGAAGCTCTCTATTTACGCGTTCAGGCCCGACTAATGTTGCTGAATGATTTATGGGAACAAAAACTGGGCTTTTCGCTGACGGACTATGAACGGGAAAACCGCGATGAAACCGATGCTGCACATCCCTCCGACAGCAGCCTGACCACCTACGACAGCCGACTGTACAAGGTTGACTGGCAGAATAACCTCTACCTTCACCCTGCCAACACCCTGACCGCAGGCGTCGAATACGAAAAGGAAGAGGCCCAGGGGGCATCCGAGTATGTCTATGCAGACCCCACATGGAACACCAACGACGCTTTTGAAAAAAAGAGCGCTGAGACCGTTGGCTACTACATCCAGGATCAGATCAGACTCTGGCAAGACTTCATCACTACCCTCGGTGTCCGCGTGGACGACCACCAGACCTTTGGTTCCCGACTGACCTACAGAATTACCAGCAGCTACTTATTTCGCCCTACAGGCACCCGCATCAAGGGAACTTACGGGACTGCATTCAAAGCTCCAACACTGGCACAGCTTTTTGAAAATTCAACGTATGTTCTAGGCAACCCGGACCTCACACCCGAAAAAAGTCGCGGATGGGACATCGGCCTCGAACAAAATCTGTGGGACGACCGCATAACTCTCGGGGCAACCTACTTCGAAAACCATTTTGAGGACCTGATTAACACCTTTTTCAGCTTGAACAGTTTTAAGTACGAGTATGAAAATGTTGACGAAGCACAGACCAAGGGAATCGAAGTCACCGCTTCTTTGCGGCCCGTTGACGACTTGACACTGTCTGCAAGTTACACGTACACAGACACCGAGAACCGAAGCACAGGCGAGCAATTGCTGCGCCGCCCTCGCCATAAATACAACATAAATGCAAACTACCGTTTTCTCGATGCCGGCAACATCAATCTCGACATTTTTTATGTAGGCGAGCGCGATGACCTGGATCTTTATGATTGGAGCAAAACAACCAGCCTTGGCGCCTACACTGTCGTCAATCTGGGGCTTTCATATGAGATCAACAAACATCTCAGAATTCACGGCAGAGTGGAAAACTTGTTTGATGAAGAGTACGAAGAAGTCAATGGGTTTGGTACGCCAGGCATTGCAGGCTATGCAGGCGCCAACTTGACCTTTTAAACCCTGCAGCAGGATTAAATTCGTATTTTGAAAGCAAAACAAACAAATAAAATGTTGAAGTCAACCACCTCCCGGCAAACCAGGTTGCCGGGAGGTCACCTTAAGAGTCCCGTACGACCAAACAAGAGGCTACTATCAGCTGTGCTTATTCCTCATGAAACCTTCACCCTGTGGTTGATGCTATCCCTGGGTATTCATGTGGCAACACTTGCACTTTGGCCACTGCCACCGTCCTGGAAGGTCGATCAGCCATCCTATGTCGTGGTCGATCTCCGTCCGGCAGGCGGATCTGCGGGAACAGCCTCAACCCAACCCCGCGAAACGCCTGAAAATACGCTGTCCGTTTCCAGCCAGCCCGCTCCGCCGCAACAAGCCTTAAAAATCCCAACTGCGGCGCCATCCATCCCTAAAAGAATTATCAAAAAACCTTCAAAACCCCGGGTTATACCAGGGGCAAGGGTATTACCCACAGAGTTATCCACACCTGGCGCAATAGTGACAGATAATGGGAAACGCTCACAGGAGGCTGCTCTCCCTACAGCAGGGCCGACCAGCGTTCTCGAAGAGATGAATGGCGGCGCGCAACAGGATGGAACCTTATCTCATGCAGGCGAACAAACCGGGGGGGTACCTGGCGGGCAGGCCAATGCGAACAACGGGATTCCCGGGAGTGGACCAGTCAGCACCGGCACAGGACTTGGAATGTTACGCGCAACCCCCTTGGGCTACGGTGACAATCCCCCCATGCCCTACCCGCACAGCGCACGCCGCAGAGGGTGGGAAGGAGACGTCTTGCTGCGGGTGGACGTATCTTCCAGCGGCAAGGTTCTCTCGGCGCATATCGAAACATCATCCGGGTATGGAATACTTGATGACACAGCTCTCCAGACCGTGTCCAAGTGGCGATTCCGTCCGGCAAGTATTAATGGGACACCAAAGGCCGACACCGTTTTAGTTCCCGTCCATTTCCAGCTCCACAATCCGCAATAAAATTCCGGGACACATCCC
>DIKU01000089.1:5539-13006 GCA_002424645.1 Pelobacter sp. UBA5610 | reverse complement strand
TTTATTCATACTCTTACCATTATCAGAAGATAGAAGCCAGACGCTCATAGGACTTTTTAAGCCGCGTCGCGAGCGCCAACATTATGGTGCGGTAAACCTTCATTCCCAAAGCTGGATGATCCGTGACAAGCCGACCGAAATCATCATGGCTGATCACCGCCAGTTTGGTATCTTCAAGCGCTACGACACTCACGGCACGGGGGCTTCTATCCAGAAAAGACAATTCCCCGACAACGGCTCCGGGCCCGAATACGGCAACGACAACCTGCTTACCCGGAAATTCCGTATCTTTTTTCGCTTCGAGATGGCCGGATAGGATCAAAGCCAGATAGTGCCCCGACTGGCCCTCCTGCCACAGAGTTTGACCTGCATTGATGTTGCGACACTTCAAATAAGGCAACAGGCAGTTCAGATCATGATCGCCGAATATTTGCAGTTGCTCCAGGTTCATCCGCAATTCCGCCGAAGAACCATCCTTTCCGCAAGCAGAGCCATCTATATCCAAGGTGGTCACACGCTCTGCCCTTTCACAGATGCGGGCTTGGCATTAATGGCGGTCTTCAGCTCTTTCACCTTTTCTTCAAGGCGCTTGAGAAGCCCGTCAAATCCCTCCTGCCGGATGATTTCGTTATAGCTGCTGCGATAGTTACTGATCAGACTGACCTCTTCGACAATCACGTCGTATACCAGCCATTCGTTCCCCTTGAGACGCACACGGTAGCTCACCGGGATTTCCTTGTTGGCAATCACGAGAGTATCAACTTGTCCCCGCGTGCCACTCACATTTTCGCCGATATACTCGACGCGTTCATCCTGGTAGGTATAATTGCGAATTCTCAGGCGATAGGTGTCTTCCAACAACTGCGAGAACAGCGCTATAAAGCGCGCCCTCTGTTTCGGTGTGGCATTTTTCCAGTTGACCCCAAGAGTCCTTTGGGACATGGCCTCGAAATCGAACTTGGATCGAACCAGAACTTCAACCTTGTCAAGAATGGCATCCTGAGACAGTTCCTTATTGCGCAACACTTCAACAATCTTGTCGAGAGTTACACGCAGTTGGGCCGTCGGACCGGAAACGGCCATTACCGGCTTCGCCCATCCGAATACCGCAAACATCAGGATAAACAGTAGATAATTCCTGATTTTCATTGCTGCACTCCTTTATTTCTTGATCTTGCCGTCACGGTATTGCTCATAAGCATTCCGGACGTATAAATAGGGGTCAAGGGATTCCTGCTTGATACTTTCGTAGGTATCCTTATCCAGCGAAAGATCGGTTTCTTTATCCAGAGCCGTCAAGCCAACCCGCTCCACAGGCTTCATTTCAATATAGTGCAGAGGATCAAGGAAAAAGTCGCCGACCATTCCGACCGTGTCACGTGTATTGGAGGGCCCCAAGATCGGCCAGACGATATAAAACCCCGAACCGACGCCGTAGTTGCCGAGGGTCTGACCAAAATCTTCTTCTTTTCTCTCAAGATCAAACCAAGCCTTGGCCGGATCGAACAAACCACCGATACCCAGCGTCGAATTGATAACCAGGCGGCCAAGCTCAGTACCCGCATCCTCCATTTTTAGCTGAAGCAGCGAGTTGGCAAATCGCACGGGTGTTCCCAGGTTGGAGAAAAAGTTGGACACCGACTCGCGAGCCGGCTCAGGCACCACCCGATACCCGCGCGCAATGGGCTTGAACAGGTAAAGATACAATTTGTCATTGAGCCAGAACATCCCCCGGTTAAACGGCTCAATCGGATCAAAGACCGCAAGAGTCTCAATATCTCCGTTCGTGAAATCGTCTTCGCCGGTAAACTCGCCTTCGTCCGCTACGGCACCGGTAACAGGCTCCACCTCTGCAGTGACTTCTTCCAAAGCTGCGGAGGACTCGTCCGACGCCGCGCTACCCGCCTCGATTACGGGCTCGTCATTTGCGGTTAGAAGCTCATCGGCTGCCAGAACCTGCCCACCGGAGAGCAGTCCCGCGAGCATCACTAACAGCATAAACACCATAGAGCGCCTCATGAAATCACCCTCCCTTTCTTATTTTTTCTCAAAGATATACTTGCTGATGAGTTTTTCGATGTTTACTGCGGACTCGGTCTCATAGATCTCCCCACCGGGCGGGATATAATCCTCGAGCCCACCGGGCGACACATCAACGTATTTGTCCCCTATGATACCAGAGGTGCGAATAGACGCGATACTGTCTTCCTGCAGTTTAACCGCCGCGTCGATATCCATCCCCACCACGGCTTCATATTTTTCAGGGTCGAGACTGACGCGTGATACCGTCCCAATTTTAACACCGGCCAACTCTACGATAGCCCCTTCCTTGAGTCCGGAAACGGACCCGAAGCGGGCCTTGACGAGATAAGTCTTGTCGCCAAACAGATTCACATCGCCAAGTTTCACGGAAAGATAGGCGAAACAGATGAAACCAGCTACCAGGAAAACTCCGACAGCCATCTCAACGTTAAACCTTTTCATAAAAAAACCGTTCCTCCCTTTCACTGGAATAAATCGGCCCCATGGTCTCCTCGACAAAGGCCCGAATAACAGGATTATCGGAAAGCTGAAACTGCTCAGGAGACATATTACCGAGAATCTTGCCATCATGGATGAGGGCTACGTAATCGGCCAGTTTAAATATTTTTGGCACGTCGTGACTGACGATAACAGCCGAATATTTCAGTTTTGCCTGAGTCTTATGAAACAGCCTGTAAATTTCGTTGCTTTTGCTGACATCCAGGCCGGTAGTGGGTTCGTCAAAAAATACGATACGAGGCTTCATGACGAGCGCCCTGGCCAACCCGACACGCTTTTTCATACCACCACTGAGTTGAGCGGGGTACTTGGCACCCATATCCGCAAGATCCATAAGCGCCAGCTTTTCATCGACATTATCCCGAATCTCGGCTTCACTGGTGTCGGTCCGTTCACGCAACGGCAAGGCGACATTGTCGAACACGGTCATAGAATCGAACAGGGCGACATTCTGAAACAGAACACCGAAATCCTTGCGGACCTCCTTCATCTGCCGCTTGCTCATGCTGGCCATATCCTGCCCGTACACGAGCACCTTGCCGGCATCGGGTTTCAGTAAACCCAACATATGCTTGAGGATAACGCTTTTTCCTTGACCGCTGGGACCAACTATAACGGTAGTGGTTCCTTCGCGCACCACCAGGTTAACCTTTTTCAGGACCTGCTGTTGGCCAAAGGAACGCTCAACGTCAACCAATTCTATGGCAATTTTAGTGTTTTCTTGCGTCATGGAATCGCCTTTGCATTTCAGGCGTTTTCGGTGCAGCCACCGACAGCCGCCCAGTCTTTTTTAGACGAAAAATCCTGCCGGCAGGATTACAACATAATGGCACTTAGCAAATAATCCCAGACTAAAATCGCTACGGACGATAAAACGACCGCATCGGTAGTAACCCGGCTCACCCCTTCAGCGCCGAAACCTCCTGAACGCTCAAGGTGCAAAAAGTACCCTTTACAGGCGCTTATCCAGATAATCAGCAATCCAAACACCAGAGATTTGACCAAGCCCATTTTCACGTCGTTCCAGACCACGCTGGCGTACATCTGCTGGAAATAAGCGCCTTTATTAACACCCAGCATGGTAACGCCAACCAGGTATCCGCCAACAATGCCAGCCATATCAAAAATAGCCGTCAGAAGTGGCATGGATATAACCCCCGCAACGAATTTGGGGGCCATGAGATATTTATATGGATCAATAGCCATGCACTCAAGGGCGTCAATCTGCTCCGAATTGCGCATGATCCCAACCTCGGCACAAATGGCCGAACCGGCGCGACCAACCACCATGAGAGCCGCGATAACCGGTCCCAATTCCCGCAACAGGCTCAATGCTACCGCCGCCCCGAGCAACCCCTCCGAACCGAACTTGCGTAGCGTATAATAGCCCTGCAAAGCCAGCACCATACCGGTAAAAGACCCGGTGAACAGGATGACGAAAGTGGAGCGGGACCCTATAAAATGTATCTGTCGGATGATGGGACCGAGCTTGAAGGGAGGACGTACTACGTTAAGCAGGCAGGCCCCCAGGAAGATCCCCATACGCCCGGCTTGTTCGAGATAAAGCAGAAAGTTTCCGCCCAATTTTTGAAAAAAGCGTCCAACAGCATGGACCATCCACATCATACCGGCACAATCTCCTCCAGAAAACAGCGGACCGATTGCCGTCGCCGTTGATTGTCACCCAACAGCCGGCACCAGCACCCGTCCCCTCCCCGACGTGTATTTTTTTTCATTATGTCGGACTTTTTTTAATTTGAGTCGGACATACTAGCACAGTTTTTTTTAAAATTACACATCCTTTCAATAATCCCTAAGAGCCCTCACAACACAAGATATGCCGTTTACCAAATAGACCGAAACGAAAGCCACGATTGGAACTAATAATTTTTTTGCATTTTCAGGCCAAGACCATTAGTATACAGGCTGCCTCATCAGCATAAAAGTTCGAGTGCCCGGTTGACTGCAGACCAAGCTTGCTCGAATCAAGACTGGTGTTTTTCGTCTCGGCCCCCCTCAACAGCCAGAACAGATGTTTTCGATCCGTTGCACCCAAACCGCCAGTATTTTAAAGGTTTGATTTACGCAACCGGCAGGAAGAAATCCGGGAATGCAGCCTCTGCACATGCGGAAATGGTCATCCTGGTCGCCTTCCCACCGAAGACGGCTTTCTGGGGTACGGTGGTTTCAACATGCAGGGGGGACTTTTGTTATGGCTGACCATCCCAGCTTAACCCACAATCAGAGGATATCTGCACCATGCCTTTGAAACACCTTATCCGCAGTGCCGTAGGGCGCAAACTGTTTATGGCCGCCACAGGCTTCATCCTGTTTGGCTTTGTTGTTGCCCATTTGCTCGGCAACCTTTCCATCTATCTCGGCCCCGACGGCATTAACGCCTACGCCAGGCATTTACACCAGCTCGAACCTCTCCTGTGGGTCTTTCGCATCGGCCTGGCCGGCACCGTAGCCCTGCATGTACTTTTCGGCATCATTCTGACGCTGGAAAACCGCAGTGCCCGTCCGGTGGCCTACAAACGGAAAAAACGTCCAGGCAGCAGCCTCGCAAGCCGCACCATGATTTACAGCGGGCTTTTACTGGCTGCCTTCATCGCCTTCCATCTTTTGCACTTCACTTTCCGCACCATAGGTCCGCCAGTTGAAATACTGGAGGGGCACCTGCCTAACGTTTTTCGAATGATCGTTGACAACTTCAAACAGGACTCCTTCAGCCAAGCCGGCTATCCGTTGGCGTATGCTGTTGCCATGACCGTTCTGTTTTTCCACATCAGCCACGGATTCGCCAGCCTGTTTCAGACCCTGGGCATCAACAACGAAAAGGTACTGCCCTGGCTCGGACGTCTTAGCCAAACGATCGCTGTCCTACTGGCAGCAGGCTTTGTATCCATTCCGGTGCTGATCTTTTTTGACCTTGTAATCAAGTAGGGAGTTTCCTGTGATACTCGACGGCAAATGCCCAACCGGACCCTTGGCGGACAAATGGGATAACCATCGCCAGGCTCTCAAACTGGTTAATCCCGCTAATAAGCGCAAGTTTAAAATTATCGTTGTCGGCACCGGCCTGGCCGGGGCCTCGGCAGCAGCGACCCTTGGCGAACTCGGCTACAGAGTGGAAGCCTTCTGCTATCAGGACAGTCCTCGCCGTGCCCATTCCATCGCGGCGCAGGGTGGCATCAACGCGGCAAAAAACTATCCGAACGATGGCGACAGTGTTTTCCGACTGTTCTACGACACCATCAAGGGTGGCGATTTCCGCGCCCGCGAAGCCAATGTCTACCGGCTGGCCCAGATCAGCAATGCCATTATCGATCAATGCGTGGCCCAGGGCGTGCCTTTTGCCCGCGACTATGCCGGCTATCTGGAAAACCGCTCTTTTGGTGGCGCACAGGTTTCCCGCACCTTCTTCGCGCGCGGTCAGACCGGGCAGCAATTGCTGCTTGGTGCCTACCAGTCGCTGTCTCGCCAGATCGCTGCCAAGTCGGTAACGATATTCCCGCGCACCGAAATGCTTGATCTGGTCCTCGTCGATGGCCAGGCCAAGGGCATTACCGTGCGCGATCTCACCACAGGCGAAATCCGCTGCCATGCTGCCGACGCGGTCATCCTCGCGACCGGCGGCTACGTCAACGTTTTCAACCTGTCGACCAACGCCATGGGCTGCAGTGTCACTGCCGCCTGGCGCGCCCATAAAAAGGGAGCATTTTTTGCCAACCCCTGCTACACGCAGATCCATCCGACCTGCATCCCGGTCAGCGGGGACCACCAATCCAAGCTGACATTGATGTCCGAGTCGCTGCGCAACGACGGTCGCATCTGGGTTCCCAAAAAGACGGGAGACACCCGGTCTCCACAGGACATCCCCGACAACGAACGCGATTACTTCCTCGAGCGCAAATATCCGAGTTTCGGCAACCTGGCACCGCGCGACATCGCCTCCCGTGCGGCCAAGGAAGCCTGCGATGCCGGCAACGGTGTCGGTCCCGGCGGACGGGGCGTATACCTCGACTTCGGTAACTCCATAGAACGTCTTGGTGAGGATGCGATTCGCTCGCGATACGGCAACCTTTTTGAGATGTATGAACGTATCACCGACGAAAATGCCTACCGGCAGCCGATGCGTATCTACCCTGCACCTCACTACAGCATGGGCGGACTGTGGGTTGACTACAACCTGCAGAGCAACATCGACGGCCTGTTCGTACTCGGCGAGGCAAACTTTTCCGACCATGGCGCCAACCGCCTGGGTGCGAGTGCCCTCATGCAGGGATTGGCCGACGGATATTTTGTCATCCCCTACACCATCGCCGACTACCTGGCCCGCACCACTCCCGGCATGGCGAGCGACTCCCACGAGGCCTTCAGACAATCACGCGAGCAGGTAGCGCAACAAACCGATCGGTTGTTATCCATCAACGGCCACAAGACCGCCAGCGAATTCCACCGCGAACTCGGTCACATCATGTGGGAGCAGGTCGGCATGGCCCGCAGCGCATCCAGCCTCAACGAGGCCCTCAAACGCATCCCTGAACTGCGCGAAGAATTCTGGCAAAATGTCCGTATCCCCGGTGGCGCTCAGCAACTGAACCAGGAACTCGAAAAAGCCGGCAGGATAGCCGACTTTCTCGAATTCGGCGAACTGCTGGCGCGCGACGCTCTCAATCGCGAGGAATCGTGCGGCGGTCATTTCCGCATCGAGCACCAGACCCCGGACGGCGAGGCGCTGCGTAACGATGCCGACTTCGCCCATGTTGCAGCATGGCAATACAAGGGTCCGGACCAGGCCCCCGAGTTGCACAAAGAACCTCTGAGCTTCGAGAATATCGAACTTGCTGTAAGGAGTTATAAATAATGGACCTGACACTGCACGTCTGGCGGCAGAAAGGCCCCAAAGATAAAGGCAAACTG
>DIKU01000089.1:0-5442 GCA_002424645.1 Pelobacter sp. UBA5610 | reverse complement strand
GGGATCTGTGGCACCTGTTCGCAGGTCATCAATGGCGATCCGCATGGACCCCAAGCCAAGACCACCGTCTGCCAATTGCACATGCGCCAGTTCAAGGATGGCGACGAAATCTACATCGAGCCCTGGCGTTCGCGGGCTTTTCCTGTTATCAGGGATCTTGTCGTTGACCGCAGCGCCATGGATCGACTGATTCAGGCTGGCGGCTATATCTCCGTCAGCACCGGCGGCGTTCCGGATGCCAATACCATCCTGATCCCCAAGGACGATGCCGAAACAGCCATGGATGCGGCCGAATGCATCGGTTGCGGAGCTTGCGTCGCGGCCTGTCCAAACGGCTCCGCCATGCTGTTTGTAGCGGCTAAAGTCAGCCAGCTGGCCAAACTTCCCCAGGGCAAAGTCGAGGCTGCACGCCGTGTTTGCACAATGACCGACGCCATGATTGAAGAGGGCTTTGGAAACTGCAGCAACCATTACGACTGCGAGGCCGCCTGCCCCAAGGGCATCAGCGTCAAATTCATCGCTCAACTCAATCGCGAATACGTCATGGCCTTACCCAAAGGTTATAAAGAAAAGGATTAACCTTCTCTTTCTAAAACCTGCATGCGTCCGACAAACACATTTAAAAAGCCGCTTCCAATGGAAGCGGCTTTTTTCGTCTGCCTTTTTTTTACTCAAAGAATCGGCCTAAAAATGAGCGTTTCATTAATTTTTGACCCAAATCAGCTGATTTCACCCCAATAGAAATTAGCTATTGTCAATACTTTTCCAAATACACGCGATTTTTCATAGATATGCCGATGCCGTAGGCAGCAATGCATATTTTCTGGGCATTTTTTACACATAAATGTTGACCAACAGCCATAAGTGCATGAAATTGCGTGTTTTTATTTTTTGGCACAACTGTTGCCAGATAATCGTGCTTTGCAATGGTGGCAGCGTCGCCACACAGATATAAATCAAGGGAGATTCAAACCATGGATGCAACAGTCAACGGGCTGCTGAACGGCAGCAATGTGCTCTTTCTTATGCTCGGGGCGGTCATGGTCTTTGCCATGCATGCCGGATTTGCTTTTCTGGAAGTCGGCACCGTCACCACCAAAAGCCAGGTCAACGCTTTTTCAAAAATCCTCACCGATTGGGCCACATCCACCATTATTTACTTTCTCATAGGCTATCCACTTGCCTATGGTGTCCACTTCCTGCACCCGGCGGCAACGTTGCTTGGCGACACCCAGGGTTTTGAACTCGTACGTTTCTTTTTTCTGCTTTGCTTCGCCGCATGCATTCCCGCCATCATTTCCGGGGGCATTGCCGAACGTGCACGCTTCTATCCCCAGGTCCTGGCGGGTGCCATCTTCGTTGGCCTCACGTACCCTCTGTTTGAATCTCTCATATGGGGACAGCACAGTGGCTGGCTGCAATCACTCTTCACCTCTTTGGGCGGAGCCCCTTTCCATGACTTTGCCGGCAGCGTGGTCGTTCACTCCATGGGCGGCTGGCTCGCCTTACCCGCCGTTTTGCTGCTTGGAGCACGCCAGGGACGTTATGTCCATGGACGCAGCCATGCCATCCCCGTCAGCAATATTCCGTTTTTGGCTCTGGGAAGCTGGATCCTGGCGGTTGGCTGGTTCGGATTCAATGTCATGAGCGCCCAGCAGGTCACAGGCATTTCCGGGCTGGTGGCTGTCAACTCGCTTATGGCACTGGTCGGCGGCGTGCTTTTTGCCCTTGTTGCGGGACGCAACGACCCCGGCTTTCTCCACAACGGCGCGCTGGCCGGCCTGATCGCCATTTGTGCAGGATCCGATATCGTGCATCCGCTGGCCGCTTTTTTCATGGGTGGCTTTGGCTCGCTGATTTTTGTCTACGGCTTTAAGTGGGAACAGGAAAAACTGAAGATTGACGACGTTCTCGGCGTCTGGCCCCTGCACGGTGTCATTGGTACCTGGGGCGGCATCGCCGCAGGAATTTTCGGACAACCTCTTTTTGGGGGAATGGGCGGGGTCACCTTCATGTCACAACTGGGGGGGAGTCTGCTGGCCGTCCTTTATGCCCTGGTCAACGGCTTTGTTATCTACGGCATTATCCGCAAAGTATTCGGCATGCGCCTGACGGCCGAACAAGAATTTGCCGGACCTGACCTTGCGATACACAGCATCAATGCCTATCCTGAGGAACGCGTTAAATAATCGCGGGTGTTCACTCCGGATACGATACAACATTAAAAAAGGGGAGCCAACGGCTCCCCTTTTTTAATGTTTACGCTTTGGACGCAATTTCCTGTGCCGATCAAGAACCGGCAGGAAAAGTCCAACCGGTGCCGCTCGCCGAGCCTTCTGCTGAAGGCTTGCATTACCTGCGCTGAGTCTCTCATAAACACCCAGAGCCCAAAGTGGAAAATACTGGCTATAACCATGATAACGCAGGTAAAAGACCCGGGGGAAACCGGTTCCGGTAAAATAGCGTTCATTCCATCCTCCCGCCCGATTCTGCTCCTCGACCAGGTACTGGATGCCGCGTCGCACCGCAAGATTATCCACCTCTTTGACCGCCAGCATTCCAAGCAACGCCCAGGCAGTTTGGGAAGCCGTGCTGGCGCCGCGACCGGCCATGGCCGGATCGTCGTAGGAGTAACAGGTTTCACCCCACCCGCCATCCGGGTTCTGCACCGACTCAAGCCAGGCCACCGCCTGCCGGATAACGGGAGAATGCGGATCCTCGCCAACCTGACTGAGCCCCGATAAAGCCGACCAGGTGCCGTAGATATAATTTACTCCCCAGCGCCCGTACCAGCCACCAAAGTTTTCCTGCTCACGGCGTAAATAGTCGATCCCTCTGGCGATAGGAGGAAAATCCCGACCAAAACCAACCATGCCAAGCATTTCGATACAACGCCCTGTTACATCCGCCGTACTGGGATCAAGCAAAGCGCCGTGATCCGCAAACGGGATATCGTTGAGATACAGATAATTATTATCCACATCGAAAGCACCCCAGCCGCCATCGGAGTTCTGCATCCCGATCACCCAGTTGATGGCCCGGGACATTTCCCTGCGATAGGCAGGATTGTCCAGAGCACCGGCCCGGATCAACGACATAAGCACCTTGCTGGTATCGTCAAGGTCAGGGTAAAGCGCATTTTCAAACTGGAAGGCCCAGCCACCCGGCTCAAGATCCGGCACCCTTTGCGCCCAATCGCCCTTGATGCTGACCTGCTGATCAAGCAGCCAGCGAACCGCACGATCAACCGCCGGATGTTTGATGTCGAGTCCCGCCTCGAGCAATCCGGTAAGCGCCAGGCCGGTATCCCAGATCGGTGAAGCGCAGGGTTGACACATGCCTTGCTCACCCCCGGCGGCCTGGCTGCCAACGGGGCTGGGCTCGAGCATCGGGGCCAGTGACCCACCGGTACACCAGCAAGGCGAAACAGGGGTATCTTCTTGCGGAGGCACGTCGCAACGCTCGATAAGCAGCTCGTCAAGAGCCTTGATGCCGCGCTGATAATCGGCATCCGTCTGAGCGCAGCCCAGGGTTCGCAGGGCCATCACCGCATTGGCCATAGCCGGGAAAATAGCTCCGACACCGCCGGCGCCCTGCATATGCTCGCGGGTCCACTGTTCCGCCTTGGTCACGGCATGATCATGGAGCCGACGCGGGATAAACCGCAGGGTCTTTTTGGTGATGCGGTCTATCAGGATAAACAGGTTTTTTCGCCATTGGCCGGGTCTGTAGTCATCGAGATGGCCCAATTTGTCCGGTGGCGTTACGAACAATTCGGGAACCCCTTCCCAGGGCTCCAGTCGACAGACCGGTTTGTGAGCGTAAAGAATCAATAAGGGCACCACCACGGTACGTGCCCAATAGGAAATTTTGCTCAGATGGAAGAAAAACCAGCGCGGCAACAGCATGATTTCAACCGGCATGGCCGGTGCCGTATGCCAGGGAATTTGCCCGAACAGCGCCAGACCGATGCGGGTGAACACATTGCAACGCTCTGCACCGCCAAGACTCAGGATGATCTGCCGGGCCCGCACCAAAGGTTCACTTTGAGGCTTATACCCCAAAAGCTTAAGCGCAAAATAAGCTTTGACCGTAGCACTGAGATTGGCGAAACCATCACCGGCATAAAGAGTCCAGCTTCCATCCGGCATCTGACGGCTCAGCAAGTAATTGGCCATGCGCTGCTGCAACCCGGGGGAGAGGGTACGGCCAAGAAATCGCTGCAACATGATGTATTCCGAGGCTATGGTCGTATCCGCTTCCAGCGCAAAAACCCAATTGCCACCCTCGGCCTGTAGAGACAGCATCCAGTCCCGGCCCTGTCTCAAGGCATGTGCGAGCCGCTCCCTGTCGAGGGAACCACGCCGCTCGAATGGCGCAGCGGTTTTTATCAGTCCGGATTTCTGCCCACCGCTATAGACTTTAAATTTATATTGTTCCCGGTTTTTCATAACAATTTTCGTCCCTGACAACCATTAGGCAAGCATGCTTTTGAGCAATCCATCGAGTAAGCTTTTACCGAGCACCTCGGGGGCAGCCAGAGGAAAATCCGTCCAGAAAATATGGGCCGCAATGACACCATGAGATGCGACCAGAAATGTCTGCGTGACCACCTCGGGATCAAGCTGACGAAATTTTCCAGCTTTAATGCAGTCGGCTACCACCTGGCGTATAAAAAGATAGGATCGGCGGGCCAGGGAATCCCTGGACATGAATTCCTCCGGAGGGCCGTAGACCGCCTCCGGCGAGAAAAATGCCACCCGGTAATGATCGCGATGACTGCAACCGAATCGAATGCTCAACAAAAAAAACCCCTTGAGACGCTCAAGAGGGTTCGACTCCGAATCAGCCAACTGCTGCAACGCTTCCAGATAGGATGCAAAAAGATCTTCGCAGAGAGAATAAACGAGATCCTGCTTGTCCTTGAAATAGTTGTACAGCGTTGTCGGGGAATAGCCGACTTTACGGGCCAGACGCCGCATGGAAAATTGCTCGAAACCCTCTTCCAGAAACAGATCCTGAGCTGCCTGTAAAATAGCGTTCCTGAGTTCGGATTTATCGTCTGCTCGGACTGCAAGTACCTGCATTTTTATAATCCCATTAAAGTTAACACCGTTAAGCTGCCTTAAGCTAGTCCCGAACACGACGCCTGTCAAGGATTTTTCCGCAAAAAAATGTCCAAAACGCTATGTAAATGGTGCAACTGAAATACAAAAAAAAGCCCGCCCCCCTGATCGCAACGTGCGTTGCTCTCCAGAGAAGCGGGCCTTATGTGTGGCGTGATCGTCACGCCTATAAAATTTTCAAACCTTCAAACCGTTCGGATCATGCCTCAGGAAGAGACAATTGGGAACGACTGGCTATCTTTGAGCTACCCGCCGACTTGCGTCCCTTGAGGGTGAAACGGCTGAGCAGATGCTGCAACTGCATGGCCTGGCCGGA
>DIKU01000061.1:5650-5976 GCA_002424645.1 Pelobacter sp. UBA5610 | reverse complement strand
TCGAGGTTGACCCCCTGGCTTTTTTGCAATTGCACCACCCTGATCCAGTGGAGCTGTGGCTGGCGTGACTGGTTGTTTTCGGTCACACAGCCGTAGACGCAGCGCCGGCAGCCGATGCAGCGGGAAAGGTTCAGGGCATAGCCGAATTTGACCCCTGCAGGTGCCGGCGTAGCCTTGACGGTGACGGTACGTCCGTATTCCTCGGTATAGGCAGAACTCAGGCGTTCCAGGATGCGCTGCAACTCCTCCTCGGACAGTTCCCGGAAGTGCCTCTGAAAAAACGCGTCCAGGACCGCTGCCGAGGCATGCGGCGAGGGGAGGGCGAT
>DIKU01000061.1:4828-5590 GCA_002424645.1 Pelobacter sp. UBA5610 | reverse complement strand
CTCCGCGCTCCTTTCCCGGTGACAGGCGGTGTTTCACCTGCCGTTCCGTCCTGGTCGTTGCGGCGCCGGCATGGGGACCAGCGGCTTGAATGCCGGCTTGTGTGGGTCATGGCAGGCTGCGCAGAGCAGGGTTTCCTGGGTGCCGTTCCAGTAGCCGCTGCGGCGGCCATGGATGCCCATCTGCCAGTCGCGCAGCTTCTCGCCATGGCACTGGCCGCATAGGCGGTAAGACTCGGTAAAGGGCAGGGTTTTCCCGGTCAGCAGCTGCAAGGTGTCCCGCTCACTTGGGTGATGGCAGTCGAGGCACCACAACTGGTCGCCGGCATGCTGCAGGGTGATGTCGGTATGTTCGTCGCGGAGCTGCCGGCGTTTGGTACCGACCTCCATCCCGGCGTGGCAGTTGCTGCACGGGAAAAATCCTCCGGCCAAAACCGGAGCGGAGACAACGAGCGGTACGCGAGCCGGCGCTGCATTGGCAACGGTCGCCTGCGGCGGCGGCCGTTCCGATTGCCGCGGTTCGGCGGCAGCTGCCCGTGGCGATCCGTTCGGGACTTCCGTCGCTGCCGTTAGCACGGCGATGAGGAGAAGGAGTCGCAGCATCGGCCCTCCAGCTTACGGTTAAAAGCTAACAGGTTCGTCGCTGAATTCAATCTACAGTCAAACAGATCGTGGGGTTTTGATGCAGATCAATTACCGGAAAATAACTCTGTTTCATAGTAAAGAAAAATCGCAACATCGAGGATTTGGCTATTGATAACCGAT
>DIKU01000061.1:3128-4823 GCA_002424645.1 Pelobacter sp. UBA5610 | reverse complement strand
CATTGTTACAGAATATGTTGCAGCCGGGCAGGAAATAGTCAGGCACGGCGGTTGACTGCGACGCCGCCGTGCCAGCGCATGGGGGTCTTGCCTATGAAAAAGATTCTAGAGCTGGTTGGCGGCCCGCCGGCCTCCGGGAAAAGCACGTATGTGTTGGTGGCTTACGGCGGTCAAAGTTGCAGGGAGTTCGTCCATCTCGATTATGACGCGATGGTTGTCAGGGAGGTGGCGCGAACTTGCGGAGAAGTCCGGGAGCAGGATGTCAGGGACTATGTCAGCATGGTCTATGGGCGGGAACGGTCGTCGACGATCTATGGCAGTGCCGGGCGAGTCACGGTCGACTGGCCCTTCTGTATTTCGAAACGTGCAGAGGAGTACATTTCTATCGGCCGTCAGGCCGGGCGCTTTATCGAGTGCAATTTTTTTACAGCCCAGGCGACCGAGGCCTGGAAGCGGGCTTTAACTCGGCATGTTGCCGGTGAGTACAACGCATTCACCGTCTTTTTCAATAAAAAGCTCGACATTGCTGAAGCATTGCGGCCGACCTTCAAGATCTTCCTGGAAGCCCATCGTGACATGCCGGCATCGGTGGAAAGAATTTTTCCACAAGCCGATGCGGCTTATCTGTGGGATAATAATGAACACGATGCGACGCCCGTGAAGATCGCGCAGTGCAGGAAGGGGGAGAAGATTGAGATACTCGATCAACTCGGCTGGGACAAATTCCAATACAAGCGAAAAATCGACATACACGCCCAGTTCGAGGTGTTGGGCAGCAAGGTCGAAGACTATCGGGGTCGGCCGCGGACCCTCTTCAACGTCAAGTACAACAACCTGATAAAAGGCCGCAGCGACAAGGTGTTCATTCTCTAGGGTTCATAAGAGTTCTACCTGGGGATGTCGGCCAAACCGAAACAGCGAAACAGTCAGACGCAGCAGTGGACTTCGCGGTTGCTGCCTGGGTGGAAGGTGTTGCCATGACTCTCACGTTTGCCGTATCGCCGGGGAAGAATGCAGAGCTGCGGCAGCGGATGGAGGCCCTGGGGGTCAGGGAGGAAGACCTGGAGGAGCGTTTCGTCCGTGCCTCCGGCAAGGGCGGCCAGCACGTCAACAAATCCTCTACCTGTGTGCAGCTCCTGCACCGGCCGAGCGGCATCGAGGTCAAGTGCATGGAGGCGCGGAGCCAGTCCCTGAACCGCTTCTTCGCGCGCCGGCTGCTGTTGGAGCGTCTTGCGCAGGAACAGGGGGTGCCGACGGCCAAGGCCGATGCGGCCGAGCGGTTTCGTCGCCAGAAGGCCCGGCGCGGCCGCAAGGCCGCCAAAAAGTACGAGGCTGCGGAGCCGCCCTGAAGTTTACGTGAAAGCGGTCGGAGCCCCACAGCCAAAGCTGCTTCGCTAACTGAAAAAATGCGACTTTAGCAGGTGGGTACCGAGTTTTTGGGGTTGCATAAAAATGCCCCGGTGATGACGGGGCTGGTTGCACTTCAGGTTGGCGGTTTCACCTGCTGTTGATAATGTCGTCCACCATCTGGGTACTCAGTCCCAAAGCATAGGCGATATTTTCGACGGCGACGTCGTTGTGGGACATATTCCTGACCAGTTCGCCGACCTCTTGGGAAATTAACCCCGCCAGACTCCGCTTCTGTTTTTCCAGAAACTGCTGAATGTTGTCGTAGTCAACGCCGATGGCGTCTGC
>DIKU01000061.1:0-2988 GCA_002424645.1 Pelobacter sp. UBA5610 | reverse complement strand
TAGGCCAAGCGCCGGCAGATGGGCTGGAGAGGCCCTCTGCAGTACGATTTCATCAGTCCTCCAAGCACTTTTTCACCGAACCGGCTCTGGTAGTGGTTGAAGAAAGCGCAGGAGTCGATCTTGTGGCAGAGCATCATCCCTCCCCGTTCCTACAAGTTTTTTTAACCTTACGAGTTTTCTCCCGTCGGACAAATGTGGCAACCCGCACTTTTGGACACCACGAAGTGCAGCCTGACTCTGGGTAAAAGCACAGTCACCAGACGAAGGGACGCTAATGGCAGTTGCCGAAAAGAAATTTCATAAAAGGTCGAGGGGATTGTGGGCCTTGGGGGCGGGTTCCAGAGGCCGCTCTGCTGGTCTTGGCGGTTGCTCTGGTAGCTTGGTGAAGTCTCCTGTCTTCGTTACAGAATTCGTAACAGCACAGCAGGGGAAAAAGAAAAAGCCTCCAGAATTCGGAGGCTTACAGTGTTAATGGTGGAAGGCGAGACTCGAAAAAACGCTATACACCTGGACCAATATCATAACAGCTAGATGGCTAAGCACCTATCATTTATTGCTTTATGTGATTCGCAAACAAACGTTTAGCGTCGAGAGACGAAACGGCAAAGTTTAGACCCTCAGCGACACTTTTCTTTATCCCGAAAGCATTTATTCCAACAACTTTCCCGTTTGTGACGGAAATCAATGGTCCTCCACTGTTCCCGTGATTGATCGGTGTGTCTGTTTGTATAAGCACGGAGTTGCCCGATTGTCTGACCGCACTTACTATCCCCTTCGAAATGCTCCAGTCGAGGCCTTCTGGTGTTCCAATAGCAATAACATCCGAACCAATGTCAATCTCACTTTTATCGGCCATGGCTAGCCAAGGTGACCCATTAACACCTGTTTGTACAAGAGCTAAGTCAAGGTCTTTATCAACGGCAATCACTTTGCCAAGTATCGCTCGACCATCACGTGTTTTCACTGATGGTTGTACTTCGCCCCTCACGACATGCTCATTTGTGAGAATATATCCATTGTTGTTGATGAAAAATCCGGTTCCAATGCCATCCCTTGTCCTAATAACAACAACACAATCTAATAAGCCATCATATTTAGAAGTAATGATTGGTATCGTCTTTTCTATGGGCTCTCCAGATTCTGGTGAATATGCTACGTAATCGGCAATCCGCTTTTTCTTAACAACTAATTCACTGTCTATTCTTGACACCATTTCTGGAACCTTTAGTGATGCTAGTTCGACAGCCTTATTCCCTGCTGCCTGAACCATTGCTGGTATAGTAATCGGAGCCAGAACGAAAAGGGAAAGTCCGGTTAACCACTGTAGTATTGTTGCAGAAACTGGGGGGGTGTAACTTATGCTGTCATCTACATCGAATAACTCTAGCTGGTTCCCTGTCTTAGCATCAGAAATCTGAAGTTGAAGTCTGGCTTCAATAAAGGCATTTCCATGGTCATCTAAGTGCTTCAATGTTGGCACAAAAGCCGATTCTGCTATCAGTGCGGCATCATCAGGGTTTGTTGTGTTTACATTTGAGAAGTTACTGCTAAGTAAATCGATAACTGATGAATCTATAGCATCTGATACGTCAATATGATAAGTAGTTGGACCCTGTGCTATCTGGATAGGTCTGAGTTTCCCAGAACCTTTCTTGTAGTAGACGGTTGCATCGACTTTTTTTGTGCTTGATACTGCATTGAGACTTATTGGGGGGACTGTTCCCTGATATGCGCAACCGAACAACATGGAGACAATTACCGCAAAGCAAACTGATTTGATTATAAATGAATTAAGCATCACTTAAACTACCTCCCGGTGAATGTGAATAAACAAATAACAGATATTTCGTCACAAATAAAATTGAACATTATGAAGGTTTGCAAATTTGTGTTGTTAATGACTGATTTGTCAAAAATAGTGTTCTTGCAAGCACTTAGAAGTCAGTAGGTGAGCCGAATACTATGTAATACATCTTCGTGCGACTATTTATACACGTTCAAATAATTGAAACAGTCGAAAAGAGGTTGTCTGAATTTTTGTGATTACTTGGCTAGACTTACGGCGTAGATTATGAAGTCCAGCCACTGTAACCATAAGCCATAAGTTGCCCTAAGAAACTACGTAGGTGTTCTATAGCACATTTTGCGGGGTTAATGTAACTCTCGTTTTCTGAAAAAATCTGAAGCAGATTGCAAATGCAGCATTGGCTGTAAACATGAAAACACCTCCTAGCGGTGTGCTAGAAGGTGTCTCAGTGATTCTTCAAACCTAAGTTATTGCAATCACTTAGGAGGTTAGCTCTTGGTGAAGGCGGGATTCGAAATAAAATCGTAAGCATTCGAAATGTCACGTCAATGAGTTATTCGATTATTTCTGTTGCCCCCAAAGTTGCCCCATCATGTCTTTGTTCGCCGCTTTGCGGGAATATGGCCCTCACATCGAAAATCGATGGGATTAAGAAACGTCTCTACCCGCGTGAATATGAGCAAAGGCAGACGATGCATAGATGCAAGAAGGAAGTAGCGACATCTACCTGAATCATAAGGCTTTACTCGACGCCCCAGTATTTGATAAGAATACCCGTGTCGGGGAGGCAAGATCGAATCTGTTCTGAATGCAGGACTGACGGGTTGCCAGGGGGACACATGGGAATGAACGACAGGCCACCTTTGGATGCCAGAGGTGGCCTTTTGTATCCGTCAATATGCTGACAAATTGTTGAGCAGTGTTAGTGACAGCTTTGCGGAAATGGAGCGTCCCTGATGTGTGATGGGAAGGGGAATTCTTCATGACTATCAATAAATTTCTTTCTATTCACGACTGCCAGGTACGGAATATTAGGCCGCGATTTGGCAGCCTAATTATTTGTTAGCCCCCGACCACTTGACAAAAGTATCCATTCGGATACAATAAGACCATGTACATTCTCCGCCAAACAGTGGAGTTCCAAAATTGGCTTGACGACCTCAAGGATTATCGGGCGCAAG
>DIKU01000050.1:11215-13847 GCA_002424645.1 Pelobacter sp. UBA5610 | reverse complement strand
TCGTTGGCGGTGATAATCGGGGTATGCACATACAGGAAACCGCGTTCGCGGAAAAACCGGTGGATGGCAAAAGATAGCGCGCTGCGCACCCGAAACACCGCGCCAAAGGCATTGGCCCGTGGACGCAAGTGCGCGATGGAACGCAGAAACTCAAAGCTGTGGCGTTTCTTCTGCAGGGGGTAAGTGCCGTCGGCGTCGCCGAGAATTTTCACCTGGCGGGCATGCAGTTCCCAGGTCTGACCGGCAGCCGGTGAAGGGACCAGTTCGCCTTCGATAGCCAGGGCGGCACCGGTACCGCAGCGCGCCACGGTTTCGAAACACGCCAGCTCAGGCGTAAGCACTACCTGCAAATTCGCCAGACAGGAGCCGTCGTTCAGGGCGATAAACGTCACATCCTTGCCACGGCGCACTGTACGCGCCCAGCCGCATACATACAGCTCCGACACCGCCTTCTGAGCCTGCAAGGCATCTTTAATACGGGTTTTATGCAAACGCAAAGCAGCGTCATTTTGCATGGTCGCGGTCTCCTGACATCAGAAAAGGGATTCTGCCAAATCGCTTTTGAAGATAGCAAATAACCCAGTTTAAATTCTAGGTTTTTCATGTTGTGCGCCAGGAACATGAAGAAACAGGCACAACATCTTGCGCGTTGCCAACCGGCAGTATCAGGGCAGGCTACCGCAACGACCCATCATACCGCCTTGGAAAAGCCCTCTGCCGTCACAGTGGGAAACAGTCCTGCCCGCCGTCTCTACCGGTTTGCACCTGCCGGAGAGGAATCCTGCGGCCATGGACGGTGCGGACCGGACCCCTGTTTGCCTTTCTCACCAAACAGAATGAGTTTGAAACAGAACAGCCCCCCAGGTATTCCTGAGGGGCTGAGTCCTACCGGCATGTATTTTCTCAACGTTGAAAGTACACCCTTTTTTCGGCGATATCCGTCAATTATGTTCCCGGGTCTTATGGAATTTCACCTGGGGCCATTGCTCCATGGTGTGCCCGAGGCGCCATTCGCTGGAGGCCAGGTAGGCCAGGTTGCCCTCCGCGTCATGGGCCAGATTGATCTGACTCTTCTTCTCGAAATCGTCCATGACTTTGCGGTCGTCGCATTCCACCCAACGCGCGGTGGCATATTCGACCCCTTCATAAACAGCGTCGACACTGTATTCGGTTTTAAGCCGGGACATGATTACATCGAACTGCAATACCCCCACCGCTCCGAGAATATAGTCGGTATTGAACAGCGGCCGAAAAAGCTGCACGGCGCCTTCCTCGGCCAACTGGAACAAACCTTTTTCCAGCTGTTTGCTCTTGAGGGGATTTTTCAACCGTACGCGGCGAAAGTGTTCCGGAGCGAAGCTTGGTATCCCGGTAAACTTGAGAGGCTCTTTGTCGGTAAAGGTATCGCCGATTTTGATGGTACCGTGATTATGAATGCCGATGATGTCCCCAGGGAAAGCCTCCTCGACGTTGGTGCGGTCCTGGGCCATAAAAATCGTGGCGTTGGAAATATTGACATCCTTGCCGATGCGATGATGGCGAACTTTCATACCGCGCTGAAAAGTACCAGAGCAGATACGGAAAAACGCGATGCGGTCGCGATGCGCCGGATCCATATTCGCCTGGATCTTGAACACATAACCGGAAAACTCCTCTTCGTAGGGAGATACTTCGCGCGTGGTGGTCGGGGCCGGTCGCGGCGCGGGAGCCTGTTCGACAAATGCGTCGAGCATTTCCTGCACCCCGAAGTTATTGATGGCACTGCCGAAGAAAACCGGCGTCTGATTGCCTTTGAGATATTCCTCCGGATCGAAGGGGTTGGCCGCCCCTTCCAGAAGGTCGATATCCTCACGCAGTTGATCGGCCTGGCTGCCCAGCAGTTCGTCGAGGCGCGGATCGTTCAGATCTTCGATCACCACCATGTCCTGCGGACGGGTCTCCTGGCCGGCTGTAAACAGGCAAAGCTGCTTGCGATACAGGTTGTAGGTACCCTTGAAACGCTTGCCCATGCCGATGGGCCAGGACAGCGGCGCACATTCGATCTGCAGGGTCTCTTCGATATCCGCCAGCAGGTCGAGGGGCTCGCGCCCTTCGCGGTCCAGCTTGTTGATGAAGGTCACGATAGGCGTGTTGCGCATGCGGCAGACTTCCATCAGCTTCTGGGTCTGGGTTTCGACGCCCTTGGCGCTGTCGATCACCATCAGTGCGCTGTCCACCGCCGTCAGCACCCGGTAGGTATCTTCGGAGAAGTCCTGGTGACCGGGGGTATCGAGAAGGTTGATCTCGTAGTTGCGATAATTGAACTTCATTACCGACGATGTTACCGAGATACCGCGTTCCTGCTCCATGGCCATCCAGTCACTGGTGGCGTGGCGCGCCGCCTTCCGGGCTTTTACCGCACCCGCCATCTGGATCGCCCCGCCGAACAACAATAATTTTTCGGTCAGAGTGGTTTTACCGGCGTCCGGATGGCTGATGATACCGAACGTGCGGCGGCGATCAACTTCTTTGCGGTGGTTCTTGCTCACTGTACAACCTCGTGCTTTAAATGAAAAAAAACCGGGCCTTGAAGGCCCGATGGACAGTGAATCATAGCGTAAAACAAGGGGAAAGGTCAATGCCGGCGTATGCG
>DIKU01000050.1:0-11139 GCA_002424645.1 Pelobacter sp. UBA5610 | reverse complement strand
GGAAAATACTTTTTTAAGCAGATCGGTGGTGCGTGCCGCAGGGTTCTGCCGGATTTTCCGTTCTTCCTCCGCAACCACCGCAAACAGACCGTTCAAGGCACCATCGGTAACATAACTGTCGAGATCCAGGTTCAGGCTACCTGCGAAAGGAATGGTTTTAACCTTTGCATCAAGATCCTGAAAATAGCGTGTCGCACCGACTTCCGCCATGGAATCGTGGATTATGGGTTTGAAAATTTCCCGCAGATTGCCGCTGGTTTTTTCCTTGAAGTAAGCAGTAGCCGCCGTATCGCCACCTCCTAGGATCTTGCGCGCATCCTCGATACTCATTTCCCGGATAGCCTGCCAGAAGAGCTCCTTGGACCGGGGAGCGGCCGCTTCGGCGGCACGGTTGATACTTTGGGAAAAAGCATCCACCTGCTGCCCATATCCGGCCAGACGCAGTAAATTCTCCGACTTTGCCAACGGCCCCGGCAGCGGAATACGAATCTGCGGATTGTCCAGATAGCCACCAGGTTTGCCGACATTGGCGACGGCATTTCCGGTACCGACCTGCAAGGCCTCCTTAAGGCCGGAGGCGATATCCCCTTCGGTTAACGAACTGCCGCCGGTAAAAACATTCTGAACGCCCTTGAAGAAATCCTGAAATCCCGCGTGGGCGTTCTGCATGAAAAAAACCACGCCCAGGGCACATACGCCACCGATCATCAGTTTTTTAAACCGCGCCATCGCACATCTCCTTTTCCAGGCCGGCGATTCCGCCGGCGGTTCACAGTCTCATAAAGACTAACCATCCTTGCGCAATGCGCAAGGATGGAAACCCCTCTGGGAAAGGAAAAGGTCGACAACGTCCGCTAAACCACATTGGGCCAGGGACGTCAGCCTGGCTGCCTGGCTATCAGAAAACAACGCGATCGCGGCCTTCTTTCTTGGCCTGATAGAGATAAGCATCGGCGCGACTGAGCATATCAAGGAGATTGCGGCCGGGTTCGGAACAAATGCCGGCACTGACGGTAATATGGAAGGCTTCGCTACCGGGTGTCAGAGAAACCGGCAGTTCGGCAATGGCGCAGCGAATTTCCTCAAACAATGCGACAACCTCATCCCTGGATCCGGGCACCAGAGCGCAAAACTCTTCACCCCCGATACGCGCAAGAATCCCCGATTCCGGCAGATATGACTGAAGCAGATCAGCTACCCGTTTAAGGGTCATATCGCCGGCATGGTGGCCGAAGGTATCGTTAACCTTTTTAAAATGATCGATGTCCAGCATGGCACAACACAGGGAGGAACAGGAACTTCGCATTTGCTGGTAGACACGCTCACCATGGTCGATCAAAAACCTCCGGTTGGAAACTCCGGTGAGAAAATCGGTAATGGCTGCCTTTTGAATGGCCTGAATATTCTCAAGGTTTTCGATACTCTGGGTAACGCGGCAATAAAACTCCTCGGTCAGAAAGTGCTGTTTGATAATGAAATCGTTGGCTCCGCACTTGAGAAAACGAGCCGCCATGACATTATCACCCAGCGCCGATATCCCGATAATGGCCATATCCTGCCGGGAATGGGTTTTGCGGATATTCTGGGTCAGCTCAAACCCATCCATGTGGGGCATATGAAAATCACTGACTACCAGCTTTATGTCCGGGTGCTTCGACAGCAAGTCCAGAGCTTCTTTGCCATCGGACGCTTCCAGTACCTGGTAACGATGCACGCGCAGCAAATCGGCCATAACATCTCGTTGCATGGTGGAATCATCCACAATCATGACCTTGATCTTGCGGTTGCGCTCGAGCCGCAGGAGCAACGATGCGAGATAATCGAGGCTCTGGGCACCTTCCTTATAAACGTAATCGACAACCTTCTTTTCCCATATACGATCGCGGATCTGCTTATTGACCACGCTGGTAAAGACAATGACCGGGATATCCCGCTCGCTCAGCATCGTGACAATTTCGCCACCAGGAGCATCCGGGAGATTAAAGTTGACGATAGCGGCACAAAATCCCGCCAACCCCTGGTCAATGAATTGACTGGCTTCTTCCATCGTTTGAGCCCAACAGACCTGAGCGCCCGTTTCCGCTTCCAGTTTTTTTTTCAGCATGCGCCCAAAAAAGCCGGAATCCTCAGCAACCAGAACTTTTTTCACCACTTCCCCCTAGACTTATTAGAAAAAAAGCCGCCACGCTGTCTACTGCCGACAACCCAACGGATTCGGAAAAATCGTCTTAATGAACAAAACTAGCAATAACAATGCCTAAAAAAATAGGTTTTGAGCTGAAGTGACGTACCTCACTGGCCAAACAGCTGCCATGGCGCAGGCAAGGCCTAGTACGAGCACTTGGGCGGGGCTGCTCATATTGCAGGGTAGTCCCAATTTTCAACCACCATGGTGCTGGCGACACATGGTTGAACGTGGTTTGCCACCACCCGGCCCAAAATGGTAAGCTGGACAGATATACCCGTGAAAGGGGGTGCGCACCTTATGAACATACACGTCAAATGTCTAAACAATCTCTCAAGAGAAAACGTCTGCAACGCCCACGCTAGCACCCTGCATGAAGTCCCGACTGGGACCACCGCAAGGGAACTTGCAACAAGGCTGCAACTTAATCCCGATAAAATAAAGCTGGTGTTTATCAACTACAAGGAAAGCGAACCGGATACGGAACTTCACGAAGAGGATGATATCGCTTTCTCACCTTATTGAATGAAAATAGCGGTTAAACATAAAAGGGGTCTGGCTTGCGCCAGACCCCTTTTACGATCTTTACATCTATAGACTTGTAAGCTTTTCAACCTGTATTTAGTGCAATTTGACCGTATCGCAAACCAGATCGGCTTTCTCCGCCGTCCGTCCACAAGTCACGCAGGTATACTCCGCTTTTTCCCGAATACTGTCACACATATGTGAAATGTTGCCGGTGGAGCCACAATAACCGTCCATCGTGTCCACAGATTTGGGTACACAAAGATGGTCACGCTCACTGGTCACCACACCGCATTTTCCGCATTCATAAATCTTTTTCATGGTATATATCCTTTCCAGCCATGCGGCCTTCCATTTATACTCATAGGTGCATTGTATCATATCCGGAAAATCCATGCGGGAAGATTTATTCTATAGAGGCGGGAACAGCGACAAGGACATTTGCACGGGAGTGAATGCTTCAATATACCGAGGGAAACGCCTCAACCAGACGTACACCTTCAAAAAAAGGAAACCACCTACCATGAAAACGGTCCGACCCGGGATCCTGCATATAGCCTTTTTGCACCTTGCGCCCGTGCCGGGCGATGTTGAAGGAAATCGCAACCTGCTGATCCATGCCGTCAACAAGGCGGCAAGCCTTGGCGCGCAATGGATTATCACCCCGGAACTCTGCGTCTGCGGCTATAGCTTTGCCGATCATATCGGCACCGACTGGATCGCTCCGCAGCCGGATTCATGGATGACAACCTTCTGCCGACAGGTTGCCGAACTGCAGGTCACCGTTTTCCTCGCCCACCCGGAGCGTGACGAACATTCCGGACACCTGTTCAATTCGGTATTCGTCATCGTCAACGGCATGATCATAGGCCGGCACCGCAAAATCAATGCATTACGCGTGGGATCTGAAGCCTGGTCCAGCCCCGGCGTGCAGGCCACACCTATCCAGGTTCCGCCTGTCGGCAATGTGGGGATCATGATCTGTGGCGATGCCTTTTCCCCTGGAATCGCCATCGCGCTTAAGCAACAAGGCGCCCAAATGCTCGTTTCCAGCGCCGCTTGGGCTCCCGGTTTTCATGGTCCCGACGGCGAGTGGGAGCGTTGTACTCAGGATACCGGTTTGCCCCTGCTGGTCTGCAATCGCTCCGGTGCCGATCACACCCTCGACTTTACCGAAGCGCAAACCGTGGTGGTCAAAGATGGCCGGAGACTGATATCCTTCAGCTCCCCCGACTCCACTATCATGATCATCGAATGGGATCTTGCCGCCGCGAACCTGGCTACCTCGACCTACCAACAATGCGGCGTATGAAAAGCCGGAGGGCTACATGTTCGGACATGCACCATCCAGCAACGCCGAAATCCACGCGGCCCGGGCCTGCATCCCCGCGTCCTGGATATCCTTGCGAAAAGCTCCGCCCCCGGCCACAAAGACAGCAAGGTTTTTAAGGGCTGTTCTGAAATCTTCAATCATCGCCTGTGGTCCGGAAAGCTGCCCGAGTATTTGGTTCACCGAAGACAATTCCGCACGTAAATTCTCCTGCAGGTCCGCACTGCTCTCAGAGGACATCTCTGCATAAAATTCATGCAAATTTGAACGGAGCAGCTCAAAAATCGCCTCACTGAAAGGTGTATGCCCAACAAGCCCATATTCCATGGCTCGCACAATATGACGCTGGGTTATCTTCTCTGGCGCCAGGTACTCCGAGGCCACCAGATACAGTACATACAAGGGGCTCATAGCCAGCTGGCAGACCTTTTCCTCTGTCAGATTTTCCACGTTCAAACCGTCCTTTCTCAAACTGCACATGCTTAAAACAGCTCACAACCGGGCAGCAAACCCTCCCCGTTCTCTTTAAAGAGAGCAAGGACCACGCCAGAACGAAAAAAGGGCAGCGAATCATCGTATCCGCTGCCCCTCGAAAAAAAATACGGTCCGACGCAACAAGCGATTACCCGCCGCGCTTGCGACCGCGCCAGTCGTTGATGCTCCACTGCAACTGGCTCCACATGCCCCGCAACAGGGAAAGCTCCTGCCTGTCGATATCGGTGCGGTGAATCATGCGGCGCAAGCGGTTCATGACGGCAGCAGGACGGCTGGGGTTGAGAAAGGCGATCTGCGTCAGCACCTGCTCCATCTGGGCAAACAGTTCCTCAAGCTCCGCCTGCGGTGGCCGTTCCGCCGCGACCGGTTCGACACGCCCCGTAGCAAGGGGTTGGCGGGTAAATTCGTACAGGAACACCAATACCGCCTGGGCCAGATTTATGGACCCGACTTCGGGCGCCGTGGCGATGGAGGCCGCGTGCGTACACAGGGAAACTTCCTCGCTGGTGAGTCCGGAATCCTCTCGGCCGAACACCAGTCCCACCCGTTCGGTCGGCGGACTGCCCGCAGCCAGGCAGGCCGCGGCTGAGACATCCAGCAACTCTCCGCGCAGCTTGCCGGTACGGCGTGTTGCCGCTACCGCCATCGGCAAATCGGCCAGGGCCGCGCCCAGATCGGGAAAGATTTGCGCCTTGCCGAGCAAAGGCGCAGCACCCACCGCAAACTTGCGGGCTTCTGGATGCAGATGCTGACAGGGATTGACCAAGCGCAGGTCGCTGACCCCGAAGTTGGCCATGGCCCGGGCCGTCATGCCGATATTTCCGGGGCTCTGCGGTTCAACGAGGACGATACTGATCCGTTTTGACAAGGTAAGATTCATACCCGGCAGGATACCCTAAACCAGGTGCTGACTGAAGAGGCTTTTTTCGCAAAAGACCTTTATCCTTGTATCGCGGCTGAGATAAAACCCTGCCCAACCATACGCGCCACAGGGAACAATCTGCTTGTGACAAGATTATTTTGCTATATGATGGTCTGGTATCATTGATCGGTTCTTCATGCTTTTTATCCTGCATTCCATTGAATACCCCCATTCCGGGCATTAAAAACCGACCGATCCTGAATCTTTTTTCGAGCGCCCTGGAGGCCCCATGATTTCGACCATAGCAGTTCTCGAAGGCGACCAGACCGGACAGGAACTTCTTCTGGAAGGTTTGCGTGTACTGGATCCCGCCGTCACAGGCATCCCGGTCCATTTTGAACACTTTGACCTTAGTTTGGAAAATCGACGCGCAACCAAAAACAAGATTGTCTATGCCGCCGCAGAGGCCATGAAGAAAACCGGACTGGGATTGAAGGCCGCCACCATCACCCCCCCCGTCCAGGGGGATGTCGGCAGCCCCAATGCCATTCTGCGCGATGAAGTCAACGGCACCGTCATCGTCCGCACGGGGCGGCGCATTCCCGGCATCCGTCCGACCGGAGGAGCTTATGCACCGATCTCCGTGGTCCGCATGGCGGTCGGAGGGGCTTACGGCGCACAGGAATCCCGGCAGGGCAGCGGGCTGGATGAAGTGGCCTCCCGAACCGAATACATTACCCGTCGCAACTGCTATGCCGTTGCCGAATTTGCTTTTCGGCACGCCCAAAAACTCGGCGTCAAGGTTTTCGGTGGACCCAAATTTACCGTCAGCCCGGTTTACGAGGGCATGCTCAAAGAAGAGATGGATGCCGCGGCCAAACGCTATCCGGGTGTGATTTACGAACCGCAACTGATCGACGCCACCTATGCCCTGCTGCTGACCAACGCCGGCGACGGCATGGTCATCCCCTCGCTGAATCGGGACGGAGACTGCCTCAGCGATTTCGTTTTGCAGATGTTCGGTTCGATCGCCGGGGCCGAGTCCCTGTTGCTGTCCTTCGATGATGAGTGGACCCCCGCAGTGGTCATGGCCGAAGCTCCCCACGGCACGGCACCATCACTGCAAGGCAAAAACCTCGCCAACCCCATGGCCATGATTCTCGCCGGTGCCGCGCTGTTGCGTTATATCGCCAACCCGGACGCCCATCGCGCCTCGCGAGCTATATACGAAGCCGTCTTTGAGGCCGTACATCGCGGCGTAAGCACTCCCGACCTGGGAGGCAGCTGCACGACTTCGGATTTTACCGACGAGATCATTCGCCGGGTCAAAACAAAACTAGAGGTATGGGAATCATTGGGCAATGGATGACCCTCGCGGATAAGACAGAGGCCTCCCTTGATATCAGAAAACCTCCTCCCATAACAACGGCCGGGAGAGCAAAAATCTCCCGGCCGTCACCCATCATATTATTTCAGGGCAGCAAACCCCAGGGGATACATACATGAATCCCTTATCGCCAAGATATTCTTCAGATCTGCAAACAATCGCCGCGCCAGCAGCAGGTTTCGTAAGGGCAATCTTTACGCTGCTCCGAACCGAAACAAGGGGTATTGTTTTCCGCCTGCTGAATCTGAAGGATAATGTCCGCTCTGCGCATCTTACCGACACCGTTGAGTCCAAGAGCCTTGGCCCGGGCTCGCACTTCGTTGATATGCATGTCACACCTCATTAAGTATAGTTGGACATAGGACCAGGATAACGTTGTCAATTGAACCATGGCACAAGAGCTTGTCAAACCACAAAACTATCTTGCCCAACGCTCCGGTTTTACTCAATGATGCATCGACGTTGCGATTTCACCTCCTGTCATGGTAGAAGGTCTGGACAGCAGCAACGCTATTTTTCTTCATGCGGAGACGATTCGCGCTGTCCGACAAACCCTTCACCCAGGCATGATCCATGGCACGGAAAAAGTCCTTAAATCGTATCGAGCGGGAACAACGCACCTTTGAGCTGATGCTTCGTATCTATTGCCGCGCCCACCACGGCACCGGCCAACAGTTATGTGCCGAATGTCATCAGCTGCTGACAAACGCCTGCATTCGCCTGGGGAAATGCCCCTTCGGCAACGCCAAGCCCGCTTGTGGCAAATGCCCGCACAATTGCCACGCCCCAACGGAGCGGACAAAGATTCGCAAGGTCATGAGCTTTGCCGGACCACGCATGCTGTGGCGACATCCCTGGCTGGCCATTCGGCACCTTTGGGACAGTCGCAAAAACCCTCATGAATAACGGCAAGCAGTCGCCTTCAGCGGAAATGGGTTTTCCAAACCGATCCAGGGAAACCGGCACAGCATGCATATGATCGACATATATTTACCCTTCCCCCCCGACCCGAATCTCCCCTATAATTCAGCCGCCAACCAATATCTAGATGACAACACCGGAGGTATGACAACATGAGTGTTTCGAATCCTTTGATTCAAATGGAAACGAACTTCGGCGAAATCCTGCTGGAACTGGATATCGCCAAAGCCCCCATCAGTGTGGGAAATTTTCTTCATTACGCCAAAGCCGGACATTACGACGGAACCATCTTTCACCGGGTCATCAAAGGCTTTATGATCCAGGGCGGCGGCCTGACCGCTGATATGGCGGAAAAACCGACCGGTGAAGCGATCGTCAACGAAGCCCGCAATAAGCTTAGAAACAAAACCGGCACCATCGCCATGGCGCGCACCGAAGAGGTGGACAGCGCACGTGCCCAGTTCTTTATCAACACGGAAGACAATCGGGATCTGGATCATGCCGGATTGAGTCCGGCGATGTACGGCTACGCCGTATTCGGACAGGTGGTGGATGGCATGGATGTCATCTATGAAATCGAACGGGTCGCCACAGGAACAACGGCAGGATTCGAGAACGTTCCCCTGGAGCCGGTGGTCATCACCAAAGTCACGGTCATCGAGTAAGGTCAACGAAGCAGGGCCGGTTCAAAGACCGGCCCAATGCTTTTGCAACTATCCCCTCATGCGTATCGGAACCCTACCTATCGAAGCCCCCCGACCTTGCGCAGAAACAACAGCTGCAGGAAAAAAGGCACACTGTACGTTGCCGCGAAGGTAGCCTCCAGGGGGCCGAAGAACTGGCAACTGAAAGCCAGCACCAGGATGTAGTTCGGGAACAACAGACACACCAGGGAAGTGGACCGCAGAACGGGTTCCATGCGACGCAGGAACCAACCCGCCAGGGCCATCAGACAAACGACCATCACACTGCCGGCAGCCATGGCCTCCAACGCCTGCTGCGGGGTCTTGAGAAAATATTCCGAATAGCGGGAAAAAACCCCGATATTGGTCAGTCCCACCGCCAGCAGCGACAGGGGATAACTGTTGCCCAGCAACCACTGGGTGGTGCCCGGCGTCCATCTGGCACAGGCCCGCCCAAGCAGCGCAGGCACGAAAATCATCAGTGCAAGCATCTGCGCCATAGGCAGGAGGCCAACCTGCATGGACTTCCCGGCAAGGCCCCAGACAAGGGGTGGCAAGGTAAAGGGCAGCAACAGCGAAGACAGGATCACCACAGCGGCGGTCAATACGACATCGGCATCAAACAGATTGGCAAAAAAGGGAGCCAGCACCGCGGTTGATGCGCCGGCAACCAACAGGGCAGCAAGTTCATAGCCCGGCCATGCAAAATGGAACAGGATATACATCGCTAACGGCATCAGCACCGTTTTCACCACAAGCAATCCGGCGGTTGTCAGCGGTGCTTTCAAGGCATGGGTCAACAAACCGCGGACATCGATAGCAAGAAACGACAGCAGCAGCAACAACATGACAAAGCCCACCGGCGCATAACGCAACGGATCGGCGAGTTGCGGCAGGAATATGCCCAGCGCCATCGTTCCGTAGCTCGTCAACAATAAAATCGCGTCTTTTTTACGAAACATGCTCCATCCTTCATCGACATCAGACCCGCCACGGCAACCATGTAAAGCGACCACATGAATGCTGACACCCTAACTCCAATCCACCACTCAAGGCAAGCGGTCTGACATGCCTGGCGTAAAGCACTTTTTTGGCCCGCGATGATCACATGCCCATAAAAAAAGCCCGGCGGCGCTATCCTGCGCCGCCGGGCTTTTTTATGGCTTTTTCCGGTTAGTATCGCCCCATATCCGCATCATCAAGAGCGATGACTTGCTCCGGGCGACGTTCGGTTGGAGCGGCCACCTGGAGTTGCCGGGGCTTCACAGACATATTGACCGCAGGCTGGATTTTTGGCCTTGGATCGCTGACAGCAACCGGCTTTTGCCCTCCCTTGACCTTGAATATGGCAAGCAGACGACGTAAATGATCCGCCTGACCCGACAGTTCCTCGGCGGCAGCGGCGCTCTCTTCGGCATTGGCTGTCGCCTGCTGCGTAACGACCTCAATCTGATCCAGGCCTTTGCTGACCTGATCAATGCCGGCTGACTGCTCCTGCGAGGCTGCGGCAATCTCCGCAACCAGATCCGACACCTTGGCCGTACCCGTGACAATCGTTTTCAGTGATACGGCAGTATTGTCGGCAATTTCCACACCCCGGACGGTTTTGGCGGTAGAATCCTCGATAAGCTCCGCCGTTTCCTTTGCTGCCTTGGCACTTCGAGCCGCCAGATTGCGCACCTCTTCGGCCACCACGGCAAACCCCTTTCCGTGCTGGCCGGCCCGTGCCGCCTCGACAGCCGCATTCAGGGCCAGTAAATTGGTTTGAAAGGCGATCTCATCGATAACCTTGATGATCTTGGTGATGCTGTCAGACGAATGGTTGATATCCCGCATGGCGGTAATCAATGTCTCCATCTGACGCTCGCCTTCCTGACCGGCGGCCTGAGCTTCGCCGGTCAGCGTATTGGCCTGCTTGGCATTCTCGGCGTTAGAGCGGGTCTGGGACGCGAGCTGCATCATCGATGCGGCGATCTCCTCCAGGCTGGCGGCCGACTCCGTAGCCCCCTGGGACAAAGTCTGACTGCCGTCCGCCACCTGCAGCGAGCCGGCCGCGATCTGCTCGCTTGCCGACTGCACCTGCGCCATCATATCGCTGAGACGCCGCACCATCTGCGTGAGGCTGATACCGAGGCGGTCCCGGTCCGAAGCCATGTGAATATCAACCGTAAGATCGCCCCCCGCAACTTTTTCCGCCAGCCGGGCTTTTTCTTCAAGTCCTTCTGCCATCTGATCGAGAGCACCGGCCAACTCGCCGATCTCATCTCCGCGCTTGAAGTGCAAACGACGGCTGACATCTCCGGCACGGATATCCATGGCCAGATCCACCCCGGACCGAATCGCTTTCACAATCGAGCGAACAACCGTGAAAAGCACCAGAGATACGCCAAGAAGGGTCAGAACCGCAGCCCATATATTCCCGGCCAAGATACCTGACAGCGGTTCAAAAATATCCTCATACTCGGCACCGGCAGCGACCTGCCAACCAGCCTCATCAATATGGCGAAACGCGATGACTTTTTCTTGACCTTCCCAGGTATAGATAAGAAACCCGTTTTTTTCGGCGAGCATCTGCTTGCCCCAGTCGAAATCGGCAATGGAGGCATTGAGAACCTTGGTTTTATCCGGATGGGCAAGAAATTTTCCGGTGTCATCCACCAGGTAGGCGTACCCCTTATGTCCGATTTGCACCGGGCTTACGAAATGGCTGGCAAAATAGCTCATTTGAATGGCCCCGATGCAGGCACCGGC
>DIKU01000035.1:21709-34648 GCA_002424645.1 Pelobacter sp. UBA5610 | reverse complement strand
TGATCGGCAGGGTGGAGCTTGCGAATTGTTATGGTTGTGAATCGGAGGGGCTGGGTCGAAAGAAATGGCGGGCTTCAAGCATGAAAGCGGTAAAATCGGTTTCGAGTCCCTGCTGGTGTCGCAATAGTTCCTCCTTGCCATTGGCAAGGAGGTTGGGGCGGCTGAGGCGAGCCGCAAGTCGTTGCAGGATACCTTCAATGTGGTCGAGGTTGCGCAGCGCTACAAGCCAGTTTGCCGCGAGCATGCGCGGAAGATGGTTGCGCAATGAGAGCGGCAGCAAGGATTGGTTTGCCTGCAAAATAAGGTGAATGGAGGCGGCGAATTCTTCCAGCGGTTGACTGTGATAGGAGTCCCAGTTTGTGGCAAGAAAGTGGTCGTAGGCGATGTCGACCAGAATCCCCCGACAATGGCGCAGTTCCGGATTCAGACGTTTTTTGCTGCGGCGGAAAGCCGTCGCCGTCTCGGCAAAACGGTCGAGTTGGCGGTGGTGGGCGATGCCGTGACGGACTTTTTCGGGCCATCCCCTGTCGAGGGGGCCTTTGACATAATCCCCGAGCAGGGCGCCCAGTCGGGCACCCGGATGCGGACCTACCAGATAGAGGTGTAGCAGGTGGTTCAAAGCGTTTGTCCCGTTAGAGGTGTGTGGTCCCAGCCGTTTTCCTGTGAAGGATTTGGAGGCGCGACTAGTTTGTCCGTGTCCCTTCAGCCTGTTCGAAAATCTGACTGCCATGACCAAGTTGGGCCGTCTGGATCAGCTCTATTCCGTTAAGACGCGCGGCAAGTTGCACCACCGTTTGTTTGAACCCATCAAGATGCTTGCGCGAGACGGGGGCGGATGGCGGCGATTTAATTTTTAGCGGATTGACAGCTATGCCATTTTTGTACATGCGGAAATCCAGATGAGGGCCGGTGGAGCGCCCTGTCGTGCCAACATAACCGATGAGCTGTCCCTGGCGGACCCTGGTGCCTTTTTTGACCCCTCTCCCAAAGCGGCTCATGTGATTATACATTGTTTCCCACCCCCCGGGATGACGGATTTTAACGCAGTTGCCGTTATAGCGTTTGAAGGCGGCAAAGGTGACCGTGCCGTCGGCGACGGTCTTGATCGGCGTGCCGCTGGGGGCAGCGTAGTCGATGGCCGGATGGGGGCGTACCTTTTTGGTGATCGGGTGCAGGCGCCGCATATTAAAGCCCGAAGAAATGCGGGAGAAGGATAGCGGGGCCTTCAAAAATGCTTTGCGTAAACTTCGGCCGTTTTCATCGTAGTAGGCGGCAGGTTGGTCGCCGTCCTTGAACAGATAGGCATTGTAGGCCTGGCCCTGATTGGTGAATCTGGCGGCAAGGATACGTCCGTATCCTGCCGGGGAGCCTTCTCGGAAGCGTTTTTCTACCACAGCCTCAAAGGAATCCCCGGATTGAATATCGCGTATGAAGTCGACATCCCAGGCGAAAATATCCGCAAGGGAAATGGCCAACACTTCGCTTTCTCCACTGGTGACGACTGCTTCAAAAAGGCTGGAGTTGATGACTCCGGTTACCAGGTCGGTCTGCACGGTGTATGCGATAGGCACCTTGGTGACGGTGAATCCGTCGTTCTCCTGGCGAACCACCAGCTGTTCTTCACGGTCGATGTCGTAGACAAAACTATTGAAGTTACCGTTTATCAGGCACAACTCATAGGGTTGTCCGGCGCAGAGTTTGGACAGGGGGAAAACCGATTTGGACGACTGGGTCAGGATATGAATCTGCTGGGGAGAAAAGAGATCCGCAAACAGCGATGTAATTGTTTCTCCCGGCTGGATCGTGCCTTTGACCATTTTTCGATCCATCGGGGTGGGCTGCGGTGTTGCATCCTTCGCAATGGATGTCTGGTCGGGATTTTCCCTGGTGATGAAGGAGCCCGCGAAGAGTACGCCGAGCAAGAAACAACCCACGATCAAACCACCCAAAAAAAGAGGTGTTTTATAGGTTGTGAATGATGTTTTTTTCAAATCGGAAAACCGTCGGGGTGGTTGAATACCATGCAGCATATCAGTCACTTTACCGTTGATTTAATATGAAAAATAGAGGAAATAACTGTAAGAAGGTGCGGGTTAATCATCATTGCGCGCCATGCTAACAGGTTTTTCCCGTCAATGTCTAGCGGTCGAGGTTGTCCGGATTCAATGCAAGGTCGTTGCCAAATGCCGGTGAAATGGTCTATGTATGTAGCTGGGTAATGCATTTTCGCAAAATTTAAAAACGAGCCTCTATTTGATCGTTTCTACCAAAAATAAAGATAGGAAAAAGCGATGATAAAAAGTTCACGCCTTGCAGATGAGTTTGCCCGGCAGGCCTGCATTGCAAGCCCGTCTTTCCGGGAAGGGGAAATATCCCGATACCTCGTCGAGCGATTTGAGCGCCTCGGCATGACGGTGGTCATGGATGATGCAGGCCCTAAGGTCGGCAGCGAAAGTGGCAATTTGATCGCGACCCTGGCGGCTAACGGCAAGGACTGCGAACCGTTGTTGTTGTCGGCTCATATGGACACGGTGGTGCCGGCGGACGGTGTGCAGGCGGTACTCAAAGACGGCGTATTTACCAGTGCCGGGGATACCATTCTCGGCGCTGACGACAAGGCCGGTCTGGCCGAAATCATTGAGGCGCTGGAAGTGGTGAGGGAGCAGAATATCCCGCACGGATTGATCGAGGTGGTGATCACCATCTGCGAAGAAAAAGGTCTGCTTGGCGCCAAATATCTCGACTATTCCAAAGTTGTTTCAAAACGCGGCCTGGCCCTGGACACTTCCGGCACCGACCGGGTTATCAATACCGCACCGGCGGCCAATAAAATGCGCATCGTGCTTACCGGTCGCGAATCCCACGCCGGTATTGCCCCGGAAAACGGGGTCTCGGCGATTGTTGCCGCCGCCAGGGGGATCGCCGCCATGCGTCTGGGGCGCGTCGACCATGAAACTACCGCCAATATCGGCACCATACAAGGCGGACAGGCCACCAATATCATCCCCCGCCAGGTGATTCTGGAGGGCGAAGCACGCAGCCATGATCCCGTCAAGCTGCAGGCCCAGACCGACCACATGATTGCCTGTCTGACCGATGCGGCGAGAGCTTGCGGGACAACCATTAATGGCGAAACCGTGGCGGTGACGATTGAAACGGAGGTTCTGAGCGACTACCCCCATATGGCTGTGGCGGAGGGTGCCGGCATTCTGCAGCTGGTCGAAAAAGCGGCCAACCGCCTGGATCGGACGATCGAATTGCGAAACGGAGGCGGCGGTAGCGATGCCAATATCTTTAATGGTCACGGTATTGAAACCGTGATTATCGGCACCGGCATGACCGATGTGCATACCATTCATGAATCGGTGCGGGTTGCCGATATGGTGCGCGTCGCTGAGTTGCTGGTCGAGGTCATTCGTTTGGCCTGATGGGCGGGTGCCGCACAGTACCCCGGCCGTTTTTTGTTGCGTTGTCGTGTGAAACAGAGCCCCGCCGTTTATCCTCAAAGTACGGAGCGGGGCATTTCCGCAGCCTGCTCATTTCCTGCCCCCGAAGCGTCAAGGCGCTTCGGGGGCGTTTCCTTCGATTGAGATATTCCCGTTTTTTATGATGCTGAACCCAAAGCAACTTCCCATCGATAGTGTGCTGGATGATGTGCGTCATGCGCTTTGCTTGCATCAGGCCGCAGTGTTGCAGGCGCAGCCGGGAGCAGGCAAGACCACCCGCGTGCCATTGGCGTTGCTGGATGAACCGTGGATGGTCGGCAAGCGAATCCTGATGCTGGAGCCGCGTCGTCTCGCGGCGACTAACGCCGCACGCTACATGGCGGCTTGCCTGGGCGAGTCGGTCGGTGAGACGGTCGGTTATGCCATCCGTTTTGAGCGGCGTTGCACGGAGGCGACACGCCTGGAGGTTGTAACCGAAGGCATATTGACCCGGCGTTTGCAGGTCGATCCTTCCCTTGAAGGGGTTGGGCTTGTCATCTTCGATGAGTTTCACGAAAGGAATCTGCACAGTGATCTGGCCCTTACGCTGTGTCGGGATGCGCAGTTGGGGCTGCGCGAGGATCTGAAAATTCTGGTGATGTCGGCCACTCTCGACGGCGAGCCGGTGGCTCGTTTGCTGGGATCGGCACCATTGCTGAGCTGTCCCGGTCGCTGTCATCCCGTTGAAGTATCCTATCTTCCGGAAGAACCGCGCGGACCGATAGCCGAAGTAGCGGCGCGTGCCGTGCGCCGGGCCGTACGCGAAACCGCCGGGGATATCCTGGTGTTTTTGCCCGGCGCGCCTGAGATTCTCCGCTGCCGCGAACTGTTGCAGCAGGATCCGGCTGTCGGGGAACCACGACTATGCCCACTGTATGGCGAATTACCTTTTTCCGAGCAGGAGCTGGCCCTGCGTCCCGGACCTCAGCGCAAAGTGGTGATGGCAACCAATATTGCCGAAACCAGTCTGACCATCGAGGGGGTGCAGGTCGTGATCGACAGCGGATTTATGCGTCAGGCCCGCTTTGATGCCGCTTCCGGCTTGTCGCGTCTTGTCACGGTGCGGATCACCGCTGCCAATGCCGAGCAACGGGCCGGTCGTGCCGGTCGCCTCGGGCCGGGGCGTTGTTATCGCCTGTGGAGCGAAGCTACCCAGGGGGGACTGCTGCCGTTCTCACCTCCGGAAATCCGCAGTGCCGATCTGGCGCCGCTGGCCCTGGAGTTGGCCCGTTGGGGAGTGCGCGAAGCGTCCAGTTTATGCTGGCTTGATGCGCCACCTGCCGGTGCGCTGGCAGGCGCACGGGATTTGCTGCGGGAGTTGGGTGCGCTCGATGCGGAAGGTCGTCTTACCCCCAAGGGTGAAGCCATGGCGAAAATAGCGGCGCATCCGCGTATTGCCGCGTTGCTGGTTAAGGGCGTCTCATCCCGGCAGCTACCGATGGCATGCGATTTGGCGGCGTTGCTCGAAGAGCGGGACCTGTTGCGGGGGGCCGGGCGTTCGGTACAGGCCACGGATAGCGATTTGTTGCAACGTCTTGAGGTGTTGCATGCCTGGCGGCATAAGCTGCCACTGTCAGCCGGAGTCGATGCGGCGGCCTGCCGCGCGGTGGATCGGTCCGCCAAGGCCTGGAGGCACCGTTTACGGGCTGAGGACGGGGTTTACGGGCTTGATCCCGCCATGCTGGCATCTTTGCTGATAGCTGCCTTTCCCGATCGTCTGGCCCGTCAGCGGGCTGCCGGATCCAACCGCTATCTGCTTATTAACGGCCAGGGGGGGTGTCTGTCGCCGCGCAGCGGCGTGCGCGATGCCGAATTTGTCCTGGCGGTGCAGATAGGCGGGGGTCATCACGGCGATGCGGTCATATATCAGGCCAGTGCCATAGAACGGAGCTTGCTCGAAGCCGATTTTGCCGATCGTTTGCTATGGCAAAAAAAAATCTTTTGGGACGCCGCGCAACAAAAAGTGGTAGTCCGCGAGGAACGACGTATCGGGGCTTTGTTGCTAAGTGAACGGCCGGCCCAGGCCGGTACGGCTGAGATCGCCGCGGCCTTGCTGCAAGGTGTGCGGCAGACCGGTTTGAGCGCACTGCCATGGAATACGCAGGCGGTGCAACTGCGCTGGAGGGTGGCGACTTTGGCCGAGGTTCTGCCGGAGCAGGGTTGGCCGGATTGGAGCGATGTCTCGTTGCTGGCGAATCTCGAACACTGGCTTGGGCCCTGGCTTGAGGGGCTTCGCAGCGTGGCCGATCTTGCACATCTCGACGTTGCGGCGATGTTGCGTAGCGGTCTTTCTTGGTCGCAGCAGCAGTGTCTTGAGCGGGAAGCCCCCACCCATCTGGTTGTGCCGAGCGGGCATCAGGTGGCTCTTGATTACCGGCCAGAAGGGCCACCGGTGCTGGCGGTTAAACTGCAGGAGCTGTTCGGTCTTGCCGATACACCGAGTGTGGCAGGTGGGCGGGTCGCCGTGCAGCTGCACCTTTTGTCACCGGCCCGGCGACCGCTCGCGGTTACCCAGGATCTGCGCAGCTTTTGGGATAATGTCTATCCTGAAATAAAACGGGAGATGGCCGGCCGTTATCCGAAACACCCCTGGCCGGACGATCCCTGGCAGGCCATCCCGACCCGTACCGTAAAAAGCAAGACGCCCCGGAAGTAGCCTTTTTCCGGAGCGTCGCAGAAGGATTGTCGAACCAGCGATTCAGTCGGTGACCGCAGGTTTTTCGATGATGTGTACGTCACGTTGTGGGTAGGGGATCGAAATGCCGGCCTCGTCAAAGCGCAGTTTGATTTTTTCCATGGTATCGAAGTAGGTCGGCCAGTATTCGGGTACATTGACCCAGGGCCGCATCACAAAGTTCAGACTGCTGTCCCCAAATGTGTTGAGGCCCACCACCGGTTCCGGGTCTTTCAGAAAACGACTGTCTTCAGCGATGATATTTTGCAGGATCTGTTTCACCTGGCGGATATCGTCATCGTAGCTCACGCCAATCACCAGATCCATGCGGCGTGTGCCACGTTCGGTATAGTTGATGATATTGTCGTTCAGCAGTTTGGCATTCGGTACCAGGATGGTGCGATTATCCGGAGTTTTCAGGCGGGTATTGAAAATGTGAACCAGTTCCACCGTGCCGATGACGCCGGCGCCTTCGATGAAGTCCTCGGCCTTGAAGGGGCGCAGGACGATCATCATGATGCCGGCGGCGAAATTGGACAATGAGTTTTGAAGCGCTAAGCCGACGGCGAGACCGGCTGCACCGATTATGGCGATCAGCGAAGTAGTCTGTACCCCCAGTCGGCCCAGGGCGGCAATGGCCACAAAGGTTACCAACGTGGCGTAGACCAGGGTACCGCAGAAAGACACCAGCGTCGGATCGAGATTGCGGGTCGTCATCAGCCTGCGTACAAGGTTGGAAATCAACTTGCTTACCCACAGGCCGATGGCCAGGATCAGTAAGGCTCCCAACAGGTTGAGTCCGTAGACGGTCAGCCATGGTTTGATCTGGTTCATGTCTTCTCCTTTAATTCCTTTGCAACGCTGTGCCAGGTGTTTTGCATGGATTAAATACTGAATAATTGCCACATCTTAACGTTTTGGCGGTATCACGTCAATTTATCCGGAGCTTGCATGACCGATTTCACCTCGCCCCTTTACAGTCGCGCTTTTTGGGCCATGTCGCTGGCTAATTTTTCTACTGCGGCCAGTTTCGGGGTGTTTTTTCTGTTTCCTCTGTTCATTGAATTGCATGGCGGTTCCGAAGCGGATATCGGTATCATTATGGGGGTGTTTGCCCTGGCCGCTACGGTATGTCGGCCATGGGTGTCGGAACTGATCGATCGTATCGGCCGCAAGCACAGTTTCACCATCGGCTCTTTGATCATGGTCGTCTTGCCTATGGGGTATCTGTTCCTGTCCGGGCCTCTGCCCGGGTTCTATACGGTGCTGATGATGATGCGGATTCTGCATGGCATCGGCATGGCTCTGTGTTTTACCGCGGCCTTTACTTTTGTGGCGGACATCGTGCCGCCGGACCGGCTCAACGAAGGCATAGGCATATTCGGTATCTCAGGACTTGTGGGCATGGCCGCGGGTCCGGCTCTGGCCGAATTCTCCCTCAATCGCCATGGATTTTCCGCCATGTTTGTGGCGGCCTCGTTGTTGGCTGCCGTCGGACTGGTGGCTCATCTCCCCCTGGCCGAACCTCTGGCCGCACGGCATGATCGTGAGGGCGGGGACTCTTTCTGGCAGGTTTTGATGCGGCCCAAAATATTAACCGTGGCGTTGTTGGCGTTGCTGTTCGGTATCGGGCAGGCGAGCGCCGGCAACTTTGTCGCGCCTCTGGCGGCCACGCGCAGCATCGTGCATGTCTCATTGTTTTTTATCGCTTATTCGGTAGCGGCGGTGCTGGTGCGGTTGGGAGGTGGGCGCGTGGCTGACCGCGTCGGGGAATTGCGGGTGATCCCCTACGCCCTGGTTATGACAGGTGCAGGGTTGTTGATCGTGACCCTGGCGCATCATGCCTGGTCTCTGGCCCTGGCCGGCGCCGTTACCGGATTTGGTCACGGTCTGTTGTTTCCTTCGCTGAATTCCCTGGCCGTGCGCGGTGAACCTTCCGGTATTCGCGGTAAGATTACCGGTATTTACACCGGCGCTCTGGATGGCGGAAACTTTACCGGTTCCATTCTTCTCGGTTATGTCGGGGAATGGTTAGGGCTGGGCGCGTTGTTTATCGTTGCCGGATTGGTCTTGCTCAGCGGTTTGATCGTGTTGCCCTGGGGACTTGGCCGAGGAAAGGCATGACTCTATACCATTTGGGTGCAAACCGGTACATGAATCTTTCGACGGACTCCGAGCCGGGCACCAGATTCAACGCTTTCGTGTCGATCCGAACTCAGTGATTTTTATTTGGATGGGGAGGGTCCGAATCCTTTTCCAGTCTCCGGGATTGTTTTTGAGCTTTGCGACTTATGGCCTGGGTCTGCAACTCTGTCCAGACGGCAAGGTTGTTTTTTTGAATAACCTTGAAATTGGCGAGTAACTCCTTCAGCCTCCGTGCCTGTTTCGCAAGGGTATCGGCGGATGCGGCACTTTCCTTTGCGGCAAGGGCATTTTCGCCGTTTTCCGAGTGGTTTTCATGTGTCGATCCCGTCAGGTTCACGCCCAGGGCCTGTTCCCGGCTGGCAACGGCTATTTCCGAGGCCAACTCGGTAATCTTTCCGATCCCTTCAACAATTTTACGCAAAGTCTGCGCCGTATAATCGGCACTGTTGTTGTCTGAACCCGGGGTGTCGCTGGTGCTTTCAATCAGATCCGCTGTGTCTTTGGCGGCGCGGGCGCTGCGGGCAGCCAGATTGCGCACCTCTTCAGCCACAGAAGCAAAACCTTTCAGGTTTTGCTTCTGTCCACCTCTTGTCGCTCCAACTGCGGCGTTAAGGGTCAGAAGGTTGGACTGGAAGGCGATTTCGTCGACGATTTTGATGATTTTGGAAATATCTTCAGCCGAGGCATTGATGTCGGCAACGCTTTCCGCCATGTTTTCAAGCAATATCGTTCCATCCGTGTCCAAGCCCCCCTCGGTCGCAGTCGTACCGGGACCTGTCGATACCTGATCGGCACAGCTGGCCACCTGATTGGCAATGTCCTGGATTTCTTGCACCAATTCATTGAGTGCGACGTTGGCTCTGGCCAGAGGTTTGGCGATTAAGCCCTTGGCCTTGAAGGTGAAATCTCCATGGGCCAGTTTGTCAAAGGCTGTGTGTATTTCTTCCTGCAGGTTGTCGGCAAAGTGGTCCACGGCGCCCGCGATTTCGCCGATTTCATCTGTCCGTGACAGATTCAGACGCTGGTCCAGTTTGCCTTCTTCCATGTCGAGGATCATGTCGAGGGTCTGTTTTAGAGGCTTGCTTATGCTGCGTGCCATAATCAGGCCGACTATGACCGCAACCACCAGGACCATCGCAGCCACAGTCATTGCCGAGCGGATAATGGAAAACAGACCGGCTTTTACCGAATCCTGGGCAGCTTGCAGGTCATCTTCGTTGAAAACCGCGACAATGACCCAGTCCGATGGCTTAAAATAGGAAATGGCCGCGGTGCGCAGTCGGGGGGCTTTATCCCCTTTCTCCTGGAAAGAATATTGCTCGAAGGCAACGGGAATATCAGCCTCGGATTCGGTATGCAGCTTCGTTGCCTTGGCGATCAGGCTGCGGATGAAAAACCGACCATCTCTGGAATCCTGGCGGTCCCAGAAGGACGTCCCTTCAATCCCTTGCTGGCGGCTGATCTGGACCACTCCCCGATGCTCGTTCGTGCCCCCGAGGATGAAGACCTCTCCGCTTTGGCCAACCTGCATGGCTTTGATACCCTGGCGCAAGCTAACGACGTTTTCCTGTTTTTCGCCAAAATAAAGCACGCCGACCACTTTTTCGTGACCCTTGTCCCAGATCGGTTGATAAGCGGTTATGTACCAGGCGTTCACCACAAACGCGCGCCCCACAAACGTTTTGCCACTCATGACCGCCGTGATGACTTCGTTGGCGGAACCGTCCGGGTTGACGGCCGGGATATAGGTGCCAATGGCCCGCATGCCGTTATTTTGCAGGACATTGGTGGCAATTCGCAGCATGTCCCCGTCTTCATTCATGCGCTGAAAAACGCTGGCTGTCCCGCCGACCAGTTGTTTAACTTCATCGACCAGGGGGGTCCGGTATTCGGCATCGCGATTCTGGCCGAACCATTGGTTGCCGATGCGCATTTTGGGCAGCAAAACGGATTTGGTTTCTTTGGTGAACTGGTTGACCGCAACCCATCTGATGGTTTCCGGTGTAAAGGAAATGCCGCCTTTGTTTTGAAGCAGAGTGTCGGCTACTTTGAGGTTATGTAAAACCGTATCTGTGACCGATTCGCGCATAACTTCGCACATCAGGTGTATGCTGCGCGCGACTTTACTTGTTTCCTGGCGGGCCTGGTTTTCGATGATGTTGGTAACGCTCAGGCCAATGCGTTTTTCCTGGAAGTGGGTAATGCCGACAATGGCAGCAGCCGTCAGCACGACCAATGTAACCCCCATGGCAGTAATCTTGCCCTGGATTTTCATCATTATTCTCCCTGGAATTCAGCCTTTGTCCAAGCGGAGGAGATGCCAATGAATGTTTTAACCGGGGACGGTTTTCATTGGAGGTATCCCGCAACGCAAAAAATGCTTCGACTTTTTGACCGCCGACACAAAGCGAAAGGACGTTCATTCAGTGATGATTTTGATTGGAAAATAGTACAAAAACATATTGTTCCATGTTTTTGGGAATAAAAATATACCATTGAATGAGAATGATTAGAATAGGGGAAATGTGATAACCTGATCTGAAGTTCAACTTAGAAAAAGTCGTATGGGGGCTGGCGGGTTCCGCCGTGCAGGCAGCCATGCGGGGGCATCGCAAGAGCCGTACCCGGTAAAAACCTGGTTATGTGTACTTGGGGGTTCCTTTTAATCCCAGGCATCGGGCACAAACAGGTACCCTTTTCCCCATACGGTTTTAATCCGGGAGGGTGTTGAGGCATTATCTCCCAGTTTTTTGCGTAGTCGTGAAACCGCCACATCGACGGAACGGTCAAGGCCATCATAAGGTATCCCGCGCAAGCGTCGGTTGATGGTGTCTCGATCGAGAACCTTGCCCGCATGGCCGGCCAGCAGAGTGAGAAGATCGAATTCGGTACTGCTGAGGTTGATGTCTTCCTTCTGGTAAACGACCTTGCGGGAAGGGTTGCTTATGAGCAATTCGCCGAAATTCATGACCGCTCTCTGCTGGAAACCGGATACTCTTTTATGGCACCTGTCTCCGTGGAATCGCTTCAGCAAGGTACGGATTTTGGCCAACAGGGTTTGCGGTTCGATCGGTTTGGTTATATAACCGTCGGCCAGCAGGGCCGTTTTGCTTGGGGTGGTTTGCCCGTTTTTCTGGTCGGTCAGCAGGATGACGGGACCCTGGTAGGTGGCGCGTATGTCCTGATACAGCGCCTCGCTGTCAGTCGGAGACGGAGACGGGTCAAGGATCACGAGATGGGGCCGTTCACAGTCGATTGCCGGCACACTCTTTTTGTGCAATTCCGCGGTAGTCTTATAGCCGTGACGTTGCAGGTAGTCCTTGAGAAACTTGGACAGTTGTTGGTCGTTTCCTACCAGCATAAGGCAAAAAGGTTGGTTCATTGCGTCACCTCCGCAGGTGATATGGTCCTGAATGTACACACGGGTTTGATGAGAGGCCGCGGGTTCCGGCTGTCGACGTTTTTTTTATTAACGAGTCTTAAAATGCAAGAAAGGTACCATGCCTTTTTTGCTGTGCAATAACCCTGGGCTGGCAACCGCTGAAATGGTTTTATAGTCCTTGTATGGCTAATGGCAACGGCATGATGTCGCCTTTTGCCAACAGGATTCATGCCCTGGTCGGATTGGATGGGAGACGGGACGTATGCAGGAAACCATTGCTATTGTTTTTGATTTCGATGATACGCTGGCACCGGACAGCACCTCGAGTTTTCTCGATAACCGTGGGATCGATGTACCTCATTTCTGGCAATATAAAGTTCTGCCCCGCATCGAGGCCGGCTGGGATCCTGTACCGGCTTATCTGTACGAAATGATCGTCCTGTCGAACACCGGGGACGCTATATGCCGCGATGATCTTATGCGCTGGGGCAAGCGCATCAAGCCTTTTACCGGCGCCACGCGGATATTTGATCGGGTGCGCCGGCACGCCGAGTCGATCAATGAACGGGTTGTGGTCGAGTTTTATCTGATCAGCAGCGGCATTGGCGATATCCTGCGGCATACGCGGTTGGCGCGCCATTTTCATGATATCTGGGCTTGCGATTTTCACTACGATGACGAAGCCCGCATCGTCTATCCGAAAAATGTGGTCAGTTTTACCGATAAAACCCGTTTTTTGTTCCAAATCGCCAAGGGGATTACCGGCCCCGAATGCCGCAGCGAGCCGTTTGCCGTCAACCGCAAGCTGAGCCAACAACAATTGCGCGTTCCTTTTGATCAAATGATCGTGGTCGGCGATGGCCTGACCGATATCCCATGTTTTTCCCTGATTCGCCGCAGCGGTGGCTATGCCATCGGGGTTTTCGATCGGGCCAACAAGGCCAAATGGGGGCGCGCCTGGGGTTTTATCGAGGACGGACGGGTTTCCAATCTGGTGCCGGCCGATTTCAGTAAAAATTCCGCCCTGTCCCTGTCTTTGCTGATGGCGGTGGAAAACCTGGCGCGTAAACTTAAATTGCGGGCCCAGACCTATCAGGGATAACTCTCTGGAGCGGATATGCTGGATGTGACCGGTGTTGAGGACCTTCTACGGCAGAGCGGCTACCACGATTTTTGCTGGCTGGCCGGTGCGCAACTGCCCGTGTGCCAATGGGTGCGTTTCAAGTGCCGCTACGGATGTCCCAATTACGGGC
>DIKU01000035.1:5528-21563 GCA_002424645.1 Pelobacter sp. UBA5610 | reverse complement strand
CTGGCCGGCTTTCCCAAGGTTCTGGTGCTGTTTCCCGGACCCTGCCGATTGTGTGAAGTCTGCACCGGGGATCGCAAAGCCTGTCGCCGACCGGCGGATGTGCGTCCCAGTCCCGAAGCCTTGGGTGTCGATCTGTTCGGCGCGGTGCGTCTGGCCGGATACGACCTGCGGATTTTGCAGCATACCGATCAACCGATGGCGCGTTTCGCCTTTTTGCTGGTAGCATGAACGAATGATGGGAATTCAATCTGCGGAGGTCTCATGCAACGGCCAAAAAAGATCGTGGCGGTGGTTGGCAGTTATCGTAAAGGCGGGATCATCGATTCCGCTGTGGACCAGATCCTGGCATCGGCCGCCGAGCAGGGTGCCCGCGTCAGTAAAATTTATCTGTCGGACAAACACATCGAATTTTGCAGTAACTGTCGCAGGTGCACTCAGGAGCAGGGGGACCGGCGTGGTTATTGCGCCATCCGGGATGATCTGGCGGGAGTGCTCGATGAACTGGAAAGTGCCGACGGTATCGTGCTTGGTTCGCCCATTAATTTTTTCAGCGTAACCGCGTTGACCAAGCGGTTTGTCGAGCGCCTGGTCTGCTATGCCTGGTGGCCCTGGGGGAGCAGGATTCCCAAAATGCGCTCCGGTAAACGCCCCCGCAGAGCGGTCTTGCTCTTGTCTTGTGCCATGCCGGCTTTCATGGCATGGCTGATGGGCGGTGCGCCCCGGGTATTGAAAACGGCGGCAGCGATTTTGGGTGCCCGGACCATCGGACTATTGATCATCGGTCAGGTGGCGCAGCAGGAGCATGAGGAACTGCCCGCTCGGGCGCGAAACAAAGCGCGGCAGTTGGGCGTCAAGCTGGCAACAGGTTGATCATAGGAGCTTTTGGCAGAGGGACCCAACTTTTTAAACAATTGTAACGGCAACGCCTGGGAGGGCACCATGAAAATTGTGTATCTGGATGGTTATACGCTTAATCCCGGAGATCTCAGCTGGGATGCCTTGTCCGGATTGGGTGAATTGGCCATTTATGAGCGCACGCCACCTGAACTGGTGCTTGACCGCGCCAGGGGTGCCCAGGTATTGCTGACCAACAAGGTCGAATTCGATGACACCCGGCTTGCTCAACTCGACGGCTTGCAATATATCGGCGTGACGGCGACCGGTTTCAATATTGTCGATACTGCCGCTGCACGGCGACGCGGTATCGTGGTGACCAACGCTCCTGCTTACAGTACCCGTTCGGTATCGCAGATGGTGTTTGCCCTGCTGTTGGAAATGACTCAGCAGGTCGGCCATCACAGCCGCCTGGTGCAGGAACAGCAGCGTTGGAGCAGCAGTCCCGATTTCAGTTTTTGGGATCGGCCTTTGATTGAGCTGGACGGCTTGACCATGGGGCTGGTCGGTTTCGGGCAGATAGGACGCCAGGTGGCGGCCATCGCACGCGCCTTCGGCATGCAGGTTGTCGCCCATACCGCTCACCCTGCCAACTACTCGGAATACGCGCAGCGCGGCGACGTTGTTTTTGTCTCCCTCGATGAGCTGTTCAGCCGCAGCGATGTGGTCAGCCTGCATTGCCCCCTGACCGACGCGACAAACCATCTTGTCGATGCCCGCCGGTTGGGTCTGATGAAAACATCGGCTCTGCTCATCAATACCTCGCGGGGGCCGTTGCTGGACGACCTGGCCGTCGCACAGGCCCTGAATGAGGGGCGTATTGGTGGGTTGGGAACCGATGTCCTGTCCAGTGAACCACCGGCCGCTGACCATCCTTTGCTCCATGCCCGCAATACTTTTATCACCCCCCATATTGCCTGGGCCAGCCGTGAAGCCCGCATGCGCCTGCTGCATATCGTGGCCGAGAACCTGCGGTCTTTTCTCGACGGCCATCCTCAAAATGTTGTGAACTAAGGGGGCGGGCCGGTATACGCATATTGACTTGACATTCCACCGGGAAATTTTATGATGAGGCCTGCCCAAGTGACAAGTGACAAGTGACAAGTGTATTTATAAAAGGAGTTCAAATGTCTGCTAATTTGCTCGAAGGAAATGTCGTCGCCGCGGCCGTATTGGAAGATGTGGCCAAGCGTGTGGCGGTTCTTAAACAAAAAGGGATTCAGCCCGGTCTCGGCACCATTCTTGTCGGTGAGGATGGACCAAGTGTCAGCTATGTCAACAAAAAGCATGAAACCTGCAAAACCGTCGACATTGCCTCTTTTAATATTTCGATTCCGGCCACCGCAACCCAGGCCGATCTGCTTGCCGCGGTTCGCGATTTCAATGAGAGCCCGGCCGTGGATGCCTATATTATCCAATATCCTCTGCCCAAAGGTTTTGACTTTAACGAAGCCTTGATGCTGATGGATCCGGACAAAGATGCCGACGGCCTGCATCCTGTCAATCTCGGACGCCTGGTTTTGCAGGAACCCGGCCCGGTTCCTTGCACTCCGGCGGGAATCCGCGCCATGCTTAAGCATTATGATATCAACATAGAAGGCAAAGAGGTGGTCGTTATTGGCCGGGGTCCGACTCTCGGGCGCCCTTTGTCGTTGCTGTTGACCCTGAAACAACCCTATGCCAATGCTGCTGTGACGGTGGTTCATTCCGGTATTAAAGATCTCGGCGCCTATACCCGTCGGGCCGATATCGTCATCGCCGCTGCCGGTTGCCCCGGCATCGTGCAACCTGACATGATTCGTCCCGGTGCGGTCGTCATCAGCGGTGGCATTAGCTGGGAAGGGCGCAAATTGCTCCCGGATGTTGACGAAGCGGTTGGCGAAGTTGCGGGGTGGATTACTCCCCGGCTTGGTGGCGTTGGTCCGACCACCGTTGCCATGTTGCTGCAGAATACCGTTCAAGCAGCCGAAGAACGCGCTCGCAAGGCCGGCAAATTGTAATTTGGGCGTTTTCTCATAGCGGGCATAAAGGGCGTCACCGCTGCAGGCGGTTGGCGCCCTTTGTTTTATGAGGGAATGCCAAGTATCTTTGCCGGGCGGATAAACTTGATGTGCATGTACTTATGATTGAATGTGCCAAGTTGAACCTCAACTAATGAAGATTCGGATCGATGTTTTGTAACGAGAGCTCTTTCATGTTAAACATATTGAACCGAAAAAATGGTTGGAGCTCTTAAATAGAAGCCTGTAGATCATAATCCGTATCATTGCAAATCATTCATGTTGTGCACATCCAGGTTGTCTTCGGTTAAATTTTACATATTTTCTCTCCACGGAGATTGGTGTTTGCAAATTTTAGAGCAAAAACATGGCGGTTTTTATTGGCGATCTCTAAAAATATAAAAATTCTCTTAATTTAATCCTGTGCCGACTTTAATTTNNGTTTCATGTGTATGATTGAATAGATTTGTAAGCGCTCCTTAAACGTTTTTACGTCAGATTGGCGAGGTTTTTTTTAGTGGGAAAGTTTTTAACTTTCTGCGTTTTCTTGAAGAGCAGGTGTGTATTTTGTTGTAATCTGACGGCTCCCCCTAGCGAAGGAGAATGCTGTGGCGAATAAATGTTGGCAATGTACAGTTTGTGGATACGTTCATGTCGGTGAAATTTTGCCGGAATGTTGTCCTGTCTGCGGGGTCGATAAGGGTTTATTTGAAGAAAAGATGGATGACTCACCTTCCCCTGATACATTGGGCCCCAAGGCCTGGCGCTGTTTGGTATGCAATTATATCCATGAGGGCGAGGCCCCCCCTGAGTCCTGCCCGGTTTGCGGTGCCGGCGCCGACCAGTTTGAACCGGTTGTGGCGGAGCCATCACCTGTTGAAACTATTGATTCCAGTGAGGTCATTGTCATTGTCGGAGCAGGAATCTCCGGGCTTTCCGCGGCATCAACCGTGCGAAAAAATGCGCCATCCGCGACGATCAAAGTACTCAGCCGGGAGCCGGAAGTTCCCTATTATCGGCTCAATCTCACCCGCTACCTTGCCGGTGAGCTGACAGCGCAGCAACTGCAGATTTACCCGTTGCAGTGGTACGAAGATAACCGTATCGATCTGCTTCTTGGTGTCGAGGTCACGGCTATTGATATAAATCATAAGGTGCTTCGCCTCCGGGGGCAGGAGGATATGCCCTATGACAAATTGATACTGTCCATGGGGGCGCACTCTTTTATTCCGCCCATTAGCGGCGCGGAAAAAGATGGCGTCAAGGCATTGCGCACGCAACAGGATGCGATCGATATTCTGGCAAAAGCGCAGTCGAAGAAGAACTGTGTGGTGATCGGAGGCGGTGTTTTGGGACTGGAAACCGCTGCGGCTCTGGCTCGTCAGGGGGTGCAGGTCACGATCGTCGAAGGTTTCGACTGGTTGCTGCCACGTCAGTTGACCCGCGCTGCAGGTGAACGTTTAGCCGGTTATATTGAAAAGCTCGGGATTCGTCTGATTTGTGGGGGGCGCGTTCAAAATTTCGTCGGCGGGCAGGCGGTTACCGGTGTGGCTTTGGCCTCAGGGGAAGTTGTTGCCGCGGAATTGGTGGTTTTTGCTGCAGGTGTGCGCTGCAACAGCGCCCTGGCGCGGCAGGCCAACCTTGATGTAAACAATGGAATCCTTGTGGACAACGCTATGCGTACCTCCAACCCCGATATCTTTGCCGTCGGCGATGTCGCAGAGCATCAAGGGGTGATTTACGGCACCTGGATGCCTGCGCAGCTGCAGGGGGAAGTGGCCGGTACCAATGCTGCAGGCGGACATGCGAGTTTCACCGGTATCTCTCGCTCCAATATCCTTAAAGTGCTCGATGTTGATCTGTTCAGTGTCGGTCAGGTGCATCCTGAAGACGGCAGCTTCCAGGTGTTTGAGGATCAATGTGAAGCTCACTATGCTTTGTTTGTATTTCGCAATTCTTTCCTTGTCGGCAGCATCCTTATGGGGGATACGAGCCTGTCTTCGCGGCTCAAGGAATTGATTGAACAACAGGTCAGTTGCACACGGCTTCTGGACGGTGCGGATACCGGTGGGATAATACGACAACGCTTAATCGCCGGTGTGATCTAGATCTTGCCTTTGACTTTTGCTTTTCTGTCAAGAAGCGCGCCTTTGCGGGGACGGACGCGCCGGCATTCATCCGTATTGGCAGGGCCGTGATTTTCAGGCACGTGGGCGGGATGGTCACGATTGTGGTACAGTAGGTATCCGGTTTGTATCTCGTTACGGAGCTGCCGAATCCGGCCATCCGGTTTCACCGGAGTGGCTGGAGTGATCGAAGACGATGCGGCGTAAGTTTACGCGGAAAGGGTGGAAATAGTGCGCAGTAGGATAGGAATGCTGCTTGGTTTGCTGTTGCTTTTATGTTTAGTTGCCTGCGGCGATACCATTTCCCCGGATCCTGGCGATTATGTCGGAGAGTGGACTTCGCCGGAGATGTATCTTTTGATCTCTCCAGGTGGCATGGTGGCATATAAGAGGCTTAAAGAGGGTGGGAAAGTTGCGTTGACCGGTACGTTAACAGGTTTCAAAGATCACGATTTCATCGTTCGGTACTGGCTGTTTTCGACCACCTTCGAGGTTTCTGTCCCGCCCCATGAGAAGGATGGCGAGTGGCATATGGTGGTGGACGGGGTGGACCTGATTCGCTCCCGGCGCCAGCTGCAACCCTTTCCGCAGAACGGTTCGCCACGGTCTTTGCAAGTCAGACTCGGCAATCCGGAGAAACACCAGGTTTAGCTGTTGAAGAACGAGGTGGTACCGATGTGCAAGTGGCTGTGGAATCTCATTGTACTCATGATAGCAATGTTCGTGGCGAGTTGTGAGACGCAGGTTGAGCATGAGGAACTTTTGGATCTGCAGATTTTGCCACAGCATCTCACGGCGTATGTGGTGAAAGATACTGCTGAGGATGCATTGCTGCCTGCCAAACGTCAGAAACAATGGTCCGATGACTATCGACGGCGTTTTCTTGCTCCATGGCAGGATTCCTGGGAAGGACGCACGGGGCACCAGTTGTTTCATATCCGGAAGTGGTTGCTTAATAATCAGGTGTTCGGAAGTAATTATCGGCCCATCCCCATGCAAATCCGGCAACAATGGTTGCTTCTTTGTGCGGAGGGGGAATTTCCCAACGCCGATTACCCAGCCATAACTCTGCGTGCTTCCAGTGTAAGGGGACTGCCAACACGGCAACCGGCTTTTTATGACGTAAAGCGGGCGGGCGAAGGGTTCCCTTTCGATTACCTGCAAAACTCCTCCATTCAGGCCAGTATGCCGGTGCGGGTTCGTCAACATTCGGCCGATGGCGGTTGGTTGCTGGTTGAAACCGATGCGATGTTCGGATGGATTCCGGCAACGGATGTCGCCCCGGTGGATCAGGCGTTCATTCAACAATATACGACGTCGGCCTGGTCCGTAGTGATCCGGGATGATGTGTTGTTGACCGGCCCTAGCGGCGAGGTCCTCGCCACAGCCGCCCTGGGCAGTATCTGGGCGAAAGCGACGCCGGACAAGGTTTGGGTGGCCATGCGTGGCGACAAAGGTCGCGCCCGCCTGCGGCTGGCTTTGATGCCGGCCGAAGCGTCGCAACCCTTTCCGCTGTTATTGACGCCTGCGCATATGGCAGAGCTCGGCAATCGCATGCTCGGTAAACCTTACGACTGGGGAGGGCAGCTCGGAGGACGAGACTGTTCCGCCACCTTGCAGGATCTTTTTGCCTGTTTCGGTTTGTACCTGCCCCGTAATTCCGCCGGACAGGCCAAAGTCGGAAAAAGTCTGAATCTGAAGCACATACCCGCAAAGGAGCGGGAGCGATTCATCATGAGTCAGGCGGAGCCTTGGCTGTCCCTGGCATATATGCCGGGACACATCATGTTGTATGTGGGTATTTTCAAAGACCAGCCGGTATTCCTCCATACCATATGGGGCATTAAAACCAAAGATCGTCACGCAAGGATGGGGCGCCATCTGGTGGGGCAAACGGTCATCACCGGGTTGCGTCCAGGCGATGAACTAAGTAACCTGATGCGGCCTGAGGGACTGCTGCTTGAGCGGGTTGAGGGCATGGTGCTGCTCCGGGGTATTGCCGAGCCATGACCTTTTGGGAAAACAGTTATGAATCTATGCGGGGCGTTTAGTCCATGGAGAGATAATGATGAAATGGGTGCGTTTTAAAACGGCAGCGATGACCGTTGCGTTATGTGTGTACTGCTGCCTGCCGGCGATAGCGGGTCAGGATACCCTGGTGCAAGTTTCGACGATCGATGCGTTGCTGAGCGGATTGTATGACGGCACCATGCCCATCGCCGAATTGCGTCAACACGGAGATTTTGGTATCGGGACCTTTGATCGTCTCAACGGTGAGATGGTTATGCTCGATGGCATTATTTACCGGGTACGTAGCGATGGCAAAGTGGAAGTGGTGTCTGATACGGATACCACGCCCTTTGCAGCGGTGACTTTTTTCGAGTCAGAACTGCGTCGAGATATTGTATCCGGTACTGATTTTATGATGTTTCAGCAATGGCTCGACGCGCAATTACCAAATCTGAACCTGTTTTATGCGCTGCGGATCGAAGGGCAATTTCGCGTCATGAAAACCCGCAGTGTGCCACCGCAGACCAAACCCTATCCGGCGTTGACCGAAGTTGCCAGGCATCAGCCGGAGTTTGAATTCGAGGATGTCGAAGGCGTCATTGTCGGATACCGTTCTCCGGCGTTTGTCAAAGGCATCGGAGTGCCGGGTTACCATCTGCATTTTCTTACCAGCGATCGCAAGGCCGGGGGGCACATCCTTGCTTTTTCGGTACAGAAGGCCACTGTCGATGTTGACCGGACCAGCGAGATTTTATTGCGCTTGCCCGATTCAAAAGCATTTTCGGATGTCGATCTGGGACAGGACCGCAGTGCGGATCTGAAGCGGGTTGAACAGGAGCATTAGGGTCGATTTTAAAACCGGAAAAAGCCCTTGTGGTCGGTCATGACAGAGTTGCATCGGCCGGGTTCTTGGATAGTCTATCTCATAAATTCCGGTGAGTTTTTGTTAAAAGATAACTGTTTGACAGCATGCATGGTTGTCTGGGAGGAGTCTTATGAACTTTCGTATTGCATTTTTCAAACAACCATTTGAGGACTTTTTTAAGCATCAGGCCTCAGGTGGCATTGTATTGTTCGGGGCTACGCTTCTGGCCATGGTTCTGGCCAATTCGCCCTGGAGCGAAACCTATTTTCATTTTTGGGAACTCGAGTTAACCATCGGGTTCGATCAATTCGGCCTGACTCAAACCTTGCACCACTGGATCAACGATGGCCTGATGGCCGTGTTTTTTTTCCTGGTCGGTTTGGAACTCAAAAGGGAATTCATGGCAGGCGAGCTGGCCAGCTTTCGTCAGGCGATGCTGCCGATTGCAGCAGCCTTTGGCGGCATGCTGGTGCCGGCAGTGATTTTTTACCTGATCAATCCCTTTGGTCCGGAATCCCGCGGTTGGGGCATCCCCATGGCGACCGATATTGCCTTCGCCCTGGGAATTCTGGCGCTGCTGAAAGGGAAAATCTCCCGCTCCCTGGCGATCTTCCTTACGGCGCTTGCCATTGTTGACGATCTTGGTGCCGTGCTGGTTATCGCCATATTTTACAGTGGTCAACTCGCGTTTGTGCAGCTGGCGGTGGCATTGGGGCTGCTGCTGGTGTTGGTGGTCGGCAACCGGATGGGAGTGCAGTCCCTCAATTTTTATGGTTTGGTCGGCGTTTGCCTGTGGGTGGCTTTGCTCAAATCCGGCATCCACGGCTCCATTGCCGGGGTATTGGTCGGGGCGGTCATTCCCGCGCGGCCGCGACTTTGCCACAAGGAGTTCGTGGCGCGCACCGAACATTATATGGGACGGTATAAAGAAGTCGGGGAAGTGCCCGGACCGTTTCATCATGAGGAGCGCCTTGGTGCGTTGCTTGCCCTCGAACACATCTGTCACGATGCCATGAGTTCCTTGCAGCGCATGGAACACCAGCTTCACCATTGGGTCATTTTTGGCGTGATTCCCATCTTTGCCCTGGCCAACGCGGGGCTGGTCCTGCGCTGGCAGGATCTGACCACGGGATTGACCCACCCGGTAACCATCGGTGTGGCTTTGGGGTTGTTGGTGGGCAAACCTCTCGGCATCCTTGTCTTTTCTTGGGTATCGGTGCGAAGCGGACTGTGTACGCTGCCGCGCGGCACCTCGTGGCTGGAAGTGCTTGGGGTCGGGATTCTAGGCGGGATAGGATTCACCATGTCATTGTTTATCAGCAATCTTGCCTTTATCAATATTTCCCTTTCGAATAATGCCAAGCTCGGCATATTTGTTTCCTCTTTGCTGGCCGGGGTGATCGGATTTATGCTTCTATCCAAGGTAGCCTCTCGCAAGATGACCTGATAGCTAATTTCGGGGTGTTTGTTGCGCTACGGGGCGCTCTGTCCTCTTTTGGACCACCCCTTGCTTCAGTATGGTTAATCTTCCCATTGTTGTGGATTGTCTCAACTTATCGAATTTGCGTATTTATTTTTGAAATGAAACAAAAATAAAAACTGGCAGAGCCTTTGCAATAGTGTATACAAAAGACGGCCATAATCGTTGGGAAGCGCCGGTTTCTGTTGGTTGCGATGAGATTAGGGACACAAAGGAGACACCAAATGGGAAAAAGTGTAGAAAACCCGAAAAAAAACATCATTTCCTGCCGAGTTAATGATCGGGAAATGGAGGCATTGCAGGATCTCGCCAAAAAAGCAGGCACCAATATCTCCGATCTGGTGCGCCAGAGTATCATGTCTCTGGCTCACAGCCACGGCTGACCTTTCCTGATAGCCTCCCCCTGCCTGTGGCGAATCGACATTCTGTCGGTGTCTGATTGGTTTAATATTTGTAGGTATTGACGGTTTTCAAGGGCTGCCCAAGTTGCGCCGAAGCGCGATGGGCGGCCCTTTGTCTTGCCACTGAGACCGCCTTTTTGCTTGACTTATGCAGACGTTTTGCTACTTTATCAGACTTGTTTTTTTGCCACCCAGCAGCCCTTCGGGAGGAATGCAATGGACTACAAACAGACCCTTAATCTGCCAGAAACCGAATTTCCCATGCGTGGCAACCTGCCCAAACGGGAACCTGAAATTCTCGAACGGTGGCAGAGCATTGGGCTTTATGAAAAGATGGAACAGGCCGGTCGCAATCGGCCCAACTTTACGTTGCATGACGGCCCCCCTTATGCCAATGGTCATATTCATATCGGGCATGCGCTGAATAAAATTCTTAAGGATATCGTTCTTAAGAGCCGTCGCATGCAGGGGTTTTACGCACCCTATGTGCCGGGCTGGGATTGCCATGGGCTGCCTATCGAGTTGATGGTGGACAAGCAGCTCGGCAAAAAGAAAAGGGATATGACCAAAGTCGAGATCCGCAAGGAGTGCCGCTCCTATGCCGATCAGTGGGTCAAGATTCAGAAAGAGGAATTTGAGCGTCTGGGCGTTTTCGGTGAATGGGATAACCCGTACCTGACCATGACCCATCATTACGAGGCTGCTACCGCCCGAGAATTGGCGCGCTTTGTAGAAAAGGGTGGCCTGTTCAAGGGGAAAAAACCGATTCACTGGTGTTCCTCCTGCGTAACCGCCCTGGCGGAAGCCGAAGTGGAATACGCCGATCACACGTCGCCTTCCATCTATGTAAAATTTCCTTTTGCAGACGATCTGCCGGCGGAATTGTCCGATCTCGCCGGGCGCAAGCTGTCGTTCGTCATCTGGACCACCACTCCCTGGACCATACCCGCCAACCTCGGGATCTGCCTCAATCCGACCCTGCCCTATGCGGTTGTCGAAACCGGCGACGAGTTGCTGGTGCTGGCCGAAGGCCTGGTGCCGACGGTTATGCAGCAACTCGGAATGGACGATTTCCGGGTGATAAGGACGTTTGAATCTTCGATTTTTGAGCGCAAGACCTGTCGCCATCCCTTTTACGACCGCCCCTCACTGCTTATCCTGGGCGACCATGTCACTCTGGAAGCCGGTACCGGATGTGTGCATACCGCACCGGGACATGGCCAGGATGACTATGTCGTTGGTCTGGCCTACGGGCTTGAGGTCTATAATCCGGTCGACGACTATGGTCGCTATTACGATAATGTTGAGTTTTTCGGCAGCATGAAAATCAGCGACGCCAACGTTGCCGTGAACGCCAAACTTACGGAAGTCGGCGCATTGCTCAAGGAAGGCAAAGTCAGCCATAGCTATCCCCATTGCTGGCGTTGCAAAAAACCGATTATTTTCCGTGCCACCGAGCAATGGTTCATTTCCATGGAAGCCAACGGCCTGCGTGACAAGGCTCTTAAGCATATCAACGATGTGACCTGGATTCCCCGTTGGGGCCGTGACCGCATCTACAATATGGTTGAGAATCGCCCCGACTGGTGCATCAGCCGCCAGCGCAGCTGGGGGGTTCCCATTACCATCTTCTACTGCGCCAAGTGTGGCGAAGCTCTGGAAGACAGCAAGGTCATGCATCATGTTGCCGATCTTTTCGAAGAGGGCAGCAGCGATCTCTGGTTTGAGAAAGAGGCGCGGGAGTTGATGCCGGCTGGCACTGTCTGCCCGTCTTGCGGTCATGACGACTTTACCAAAGAGACCGACATCCTCGATGTCTGGTTTGATTCCGGCGTATCCCATGCAGCCGTTCTGGAGCATCGTGATTATCTCAACTGGCCGGCGGACCTTTATATGGAAGGCAGCGACCAGCATCGTGGCTGGTTCCATTCGAGCCTGCTTGCCTCCGTCGGGACCCGCGAGTTGACCCCCTACAAGTCCGTACTGACCCACGGTTTTGTGGTCGACGGCAAGGGCAAGAAGATGTCCAAATCGGTGGGTAACGTCGTTGCTCCCGAAGAGGTTATAAAAAAGTACGGCGCCGAGATTCTGCGTTTGTGGGTGGCCGCACAGGATTACCGCGACGACATCCGTATCAGTGACGAGATTCTGCAACGGCTTTCCGACGCCTACCGGCGGATCCGCAATACAGCCCGCTATATCATCGGCAACCTGAGTGGTTTCGAGCCGTCCAGGGATATGGTGCCTGACGCGCAGTTGCTGGAACTCGACCGCTGGGCCCTCGCCAAACTCGAGGATCTCGCCTGTCGAGTGGAAAAGGCCTATGAAAATTATGAATTCCACGTCATTTATCATGCCGTGCATAATTTCTGCAGCGTCGAGATGAGTGCTTTTTATCTGGATGTGCTCAAGGATCGTCTTTACGCCTCCGGAGCCACCAGCATCGAGCGCCGCAGCGCCCAGACCGCCATGTATCGGATTCTCGATTGCGTAACGCGGTTGATTGCGCCGGTATTGTCGTTTACCGCCGATGAGATCTGGGATTTCATGCCTGGAGAACGCCCGGAAAATGTTCACCTGGCTGATTTCGTCCGGTTTGACACAAGCTTCCGTGACGCCGCGCTGGAGGAGCGTTACGATCGCCTGCTTGCTATTCGTTCGGATGTTTCCAAGGCTCTGGAAGTCGCACGCAACGACAAGGTGGTCGGGCACTCCCTTGATGCCCGCGTGTTGTTGAGCGCTCCCGCCGGTGCGACCCGCGATCTGCTCGAAAGTTATCGCGAGCAACTCGCCTCCATGTTTATTGTTTCCCAGGTTGAACTGGTTGATGATCTTCCGGATGCGATGCAGGGCGAAAACCAGACCGAGCTCAAAGTAAGCGTGGAAAAAGCCCAGGGTGATAAATGCGAACGCTGCTGGAATTATGCCACTTCCGTTGGGGAGAGCTCTGAACACCCCGCGCTTTGCCAACGTTGCGTTAAGGTGCTTGTCAGCCAATGAAATGTACCCGCTACAGTATGTTGCTTTTGATCGCCAGCCTGGTCGTGGTGGTTGATCAGTTCACCAAGTGGCTTATCGTGCAAACCTTCCAGATGCACGAGGCTCTGCCGGTGATCCCGGATTTTTTCGATCTGGTGTATGTGCGCAACAAGGGCGCTGCATTTGGAATTTTTTCGGATACCGGGTTTCGCGTACCCTTTTTGCTTACCACCACCATGGTCGCCGTGGTCTTTCTGGTGTGGTTTTATCGGCAGCTTAAGCCTGAGCAGATCTTGTCACGCTCGGCTCTGAGTTTGATCCTTGGCGGGGCTATCGGTAATCTTATCGACCGATTGCGGTTGGGAGAGGTTATCGATTTTCTCGATGTTCATTGGTTTCAGCACCACTGGCCCGCATTTAACGTTGCCGATTCGGCCATCTGCGTCGGAGTGGGGATGTTGCTGCTGGCCCAGTGGCGGGATGGTCGAAAGACCCAGGTATAGACCTGCTGGTTGGCATAAATCATTAAGCCGGCGCGATCTGTTTATCGTGCCGGCTTTTGTTTTGCGAAAAATCTGGAGTCTTTGGACCCGTGGAGATCGCAGAGATACGAAAAACATTTTTGAGTGTCCGCTGTGTTCTCTGCGTACTCAGCGGTGAAACAAGATTTGCATGTTGGTGAGAAATCCGCCTTCCCCCTATGAATGCAAGGCCAGCCACCAGGTCAGCATTATGAACAAAGCCGCAAATAGCCCCAGCCAGCGATTCAGTCGTGGGCCCACCTGGGGCAGGGGGGCGATCAGCCAGCCGGCGACCAGTCCGCATAAAAATCCGAACAGATGTGCCAGCAGGTCGGTATGCTCGCCTCCCGTGCCAAGCAGGGCCAGCAACGCAAGGCTGCCGGCAAGCGGCAGGGTCCACCTTCTTGTGAGCAACAAACGATAGCGTCGGGCATTCAGAGCTGCGAGGATGCCGATAGCGCCAAAAACGGCGGTCGAAGCTCCCACCGATTGATGGGACGGGGACTGGATCAAGCTGTTAAGGTAATTGCCGGAGACACCGACCAGTATAAGCAGGCACCAACCGACCCCCGATCCAACCTCACGGCACAGGCGCATGATGAACACCCCGCCGATCAGGACATTGCCCGCAAGGTGCAAAGCATCGCTATGCAGCGTCAGGGCGGTCGCAAGGCGCCACCATTGGCCGCTGCGGACGCTGGCGACATGGGCGTTGCCCGCTGCCAACCAGTGCAGTGATTCCAGGCCGAGTGACGGGAAGTGCAGGCGCGTGATATTGTGAAACAGCGCCAGGGCCGCCAGCACGCAGGCACTGACCCAGGTGTTGTCCAGGCTGGTTGCGGTTGGAGGGGGCGGTGGCCAATGGCGATTTTCTTCCACATACAATCGCAGCGTGTATAGCGCCCGTTGCAGATCCGGCTCCAAAACCGCCAGCAGCCACGCACTTTCAGCCTGCTGCAGGCGTGTTTCGATGCCGCAGGCTGTCAGTACCAGATGCCAGTCCCGGGCCATAGCGGCGGTCAGGGGGCGGTGCAGGTCCGGATCGATGCTGGCAGGATCGATAGCTTGCCAGAGGGTTTGGTCATGCTCGGCTGTCGGGGGCATGGTGGTAACGCCTCGATGTGGAATTTATCGGATTATGTCCGTGGCTCCGGTACTCTATACAGAGTAGCATTTGGCTTTTACCATGAAGGTCACGCAAGACTCGAAGAAAGACGAGAACCAGGATTATGGGTCACAACAAACAACATGGACGTCTTTTCCTTAAACCTGTCTTCGTGCGCTTCCTGGTGAGATAACCTTTTTTCTTAATATGGCAACATATCATGCGAGGCAAGTCATGCTGGAAAAACGCTATTTTATCGTATCCCGCAAAGATATCAGCACCATGCGCTTTATCCTGGAAAGCTATGACGGATTGATGTTTATGCGCACCATCGATGCCGCGGCCGGTGTGATCGAGGTGGGGTATCACCCCTCGCGTCGCCAGGATGCTGAGGATCTTCTGCAAGCGTTGGCCAAAGAGGTCGGGCTTACCTGTATCGATCCTCCGGAAAATCTGGATACCCTCTAAGAGCAAATAAAATAACCGGCTAAGCGAGCGACTCCGGTATGGCTTGCTGCGCATGAGGTTCTTCGTCTTTCTGGCCCCGCAGATAGATCGAACGGCTGGGAAACGCGATCTCGAGGCCGAGGACTTCGAGAATATCCATGATCTTCAAGCAGATGTCCTCACGGGCATCGAGATACTCCCCCCATACCGTTGTGGTGGTAAAGCAGTACACCATGATGTCCAGAGATGACGGCCCGTAATCGGTAAAGTTAACCAGAAAGAAATCCTGTTCGATGGCGGGGTGGTTTTTCAGCATCTCCCTGATTTGCGAGACAGCCTGGCGCATTTGTGCCGGGCTGGTTTCATAAGTGACCCCTACGTTGAGTTTGATGCGTCTTTTGGGCATGCGGCTGAAATTGTCGACGGCCAGATTGGCGATGATGTTGTTGGGTACCGTAATCAGAGTCTTGGCAAAGGTGCGGATTTTGGTTGAACGAAAGCCGACCTCTTCGACTACCCCCTCCATGTCGCCGGCTTTGACCCAGTCACCAAGGTGAAACGGTCGATCAAGGATGATCATGAACGATCCGAAAATATTCGACAGGGTGTCTTTGGCCGCCAGGGCCACGGCCAGGCCGCCGATGCCCAGGGACGCCAGCAGCCCGGAGATGGAATAGCCGAGATTCTGGATGGTCATGATTACGGCCAGAAAGATGATAAAGGCCCGGAGGCTTTTGCGGATGAAGGGCAGCAGATGATCATCGAGGGTCGATTCGGTTTTGCTGACCCAGCCGGATAAAAAGATATCCAGCAGGTTGACCAGGTTGAAGAGGGTCCAGCCGATGTCAAACGTCACCAGCACCTTGAGGATGGCGTACGCGCCGCGCCGCAGGTTGACCGGTTCGCCCGGTAGTTGCAGCACCTGCACTGCGATAAACAGTCCGATAATGACCACCAGCAACTCTGCCGGCTTGCGGATGCAATTTAGAAATTCATCGTCATAGCGGCTATGGGTACGGGTGGCCAGAGGGAAAATTACGCTGACAAAGATATGACCGAGGATCTTTTTTAAAATAAGGGCAGCGATAAGTACGGCAAAGGCCGCGGCAAAACGCCCGGCGCTGATACCGAGAAAGGTTTCGTGGAAAATGGCATCCAGGGTGGCAAAAAAATCGCTCATGCAGGGAATCTCCTTGTGATTTCGATG
>DIKU01000035.1:0-5493 GCA_002424645.1 Pelobacter sp. UBA5610 | reverse complement strand
AATCTCTGTTACATTGAGAAGATTAAATGCCGGTGATTGGTTGAGAGTGATTAGTGATGTGTCAGGACTTGGCCAAATGCTGGACTTTAAACACTATTCCGCATCGGTCCCGGTCGTGAAAAATATTTATCAAGGAGCCCTTCATGCCGAGCAATGTCACCCGTAAAGTTCTGGAAAGACACCTTGTCGAAGGCCGGTTGGTGCCCGGCGAGGAGATTGCCATCCGCATCGATCATACCCTGCTGCAGGATGCCACCGGCACCATGGCCATGCTGGAATTCGAGGCGCTTGGCCTGGATCGGGTGCGGGTGGATCTGGCGGCGCAGTATGTCGATCACAACCTGTTGCAGACCGATTTTAAAAATGCCGATGATCACCGTTATCTGCAGTCGGCCTGCGCCCGTTACGGCATTCATTTCAGCCGCCCCGGCAACGGTATTTCCCATCAGGTGCACCTGGAGAATTTCGGGCGCCCGGGGTTGACCCTGCTCGGTGCCGACAGTCATACGCCGGCCGCCGCCGGTTTGTCGATGCTGGCCATGGGCGCGGGAGGTCTGGATGTGGCCCTGGCCATGGCGGGACGTCCTTACTACCTGCCTTGCCCCCAGGTGCTGGGTGTGAAGCTGCTCGGCAGACTTCCAGACTGGGTCAGCGCCAAGGATGTGGTCCTCGAAATGTTGCGCCGTTACGATGTCAAAGGCTGCCTGGGCAAAGTGGTGGAATACTACGGCCCGGGGGTTGCTACCCTGAGCGTGGAGGATCGCGCCGTCATCGGCAATATGGGCACCGAACTCGGCGCCACCAGTTCTATCTTTCCGTCCGATGAACAGACCCGCGCCTATCTGCATGCCCAGGGGCGTGGCGACCACTGGCAACCATTGGTCGCCGATGCGGATGCCTCCTACGACGAATACGACGAGATCGATCTGGAGGGGCTTGAGCCGCTCATCGCCTGTCCGTCATCGCCGGGCAATGTCGTGGCGGTGCGCGAGGTTGCCGGTATCCCCGTTGATCAGGTCATCATCGGTTCCAGTGCCAACAGCGGGCTCAAGGACCTGCTGCGGGTGGTGCGCATTGTCGAAGGTCGCCACAGTGCCCCCAACACCGATTTTCATATCAATCCCGGCAGCCGCCAGGTGTTGGAAAACGTGGCCGAGTCCGGAGGCATCCTGCCGTTGATGATGGCCGGTGCCAAGATCCACCAGTCCGGCTGCCTTGGGTGCATCGGCATGGGGCAGGCACCGGGGACCGGTCAGGTCAGCCTGCGAACTTTCCCGCGCAATTTTCCGGGGCGTTCCGGCACCAAGGATGATCAGGTCTATCTCTGTTCACCGGAAACGGCAGCTGCCGCCGCTCTGCGCGGAGTCATCACCGATCCGCGTGATCTGGACTTCGATATGACCTATCCCCGGATCGAAGAGCCTGTGCAACGACTGGTTGATCGCTCCTCCATGGTCTTTCCCGGTGAGGAGGGTTTTGCCACCGAAGTGTTGCGCGGACCCAACATCAAGCCTTTTCCGCAGCTTGATGCGTTGCCTGAAAACCTGCGCGTCACCGTAGCCATCAAGGTCGGCGACAACATCTCCACCGATGGTATCATGCCCGCCGGCAATAAGGTGCTGCCGCTGCGTTCCAACATCGAGGCGATCAGCGAGTACGTCTTTTACCAACTTGATCCCGAGTTTCACGCCCGTTGCCGGCAGTTGGGTGACGTTGCGGTGATCGGTGGCGACAACTACGGTCAGGGCTCCAGCCGCGAGCATGCCGCACTGGCGCCACGCTACCTCGGCGTGCGACTCAAACTGGCCAAGAGTTTCGCCCGTATTCACAAGGCCAATCTGTGCAACTTCGGCATATTGCCCCTGACTTTCAAAAATCCCTCCGATTATGATCGCTTGCTTCAGGGGGCCGTCCTCGAGATTGACGCTGTCCGCCAGCGTCTTGAACGGGGCGACACGGAGATCCCCGTGCGTGTGGGCGGCGATGAAATTCTTGCCGTGCTGGATGTGTCGGAACGTCAGCGGGCCAGTCTGTTGGCGGGAGGAACGTTGAATCAGGTGCGTCAGGAGTTGTAGGCCGGAATAAATTTTTTCATCATCCATGAATGTTTTTTGTCTATTGCTGTGCGTCGGTTTCCCGGTGTGTCAAAACGACAAGACGCGTTTGCAACGGCCATGCGGGGTTCAGGGGGGGGAATGAAAGAAATTCTGCAAAATCTTAAAATGCAATTCGGCCCGGAAAGTGTGGCGCGCTTTCTGGGGGAATCGATCCCTAAATGCGTCGGTGCCGCATTGGTGCTGACTCTGTTTTTTGTGATTTGGAAAATGCTGGAGCGCAGCCTGAATGTTCTGGCGCGGCGCATAAAACTGGATCCGACTCTGTTCAGCTTTATTCAATCGGCATCCAGGGCGGTTATTTTAGTCATTGGTTTTCTGACGGCGGGTAAGCAATTGGGGTTCGATATCACCTCGATTCTCACCAGCCTGGGAGTTGCCGGTTTGACCGTGGGCTTTGCCGCGCGGGATGCGTTGTCCAATATCATTTCCGGAATTTTTATTTTCTGGGATCGGCCCTTTGTTCTCGGGGATCTGATAGAGCTCAACGGACAGTATGGAAAAGTGGAAAAAATAACCCTGCGTTCCACCCGGGTAGTCACTCCCGATGGCAAGATGCTGGCAATTCCCAATTCGGCGGTGATCAACAGTACCGTCGCGTCCTACACGAACTTTCCCAACTTGCGACTTGATATCCACGTGACCGTCGCTGTCCGTGAAGATCTGGGACGACTGCGGAGCCTTTTTTTGGAAATGGTTCGGGACGATCCCCGTTTTCTCAAAGACCCCCCACCGGTTATGGTTGTCGAAGCTCTAAACGATTACAATATTGCCCTGCAGTTCCAGGTTTGGGCGCGGGATGAAAAGATGCATATCTCCTTGAGGTACGAATTGCGGGAAAAAATCTTCGAAACGTTCCGTGCTGCCGGGGTCGATATGCCGTATGAAACACTCAAGATCGAGCCGCTGGAAATCATGCACCGCACGACTTCCTGAGCGCAGGCGGGGGAGTGGCAAAGATAAAACATCGCGCTTTCAGGGGTATCGCTGACGCAGTTCTTTGAATTCATGACGCCGCATTTGAGCATCAGACTGTAAAACTGCTTGGCTGTTGTTGATTATTCTGATAGGAATAAAACATCAGGTTTTCAATATGAACTTTATCTGTGAAGAGATGGTGGTTGATGCAGCGGTTTAGCCTTAAAGCGAAACTTATCCTTTCCCTGAGTCTTATCCTGGGTTTTGGTTTTGTTCTCACCAACGTCAATAATTACCGTGTTTCAACCCGTTCGGTGCGCGAAAACATCATCGAACATGCCCTGCCGCTGACGCGTGACAATATCTATTCGGAGATCCAATCCGATCTCATGCGTCCCATTTTCATCTCCTCGTTGATGGCCAACGATACCTTTCTCAAGGACTGGGCTCTCGGCGGTGAGCGGGATGTGGATAAAATCACCCGTTATCTGCAGGAGATTCAGGGGAAGTACGGATTTTTTTCCACCTTTTTTGTTTCGGAAAAGACCGGCTATTACTATCATTTCAACGGCATTCTCAAAAAACTCAGCAGCGATGATCCCCACGATGTCTGGTATTCCGATTTCAAGGCTATGGAAAAGCCTTACGACCTTACCGTCGACACCAACGAGGCTGCGGAAAACGGCCTGACCATTTTTATCAATCATCGCCTTGACGACTATGACGGAAACCTGCTCGGGGTGACCGGTGTGGGTCTGAATATGGAGATGGTGGCCAACCTGCTTAAATCCTACCGGCAGCGTTACGGGCGGGATATTTACCTGGTTGACCACGACGGTCTTATCAAGGTGCATAAGGACCAGCCTCTGGTGGACCGTGTCAATATCGCCGACCTGGAAGGGGTGCGGGACGTTGCCCGGCAGGCTCTGACGATCAAGTCTGAACCCGAATGCTTTGATTTCTGGCGCGATGGGCGGCACATTCTCCTGACCTCCCGGTATATCCCCGAATTCGAATGGTTTTTGTTCGTGGAGCAGGATGAGACGCAGGCTATTGCCGGAATCCGCCGCAATTTTTATGAAAACCTTGTGTTTGATTTTCTTATCATCGCCGCCATTCTCGGTATCACCATCTACACCGTCAACCGCTTCCAAGGCAAGCTCGAGGAGATGGCTACCACCGATAAATTAACCGGAGCCTGCAATCGGCGGGAATTCGACCGGTGTTTCGATATGGCCTGCTATCTCAGCAAGCGGCAGGGTATGCCGTTTTCAGTCATTTTATTCGATATCGATGATTTCAAAACCATCAACGACGAGCTTGGACATATGGCCGGCGACCAGGTTCTTAAAGAGATTGTCCGCCTTGCTGAAGGGCATATCCGTCAGAACGACCTGGTGGTGCGCTGGGGGGGAGACGAGTTTATCCTGTTGGTGCATAACGAGCTGTCCCGGGCCTGGCAGGTGGCGGAACGTTTGCGGGAAGAGATCCGCAACCGGGACCTGTTGGCCGGATTTGATGGCGGCTCCGGAAAGGGGTCGGTAACCATCAGTTGCGGAGTGGTGATGTATGATGACGGCGAGAGTCTCGACCATCTTATGATGCGGGTCGATGCCGCCCTTTACGAGTCCAAAAAACGGGGCAAGGATCAGACCGTGACGCTGCCCGCCATTCCTGCAAAACCGGCATCGAAAGCTGTCTAGCCTGTCCTAGCGAGGACTTCGACCCCATGGCATACCTGCTTTGGGCGATTTGGGTGGCAGGGTGCGGGTAAAATCGATACCTCGCTGAAGCCATTTTTCCAGAGCGCAATCCTCTGTAGTGCCGGCCCTCTCGATCTGTACCAAGCCGGTCATGGGGCGGCCGGTAAAATCAAAAACCTGCGCATGGGGCAATTGCAGGGCTTCGGCATATTTGTCGGGACCGACCCTTACGATCAGCCGATCGTGGACGATGCCGCAAGTCATGTGACCATGTAACATGAAACAGATTCCACCGAACATTTTGCGTTCACTGTAACCGTCAAGGGGGAGCAATCGCGCCCGCACCCTATCGGCCAGATGCGTATCATACGGCATGGTCGTAATCCTGTTCTGTGAATGGGGTGTTAAATGATCGTCCCATCTGTTGCCCCGGATTCTCTTCACTGTCTGTTTTTGAGCATCCTGTCTTTTGCCATAGTCCCGGCATTCAATACAACCATTTCCATCAGTTTCTCCCCGAGCGATGATGCGCGTTTCGCTCCCCGTATGCAACCCGCTGACGATACCATGCCGCGATAGAGATTAGAAATATCTTGTTTTGCATGTTTTTGCAAGCGGTTGAGGTGCCGTTGGTGGCAACCATGCATCAGCAACCGCGTGGATGAATAGCGGGCTGGACTCGGGACCTTTCTGACAGGGCCGAATCATGAAACCCTGGCGCCAACGTTATCCGGGGGTAACGTTTCCCCTATCCACAG
>DIKU01000090.1:12086-34568 GCA_002424645.1 Pelobacter sp. UBA5610 | reverse complement strand
CGCCCTCCCATGTGTTCAATCAATTCCCGGCAGATAGACAGTCCGAGGCCTGTGCCGCCATACTTACGGGTCGTAGAGCCGTCTACCTGGCTAAACGGTTGAAACAGTAGCGGTATGTGTGAGGGGTCGATGCCTATGCCTGTATCCTGTACGTGTATGCGCAGGGTGACGGATTTTTCGGTGCTGCTCAGGGTTTGTAGCTTAAGTAAAACGGAACCCTGGTCGGTAAATTTGATGGCATTGCTGAGTAGGTTAATCAGAACTTGACGCAGTCGGCCAGGGTCTCCGTGCAAGATTGGAGAAATCGGTGAGGATATATCCAAAACCAGTTCCAGACCTTTGTTCTGGGCCTTGGCAGCGAATAAACCCACGGCCTCCTCGGTTAAATGGCAGATGTCGAAAGGGATGTTTTCGAGTTGCAGTTTACCGGCCTCCAGCTTGGAGAGATCGAGAAGGTCATTAATGATGTGCAGCAGCGCACGACCGGACTGGGCGACGGTTTCGGCGAGTTGTCGTTGGTTGTGCTGCAGCGGACTGTCAAGCAGCAGTTCCGTCATCCCCATGACACCGTTCATGGGGGTGCGGATTTCGTGACTCATGTTGACCAGAAATTGCGATTTGGCGCGATTGGCCTCTTCGGCGCGCTGTTGAGCCAATTGCATCTTCTTTATCGTCGATTGCAACTGTTCAGTCATGGTCTGTAACGCGCGATTTAATATTCCGACTTCATCGTCACTGCGGGGTGGCCAGGGGATGGAGTCACTGCTGCTAGGGATGCGTTGGGCAATGTCGACGATTTGCAACAGCGGACGACTCAGTCGGCGGCTGATCAGCAGGGCGTAAACCGCAATCAGAAAGAGCATCGTAATGCTGGCCGAAGTTCCAAACATAAGTATGCGCTTGTTTTCTGCAAGGTCTTGCCGTTGGTCAAAGCCGCTGAGTAAAAAACAATCCTTTTGCTCATAAAATGGTAAAAGCATTTTTGATGCGGCTATTTCCGGATTGTCCAATTGTATAGGGCCGTTGCCGGTATCGGCACCGATTGTTTCGGCAAGGGGACACAAAAAGTCAGAATCGTGACTTAGTGATTGCACGTTGCCAAAGCTTGACAGGAGCGTGTTGCTGAAGGCCGGTCCGAGTTGCAGGGGTTTGCTGATAAACAGCACGCCGATAACTTTAGTGCCGGACAGAATTGGCGCATAGGACATAAGTGCCAATTCAGATGTGTCCTCCTGTGTTGCCAGTGGAGCAAAGAAAGCCAGAGGTTCCCGCGTTATGGCCCGGTTCAGGTGCTCAGAAAGGGTTGCTGCGCTATTCAGCGGACGCGGCCCGATATTGGCGACGGGAATTCCTTCCGGGGAAAAAATAGCCAGTGAAGTGAGTTTGTTTTGTTCGCGCAAAAGGTCCAGGTATGCATTCAGCTGAAGGGCATTTTCCCGTTTCACAGGAACGATGAGTTGGTTATCCGAAGCCAGGCGCAAGCTCTGTTCGCGAAAACTCTCAAGTTGGGCGATGAGTAATCCACGGTTGATGCGTTCCAGTTGCTGCAACTTGATCTGAGAGTTTTCCACGATATGCTCGTGGGTCACTCTGTCGAAAACAAAGAATCCCATCAATGTTATAAGGATCGGCATCGGCAGGATGGCCAACAGAAGTTTGGCGGTCAAGGACTTGCGGAACGGTATCGGTTGCATGGCGGTTACATTCCCTGGCGCGAAACAATAGACGTGCAATCACAAATGGGCATTTTTGTCCGTGAGGTGCTGAAAGTGATAAATGTTTTCCGGTTCGATTCAAAAGGCATCGGTCTGTCAAGTGGTGACGTTGGGCGCTTGGCAGCGGCTATCCCATGGGAAAAACACCGTGTTGGGGTAATTTGTGCGTAAGCTGCTTAGCGGCGCATCTAAAGGTGACATTTGTCGCAACCAGAGCCTGGGTGCATGGCCGGATGAAGGTTTCCATGATCCCGGATCCGTACAGCCTGCTGCCGGATGAATGCCCGTCAGCAGGAAGAGAGAGGGCAGTAACTGCCGGTCAGCAGGCAGGACATCCGACTCAATCGCGGTGCGTGAAAGTCCGAAGCGAAAAGACAGGTTGCCTTTATTGGAGACCGCATGCCATCATTTTATGGATCTGCCTAAAACAGTGACGATGTCGGTCACGGTTTTGGGTTGTGCTTACAATGCAGACGTCTTGGCTATCAAGTGAATAAGCGATGGTTGCCGTCTTTTTCGTGATATCTAATGAGTGTCCGGCCTATGGATTTATGCAAGAATAGAGCCGTTAATTAAACTCCGAAGGGTTGGCGACGCAGGTTTGCGGCGGTTCGCATGGCCAAGTCGCACCTGTAAAACGGTTGCCCGTCAAAGGGGGCTATGCTACCCTGTTATACCTTCAAGAAGGTGAATTCAGGGGAGTACTATGGGGAAAAACTCAGGTTTAAAAGAGCGGTTGGACAAACTTCTGGTAACCCGTGGGCTGGTTCAGTCGCGGGAGCGCGCACGGGCGTTGATTTTGGCCGGACAGGTGGTGGTCGATCACCATACTGTGGACAAGGCCGGTGCCCAGGTGTCTACAGATGTGTCCCTGCGCCTCAAAGGTGAGGATATCCCCTACGTGTCTCGCGGCGGTCTCAAGCTGGAAAAAGCCCTGGAAACCTTTGCGGTGGATGTGACGGGACGGGTGGCTCTGGATGTCGGGGCGTCCACCGGTGGCTTTACCGACTGTTTGTTGCAACGAGGTGCCATACGGGTTTATGCCGTCGATGTCGGTTATGGGCAACTGGCCTGGAAACTGCGTCAGGACGAGCGCGTGGTCAATCTCGAGCGTACCAATATCCGTCATTTGCAAGCAGAAACTCTGCAGGAGAAGCCTGGCCTTGCGGTGATCGATGCTTCCTTTATTTCTCTGGACAAGGTGCTGCCTGCGACCCTGGGGCTGCTGGATGAACAGGCCGAGGTGGTGGCGCTGATCAAGCCCCAGTTTGAAGTCGGGCGAGGCGCTGTCGGCAAGGGCGGGGTGGTGAGGGATTCCAGCCAGCACGAAGAGGTGGTTGAGCGTATCCGGCGTCTGTCCGAAGAACTCGGGTGCCGGGTGCTGGGGGTGACGGAGAGTCCCATCCTGGGACCCAAGGGAAATCGGGAGTTCCTTATCCATCTCAAAAAGGGATTGGTTGCATGAACCGTGTCTATTTTGTCGGCGCGGGGCCTGGCGACCCGGATCTGATAACCTTGCGCGGCGCAGCTGTGCTGGGCGGGTGCCGGGCGGTTTTTACGTTTGCTCCACTGGATCAAACATTTGCCGGGTTGATCAACGGTCGTCCTGTTTATGATCCTTACGATTTTGATTTTGAAGATTTGCTGGTTCGCGTTGATGAACTGCTTGAGTCTGGTGATGTGGTTTTTTTACAGCCGGGGGATCTGACTTTTTTTTCGCCGTTTCAGGCGCTTATAGAAAATCTTGGCGACAAGGTCGAAGTGGTGCCCGGGGTCGGTTCGGCGAATGCGGCGTCCGCACTTTTAAAGCGGACTCTGAATCTTTCCGGGGTTTGTACCCGTACGATTCTGGTTTCCTCGCGTGCATTGGCAGAAGTTCCCGGAGCTCCCTCCCTTGAAGAACTTGCCAAGCCTGGCGCCACACTGTTGATTTATATGAATCATTATCCTTTGGCGGAGCTTGTCTCCCGCCTTCGATCCGGTTATGGCCGCAACGAGCCGATTGCTCTGGCTCACCGCATCGGCTTGCCCGGTCAGAAACTGTTCCTGGGAACTCTCGACGATATTCTGGACCGGGCGGGAGATTGTGAACTGTTCGACCAAAAAGGGCGCGCCGATCTAACCCTTTTTATTGTCGGGGAAGCTCTTACGGCAAAGCCAGATCAGGATTGGTGGGATCAGCGTCGCCAGAAAGTGCGTCGTCAACGCGGCTAAATCGTATTTTTTAACCAAGTTTTATCTTTTTCTGTTCCGGTGTACTTTTGTCTATGATCCGTATTTTACATACCGCCGATCTCCATCTGGGATCTGTTTTTTCTGAACTTCCCGGTCAGGCCGCAAGCAGGTGTGCCGATCAGCTTGCAACTTTTGAGCGCATTGTCGCGTTGGCCGTGAGCAATCAGGTTCATCTGCTGCTGGTGGCGGGCGATCTGTTCGCATCGCCCTGGCCGACCAAAGAGGTTGTGGCGTGCGTGCGTGCCGGTTTCAAACGCCTGCTAGCAAAAGGCATTCTCCCGGTCATCCTTCCGGGGCGTAGCGATACGCTTCGCACGGCGGATAGCGTCTACGGGCGTGGCGTGTTTGAAAACGCCCTGGTGCTCGATCCGCATCGCCTGGAGTGCGTGACGCTGGATATCGGGGGGCAAGCGTTGCATCTGCATGCCGGTTTGGCAGAGGGCGACTCTATAGCCTGGCCCGCTTCGGATAAGGACGAAGCGGAAGGGCTTCACGTCGGTTTGCTTCACTTGCCGGCCACGGCCGCTCCGGAGGGTTACGCCGACAGGTTGAGCGAGGCCACGCCATGGCAGAGCGTGAGGGGCGGTTATCTCGTTTTAGGCGGTTTGCACAACTATCGTGAATGGCGCGAAGACGGTCGGATAGTCGGGTGTTGTTCCGGCTCGCCAGAGGGGCTGAACTTTGCCGAACAAGGGGTGCGTTACTGTGTCCTGTGCTGCCTGGGCTCCGGGCAGCCCAGTATCAAGAAGCTTCCGGTTAATAAGCGTTTTTTTGAAGAAAAAAGTCTGGATGTAAGTGTCTGTCGATCGACGCAGGATGTCTTGGAGATGCTCCGCTCTCTTGGTAGCCCCGATGTGTTGATGCGTGTTACGTTGACCGGCGAGCCGAACCTGGTGCTGAATACGCAGATTCTTCGGCAGCAGGCAGCGGATGCTTTTTATTATCTGGAAATTGATGACCAGACACCGCTTCTTGACAGCTCCTTGTTTAAAAAGCTGGCACATAGCAATAAGTTAAGCGGTCTGCTGATTCGCAAAGCCCAGGCCCGGGCCGCTTGCCTGCCGGTTTCAGAACGGCATTTGCTCGAGGCAGCCATGCGGGATATTCTTGAACGGTGTCAACCTTTGGGTGGAGATCAATGATGTTGCTTCAGAGGCTTGAACTGCAGGCTTTCGGACGCTTTGAGGACGAAGTCGTCGAATTCGCACCAGGCATGAACCTGGTGTCGGGTCCCAACGAGTCGGGAAAAACCACTCTTTTGCAGGCCGTGGTGGCGGTGCTGTTCGGTGATGACGATACGGCGCGTTTCGTACCCTGGGAAAGTTCCGGAATATGCAGGGCGGCGTTGTTGTTTGAGACAATGGGGCGCCAGATAAGAATCGAACGTGATTTTTTCACCGGCTGCGTAGGCTGGACCGAGGCCGATGATGATGGTGTTTTTCAGCCCGTTTTTTGTGGCTGTCCCGAAGCCAAAAATGCAGAAAAGGACCCCCCTGCCTATCTGGCAAGGTTGCAAGAGCTGCTGGGGGTCTCCGACCGGGAGCTTTTTCAGACGCTTCTCTATGGCGATCCTTCCGATGGGAAGACCGGATTTTCCTCCGAGCGCCTCAAAGCGTGTTTTTCAGATCCGGAGATCGCTCAATTCGATTCCATTCTAAAAACTCTACAGTCCGAATTTCTCACCATCACCAGCGATAATCCCTGGGGAATTCAGGCAGGTACAGAGGGTGAACTGCAAGTTATCGCCCGGCGATTGACAGAGCTGGAAAAAGAATGGTTTGTGCTTCAGGAAACCATCCGTTGTCGTGATCTGCAAAGGGTCGAAGGGGTCGAAGCGAGCGCATCCGACGGCGAGACCACGGGAGCGTTTGTTTCCGAAACGGTGGGCGCTGTGGAGGCGGAGTCGTCAGAATCCATGTCGGAACATCATGATGTTGATGCAGCGATCACCGATGAATATTCGGACATGCCAGGGGAGTATTCGGTCAGACGTGCCGAGTTGGAAAGTGAATTGGCAAAAACCGGTCTGCCCCGAAGCATTCCGGCCGAATTGCCAGAGCTTCTGTGTTCTTGCGCCAACTTGCGGCAGGCCATGGCCGAACAGAAGCGTAGCTTGGCGGTCCGTCAGGAAGAGCGGCGTAAATGCCGTCCGCCATCCTGGAGAGGGCCGGCATCAGCTTTGGCGGGTATGTGGGCGGTAGTGTTATCCTGGTCCTGGGCGCAATCCAGCGCCCTGCCGATCTGGGGAGGTTTGTTGGGCTCAGCCGCTGCCGGAGCATGGTATGGCCGGCGGTGCCTGCAGGCACGTGCCGAGGGGCAGCAACTCGACAGTCAGGTTGCCGCAGTCGATGCGCAAGTATGCGAACTCCAGCAGGAGCTCGCCGCCATGAATGATCGATTTGAGGCTCTGGGTCTGTCGCCTTCGCCCGTGGAGACGGTGCGCATGCAGAAAAACCTTCCCCGCCATGAGCAACTGCTGGAACAGTTGCGACAGATGGATGCGAATCCGGATGGGGGCGCCGCTGTCAGGGTAGAACCCGGGCTGGATTTGCCTTCCGAAGAGACGATAGCTGTTCCGGAGGAGGGCTTGTCTGTTATCCCTGCTGAACAACAAGCCGGACCGGTGCCCGATGAAACTTGTTGTATGCAGGGGGGCGGGGATACGATGGTCGCCGATCCAATGGTCACGCAGGCCGCTTCCGACCTGGAAAGTCTGCTGGATGCACGAACCCGTATTGAAGCAGAAGGAGAAGAACTGCGGGCGCGGGAAGCCAGGCTTAAACAGCGCACAAGCACTCTGGCCATGGAGTGTGCCCTGCTGGAAGAGTCTCTTGCCGATTATCCCGAGACCGACAGGGAGGCTTTGACCGGAATTCTCGGTCAGCTGATGAGCAGCTTAACGGGTGGCATGGTAGAAAAGGTGCATGTTACCGAGGATTTTGTCGTGCAATTATCGGGGGCGGATGGTGGCTGGATACCGGTTGAGCGCTTTAATAGTGCTACGCGCACCCTGCTTAATTTGGCGTTATGCCTGGCCCTTAACCAGTTGCGTGGCGAATTCTCGCGACTTCCACTTCTGCTTGATGATCCTTTGGGGAGTCTCGATAAAAAACGCCGTGGGCAGGCTTTTAAGGTTATTGAAGATTATGCTGGTGGGGCACAGGTTGTATTATTCAGTCACGAGGAAGCGGTGCGCCGACGGGCCATACGGGATGGTTGGCATCTGATTTCTCTGGGTGCCAAAGGGCCTGCGGTAGCAGGCGGCAGGGAGGAGAAAAACGACGATGACGGACAATTGTCTTTTCTGTAAGATTATAGCCGGAGAGATCCCCGGCACCTTCATCTATGAAGATGACAGGCTGGTGGTGCTGCAGGACATCGCGCCGCAGGCACCTCATCACTATTTGATCATACCGCGCAAGCATATCCGCACCACTCTCGACCTGACGGTAGAGGATAACGAACTCGTCGGGCATATTTATCAGGTGGCAGCGAAGTTGGCTTTGCAGCGTGGTTTTGCCGAGGACGGTTTTCGGGTTGTGAATAATTGCAACGAAGGGGCCGGCCAGACGGTCTGGCATCTGCACTTTCATTTGCTCGGTGGACGTACCATGACCTGGCCTCCGGGCTAACGGCCTGCACCGGATCCCGATTGGGTGTCGCCTTTTAAGGTATCCTGCGAGGTGTCAAAGCTGCCCCTTTGCGGGACCGGCCTTGGTCGACTCCTGCTGTTCGGTGTTTTTCTGGCAGGTCAGACACAATCGGGTGAATGGGAGAACCTCCAGGCGGGAGATGCCGATGTTTTTTCCGCAGCCCTCACACTTTTCGTAGTTGCCGTTGCGTAGGCGCTCAAGGGCTTCGTCTATGGCAAGGATCTCTTCCCGTCCGGCATCGCTGAGCAGATGCAGATAATCTTTGAGGCTGTCCGTCAGCCCCTGGTCCGCAACATCCGCCACGCCTTCATCGAGCAGAGCGGCAGCATCGGCGTTCTGTCGACGGCATTGTTGCAAGCGCGTTTCGCGCATAGTCAAAAGTCTTTTTCGAATAGTTTCCAGGCTCTCTCGTGTCATGTTCTTCTCCTCGGGGAAGGCGGGGATGTCAGGGAGTCTACCTTCAAAAGTAAACCGTTTCCGCCGTAAGTCAAAGATGATCTGTGGCGATTTGGTGGAATTCTCTGTTTCGATGGGATCCAACCCAGCCCCCTGCCTTGGAGGATGTGTGGCAGAACAAAAGAAAAAAGAACGGCGCATGGTCAACGAAATCCTCGAATTGCTGGTTACCCATTACGGTGGCGGGTTGAGTGAGGAAGAGCTCGACCTCGGCATAGCCGATTTCAACCGCGCCATAGCCATCGCCTCGCAGGCACACGAGGGTCAGTTGCGTAAATCGGGGGAACCGTTTTTTATTCACCCCTTGCGTGTTGCTCATCAAGCCGCGCGGCACTGGATGGATTTCTCCTCGGTGATCGCCGCTCTTCTGCATGACGTGGTTGAGGATACCCCCATGACCCTGTCTGAGGTGGAGAAGGCTTTTGGTTCCGAGGTGGCCAGGCTGGTCAACGGTCTGACCAAGGTTTCCTCTGAAAAGCTCAGCCGCGAGGCTTTGAAGGCACAGACCTACCGCAAGCAACTGTTGTTGGCTATCGAGGATGTGCGGGTGCTTTGTCTCAAGTTCTGGGACCGCATCGATAACCTGCAGACCATTCAGGCTCTCGACCCTGGCAAACAGGCTCTTATCGCCAAAGAAACCCGCGCTGTCTACGTTCCTTTGGCCCGGCACCTGGGCATGGGGTATGTGGCCTCGCACATGGAAGCGCTTTCCCTGAGTATTTTGTACCCGGCTCGGGCCAGCCGATATCGGCGCGTCGTGCAGGTTTTACGCATGCAGGTCGAACCGCAACTGCGCCAGATTCGCGCCAACTTCCGTCAAGCCTTTGAACATTACCGCCAGTCACCGACCATGAAGGATCGCTGGCGTCCCTTTTCCATCGATGCCACCCGCACCATGGGGCGCGGCATCTCCGCACTCTATACCCTGGAGATCCAGGTGGCCCGTACCATGGACGCGTATCTCGCTCTGGGGGTGGTGCATGAGCTGTATAATGCGATTCCCGGCAAGCTGCGCGATCATCTCACTATTCCATCCCCTTTTGGTTATCAGGCATTGAAAACCACCGTGCAGGCCGGCGAAATCCGGCTGCGGGTGGAGATTACCACGCATAAGCTGGCGCGTTTCAACGAATCGGGTGTCCTCACTCCCGGGTTTGAGTTCCGCAAGGAGAACTTCCGGGAGTTGATGAAATCATTGCTCGAAGGGGAGGCTGCTTTTGATACCGAAAGCTTGCGGCTTGCCGCATCCACCATTCAGGTCTACACTCCCAAGGGGGATATCTGTACCCTGCCGGCCGGCAGCAGTGCCCTCGATTTTGCCTTTGCCATCCACGAGAAAATTGGGTTGTTTGCCTGGCGGGCCCGCGTCAACGGTCAGACCCGGCAACTCAAGTCGCGTCTTATGGATGGAGATCAGGTGGAGATCGAGCGTGGTATGAATCCCATGGTCCTGCCTAAGTGGTTGGAATGGGCGGTAACGCCCCGTGCTCATAACCATATTCGCCGCTATCTACGTACCCGGGTACAGGATGGCGGGGCATAAGATCAAGTGCGGCAAGTCTCCGGGAGATGCATGATGAAAAGTTTTCGCAGGGAATTATGGTTCGATGTGCCGCAGCGTCGCGCCTTTATTAATATCACCAGCGATGTGCAACGCTGTCTGGATGAGAGTGGCATTCAGGAAGGTTTGGCACTGGTCAACGCCATGCATATTACCGCTTCGGTGTTTGTCAACGACGACGAACCCGGTTTGCATCACGATTTTGAACGCTGGCTGGAACAGTTGGCACCGCACGAACCGGTTGGCCGCTATCGGCACAATGTCGGTGAGGACAATGCCGATGGCCATCTCAAGCGCCAGATCATGGGACGCGAGGTGGTGGTGGCGATCACCGCCGGGCAACTTGATTTCGGGCCGTGGGAGCAGATTTTTTACGGTGAATTCGATGGTGGTCGGCGTAAAAGGGTGCTGGTCAAACTGATCGGGGAATAAGTTTTCAGTGTGATTGATGTCAGAGATTTTGAACCAATGACAAATGACCGATGACGACGGACCATTGATAAATGACAAGGCCCCGCGGCGTAAACCGCGGGGCCTTGGAATACATCATGATTCCTGCTGCTTGGTCGGTTGAACATGCGGCTTTTTAGCGGGCCGACTGGCATAGATGAGGATCTTCTGGTCGGTGAAGCTTTCCACCTCCCCCGCGAAGGTTTCCACCTGGAAAAAATCCTGGATTTTTCCGGAGGCTTCGATGAACAGCTTATTGAGCCTTTGCACGCCCTCGCGATTCAAGCCGGTTCGCCGTGCCCACTCCTGAAATTCGTGGGTTTTTGGAATGACTTTGATATCGTGCAGAATGAAATCAGCTGCCTCTACCATCTGTGTCCAATCCTGTTTGGTGAAGGAACGAACATGGGTAGGGTCGCGCATCTGCTCGTAAGTGTGCATGAACTCGGCGATTTCAGGATCGTCCGGCAGTAGCGTATCGATGATGGCCATGCGGCCACCACGGCGCAGTACCCGGTGGAATTCGCCCAGTGCTCGCGGCACATCCGGAAAGTGGTGTGGGGCGATGCGGCACGTCAACAAAGTGAAGGCACCGGCCGGGAATGGAAGATCTTCGGCATCGGCTTCCCGGAAGGTTACGTTTTCAACGCCCCCTTCTTCGCTGATGAATTCCTGGGCCCGTTTCAACATTTGCATGGCCAGATCCGAAGCCACCACGCTACGCACCATCGGAGCGAAAAACAGGGCTGAGTGCCCTCCACCACAGGCCACATCCAGCAGGATGTCGTCCTGCGTAGGCTGCAGTAGCCGTGCGGCTTCCTCCAGATCGATGCCCTGGGAAAACCCTGGGCTCTGGACGTAGCTTTCGGCCGTGCGGCTGAATTGTTCCCTGACTTTATCCTTAAAATTCTTGGACATTCATTTCTCCTGGAATGAATCGATTATATCACCCTTGCAGGGGGTTGTCCCGAGTGAATTGCACGTGAATGGGACAGGCCGCGCGGAGGATGGAGGATAGCATGAACAGGATCGATTTGGGAAGTACCGGTTTGCATATTCATCCATTGGTTTTTGGAACATTGTCCCTGGGGCCTTTACAGGCGAACCTGTCTGCAGCCCAAGGTGCGCGATTGATCCGTTCGGCGCTGGAGGGGGGCGTGGATTTGCTCGATACGGCTGAGTTGTATCAGACCTACCCCCACATCAGACACGCTTTGGACGGTTACGCGGGCGAGGTGCTGATCGCGACCAAAACCCATGCCCGTGATGCCGGTGAAGCTCTTCGCCATGTAGAAAAAGCGCTGCGGGAGCTGGGGCGTGATTATCTCGATATCGTATTGCTGCATGCGATGCAAACCGACGACCCTGTTGCCGAGCGGGGTCCTGTGCTGGAGGTTCTGCTGCGTCTACGCGATGCCGGGCACATCCGCCATCTTGGACTGTCCACTCATTATGTCAACGGGGTGCGCGGTGCGATGGCCTGCGCGGATCTGGAGGTTATCCATCCCCTTATCAACCGGCAGGGGTTGGGCATCATGGACGGCAGTGCAACGCAGATGGCAGAGGTTATTGCGCTGGCGGCAAAAGCAGGTAAAGGCATTTACGCCATGAAGGCTTTGGGTGGCGGCAATCTGATAGCGCATGCCCGTGCCAGTTTGCGCTATGTCCAGCAGCTTGCCGGGGTACACGCGGTGGCCATCGGGATGCTATCGGAACAGGAGATCCAGGCCAATCTGGCTCTGCTGGAGGGCCGTCCCTGCACCGATGACGTTTGGCAGCCCCTCGAAGGCCGGCGGCGTCAACTCAAGATCATGACGCCTTTTTGCAAGGGGTGCGGCGCCTGCCTTGAAGGCTGCCCGGCAAACGCTCTGACGGTCGGTGACGGTGTCGCCCGGGTCGACGCGGAGCGATGCGTTTTGTGTGGCTACTGTGCCGCGGCTTGCCCGCACTTTCTGATTCGTGTTCTTTAGATGATGGGCGGAGATCCCTGTATTTAGCTATTTTATGCGTTTTCCGCTTCGGCGGTTGCTCTGTCGAGCCAGGCGACAATGTCGATCAGCACGTCCTTGTGTCCCGGCGGAATGTCGTCCATTTGCTCCAGGGTGTCGGTCAGGCGGCGTGCGGCGGACAGGGCCTGCTTGCAAAGCCGGTGGCGTTCCTTGCCATCGGGTACCGGTTCGGGAGCCAGGCTTTTGAAGCATTTAACGGCAGTGGGGTGGCTGCGTTCCTGATCGATAACCGTTTCACGCAGTGCAGCGTAGTCTTCATCCGAGAAAGAATGTTCTTCTCTCGCCTGTCGCAGAAGATCGATGCTGCGGTAGTCAGGCACTGATTGCAACGGCGATTGTTCCGCCAGCAGTTGAGGCTCTTCCCGGCTGATGAAACGATACGCCTGGGTCAGCTTCTGCGCGGTCGGTTTGCGAATGCGGATTTCCTTCTGGCAGTATTCTTCGAAAGAGGCATAGCCCCAATGCTGGTAAAGAGAGCCCTGGTTGACCCGCAACAGCTCTTCTCCCAGTTGTACCCAGGACGATTTGAAGCGGCGGGCCACATCGAGGACACGATAGCGATCGGAACCGGGTTCCAGTTGTCCCATGATGGTTTCGATATGGGATTCTGCGGGCGACTTGGGATTGTCATTCATTGTTTATGCCTCTGTCGGGGGATTCTCTTTGCCTGGCCCGATTATACATGAAACGCCAGGTTTTTGGATCAAAGGTTATGAAGAACAGCGGGCTTGTCGAATCGGGCGTTGCCGGTTAGAATAGCGACCTTCGCCATGAGCCCGGCTGATTTTCTTGCCACATTGTTAAAATCCTGGTTTTCGGTCCGGAAACCTTGGATAAGAAACCGGTGTATTTCACAAGGATAGAGTCTGTATGAAAAAACCTGCTTTTATCGTCGGTCCGCAAACAGTACAAATGTTGCAACTTGGTCATCCCTGGGTTCTCTCCGACCGCTATACAAAACAATGGCCCAAGGGGCGCAACGGTGATCTGATTCGACTTGCCGACGAGGGTGGCCGCACTCTGGGCATGGCACTGCTCGATCCCGATGACCGGATTGTGGCGCGGGTTCTTGAATTTGGCCCCATGGAACTGGATCAGCCATGGATTGATGCCAAGGTGCAACAGGCGCTCGATCTGCGGCAGCGTCATATCGATCTTGCCGATACCAACGCCTATCGTTTGATCAATGGCGAAGGGGACTTTTTGCCAGGGCTTACCGTGGATCGGTATGGCGACTATCTGATGGTCCAGCTTTTCAGCCGGAGTTGGCGGCCGCATCTGTCGATGCTGGTTTCCGCTCTGCAAAAGGCCCTGCAGCCGATCGGCATATATGAAAAATTTCGTCCGCAGCAAACCCGCAAGCTGGCCGACAAGCCCAAGCAACTGAGCAAGCTGTTATGGGGGGAACCCGTTACCGGCCGTTTGTCCGTTCTGGAAAATGGCCTGACCCTGCTTGTCGATCTGGAAGAAGGCCTTAATACCGGTCTTTTTGGGGATCAGCGGGAGAACCGGCGGGACCTCATGGCGCGTGCCACCGGTGCCAGGGTGCTGAACCTGTTTGCTTATACCGGTGCGTTTTCGGTAGCCGCGGCGGTTGCCGGCGCAACCAAAGTCACCAGTGTCGATGCTTCGGCGCAGTACCTGGATTGGGCCCGGGAAAATTTTGCAGCCAATCGTCTCAATCCCAAACGTCACGACTTTCTGGTTGGGGATTGCCGGAATGTTTTGCAGGACCTGCGCCGTCAGGGGCAAACCTTCGATATCGTTATCATGGATCCGCCCAGTTTTTCGACTGTAGGCAAGAGTCGTTTCACCACCAGCGGTGGTACTTCCGATCTGGTGACAGATGCCTTGCCGTTGCTGGAGTCAGGCGGGCTGCTGATTACCTCATCCAATCACCAGAAGGTCGATCTGGCCGATTATCTCAAGGAATTGCGCCGCGGCGCACTGGCTGCCGGGTCGACTTTGCGGGTCATTGCCAATTTGGGCCAGGCAGGCGATTTCCCCTATCCGGTAACCTTTCCGGAGGGGCGTTATCTTAAATATCTGATAAGCGTCAAAGGTTAAGAACGTAACTTCGCTAAGTAGAACGCAGGTGGTCTCTTCGGCATGCCGGGAGACCACCTGCGGCTTTATACTGTTACGGAATTGTTATTCTTGCCTTTGCCGGTCAATCGATGACGGTGATGCGCTCGATAAGGATCGGTTCGACCGGCACATCCCGATGTCCGCTGTGGCTACCGGTGGCTACCTGCTGAATAGCATCGACTGTTTCCATGCCATCGATGACTTTGCCGAAAACGGCGTAGCCGAAGGCCGCAGGGGTCGGAGACTGGTGGTTGAGAAAATCATTGTCCACGGTATTGATGAAAAACTGAGCCGTTGCGCTATCCACGATCTGGGTGCGGGCCATGGCAATCGTACCACGCTTGTTAGGCAATCCGTTGCCTGCCTCATTTTTGATGGGGGCCCGGGTCGCCTTGCTTTCCATGTTGGCGTTCATGCCGCCGCCCTGGATCATGAAACCGGGGATAACGCGGTGGAATATGGTGTTTTCGTAAAAGCCGCTTTTTGCATATTCGATGAAATTTGCTACGGTAACAGGGGCTTTTTCAATATCGAGCTCGATGGTAATGGTACCCATGGAAGTTTCGATGCGTACAACGGGATTGGTATGGCTCATAAGGTTTGCTCCTCTATGCTTTTTTTATATATCCGGCAAAACGTGCGCCGGGAGGCTGGCTGTATACCATGGTAAAGGGTATTTTTCAAGTTTTAATGGAACCTGTTTGCTGAAAGGGATAACGCAATGAAGTCTTTGCTGATGGCGGGGTTGTTGTTGCTTTTGCTTGCGGGCCATAACACGGTTTATGCCGGAAATACCGACCCCGTGCTTGTCGAACCGGATATGACTCTGGCGGAACTTGCCCATGCGCACGACATTCGCGGTGGGGATCTCGCCGAGGCCCTGGGGTTGGCTCGCCAGGTTGACAAACAGCGTACTTTGCAGGATCTTGGGGTGAACCTGCAGGATGCGCAAAGAATCCTTTCCACTTTCGGCACCGTTGACGGGGCCGTCGCAGGTGGTTTGCGCCGGGGAAAAGGAGAGGGTGAGGGGCGCGGGTACGGACGTGGTCGAAATGCCGATGCCGGTAAAGGCGGGCATCAAGAGCGGGAAGCTGTTGCGGATAGATATAATTACCTCCTGTGGCCCGTATTGCTGGCAGGTGCATTGTGGTGGTTGCTGCGAGGCGGACGTATGGAGGATGGAAGCCTTCTTCCCGTCAACAAGCGCTACCGTCCCGTGGGGTTTCATGCTGCCCTGGTGCTGGTGGTGCTGTTTTTCGGATTTGCCAGCGGCAAGTCGCCCAACCCCATGGAAGGGTTGGTCAAGTTCGTCAAGGCTCTTGCGGGATTTTATGACGACCCCTGGATAAAGCTCGGTTTTTTGCTGTTTTTTACGGTTTTGGCGGTGCTGGGGACCAAACTGGTATGCGGATGGGGGTGTCCTTTCGGGGCACTGCAGGAAATTGTCTACGATCTTCCGCTATTACCGCGCGGCAAAAAATTGCGCCTGCCTTTTCTTTTTACCATGAGTGTGCGTACGTTGCTTTTTGGGTTGTTCCTGTTTTTCATTTCCGGCCTCGCCGGTCCCAAGTGGGTACTGTACCACGGCATCAATCCTTTTAACCTGTTCGGCTTCGAGTTCAGTCAGGCTTCCATCGGTATTACGATAGGGATATGTCTGCTGTTGTCGGTGGTCATCTACCGGCCTTTTTGTCAGATGGTGTGCCCCTTCGGATGGTATGCCTGGTTTCTGGAAAAGATCGCTCTGACCGGTATTCGCATCGATCATAAGGCCTGTACCGCATGCGGGGCCTGCGACCGGGCTTGCCCGGTGGAGGCCGCCCACGACCGACTGGCAGGCAAAGCCTTGCCGGCGGAGTGCTTTTCCTGTGCCCGCTGCCTGCGGGTATGTCCGGTGGATGCGATTGACTACGGGCCGCGCTGGCGACCAAAAAGGTGATGGAGGCTATCCACCCTGCTCACTCAGATACGACATCTGAGCGGAGTTGACAGGAATCTTGGGGATGAAAACTTCCCAGGTGCTTTCGGCCGCGATCAATCCTCCTTGAAGCGGGGTTGGTTTTCCAGCGCCTTTTGCATGAGTTCGCTGCGCAAATGATGAAGCTGTTCGCTTATGGCAACTTTGTAAATATGCGGGTTGGTCAGGCGGGTCGTTCCTTTTGGCAACAGACTTAACTGCTCGGCGCAGCGATCGGCCATGGCAGCGAGGGAAATCTCAGGTGTGGTAAATTGACCATCCTGCATGACAACCTGGCGTATTTGCTCAAAGCGCACATCGGGGGGGATCCGTTTCGTGCGGGATGGATTGATGGGGTCGAACACCGTTGCGCCGGGACTCGGCTCTTCGTGTTCCAGGCAGATAACATCCAGGCAGTACTCTCCATTCGGCAGTACCGCCCGCCAGAGCCGCTTGCGGTCGGGCAGGGTGGCTTTGGAAATGTCACTGGTCACTTTCAGTTTTGGCTGAGCATCGAAGCGCACCAGTTTGTATACCCCGCCCAAGGCTCCGCCTCCTTCGCCTCCGCAGGTGGCCAGTTGCGTTCCCACTCCATAAATATCAATACGTCCGCCCTCATTGCGGATCGACTGGATAACGGTTTCATCCAGATCGCTTGAAGCGACGATCTGTATGCCGGGGAACCCGGCTTCATCCAGCATGCGCCGCGCTTCTTTGCTCAGGTAGGCCATGTCTCCGGAATCGAGGCGAATGCCTTTGACCTCGTGCCCTTTGTCTCGCAATTCCCGCGCGACGGTGATGGCATTGGGCACGCCGCTGGCCAGGGTGTCGTAGGTGTCGACCAGCAGAATGCACTGGTCGGGAAAACAGTCCGCGTAGGCCCGGAACGAACTGAGTTCATCGGGAAACGCCATGACCCAGCTATGGGCATGGGTCCCCTTGATGGGAATTCCATACATCTGGCCCGCCCAGGTGTTGCTGGTGCTGCGGGCCCCGCCGATAAAGGCGGCCCGGGCTTCGCTCAGGCCGCCGTCCGGTCCGTGGGCGCGGCGCAATCCGAACTCCACAACCACGCCGGGGCTGGCTACGCTGACGATGCGCGCGGCTTTGGTGGCGACCAGGGTCTGGAAGTTGATGATATTGAGCAGGGCGGTTTCTACCAGCTGGGCTTCGGCCAATTCTCCCTCGACGGTGATCAGCGGTTCGTTGGCAAATACGACCGTGCCTTCGGCGGGTGCGGTGACCTTGCCGCGGAAACGGAAGTCTTTCAGGTAGTTGAGGAAGTCCGGCTTGAATATGCCGAGGGTTTGCAGATAGGCCAGATCCGCTGCGGAAAATTGCAGTTGCGACAGGTATGCGAGGGCCGGTTGCAGGCCCGCGAAGATGGCGTATCCCCCGGTAAAGGGGTTGTGGCGGAAAAACATGTCGAAGACCGCCGTTTGCCGGTGCATGCCTTTTTCATAGTAACCGGCAAGCATGGTCAGTTCGTATAGGTCGGTCAGCAGTGCGGAGTAGCGGTGAGTGGCCATGGCACCCCCCCCTTTGGACAGTGGGCTGAGATACGCGTAAACGAAACTGTTGCTTCCATTATAACAACAGTTTCGCTTTCGCCATAATTACATTGTCGCCCCTGTTTTCAGGGTTGTGCCACCCGTACCATGCCGGGTTGCAATACCTTGATAAGATCCTGCGGCGTGATGGCGACAAGGAATCCGCGTTTACCGCCGTTGATATAGATGACCGGCAATTCGGCGATGGTTTCTTCCATGTAAACCGGCATCGATTTTCGCGTACCAAAGGGGGATGTGCCCCCAACCTGGTATCCGGAGTGACGGTCCGCTGTTTGCGGCGAGCAGGGGGTGATCTGTTTGGTGCCCAACAACCGTGCCAGTTCTTTGGTCGAAATTTCGCAGTCGCCGTGCATCAGTACGATCAGCGGCTCTTTTTGGTCCGTTTCCAGAATCAGGGTTTTAATCACGGCATGTTCGTCCACCCCCAGCTCCCGGGCGCAGACCGAGGTCCCCCCATGGTCTTCGTAAGCGTAGAGATGGCCGATAAACGGAATGCCATGTTGTCGCAGCATGCGAATTGCCGGTGTGACCGGAAGTTTTTGCTTGGCCATGAAAATGTCCGAATCAACGTGGAAAAGGGAAAACAAGTTGCAACAGCAGGCAGACCATGGTGACGATCCCGGCCAAGCCGGCCAGGCTGTTGAACAGGTTGGAGGTCGCCTTATGCCGGCCCAGCGGCAAAATCAGGCCAAAAAGCGCACCACCCAGCGCGCCGCCGAGGTGCCCGGCATTGTCCGCGCCCAGCATCAGGCCGAAAATAAAGGCCATGGCCGCCCATTGCAGCATGAAATTGCGTACCGTATGGGCGTGGTTACCCAGTCGATGAAAGTAGACCGCGGCAAAGCCGATCAGTCCGAACAGGGAGCCGGAGGCGCCCACTACCGGAACCATCGGGTGCCACAGAAGTCCGAGCAGGGTGGCGGTCAGGGCGGTAAAGGTATAGAGGGTGAAAAAGCGCGCCGGGCCGACCTGATCCTCGACGATAGGACCAACCTGATAAAGCACGACCATGTTGAATCCCAGATGGATCAGGCCACCGTGAGTGTAGGCATAGGTCAGGCAGCGCCACCATTGGTGGTAGTTCAACACCTCTGGATACCAGCGCTGGGCGCCAAAATACATAAGCAGGCCCGTGGGGGGATTGAGCGCGACCCCTGGACCGAGTCCGGCGGCAAGCGCGCGCAGGATCATGAAGAAGAACCATAACAGGTTGATCCCAATGAGTATCCGCGAAACGCATACCGGGCTGTAGGGAAGCCGTGGGTCGGAGACATATTGCGACAGGGTGCGTTTCCAGCGCTGCACGCGCCAGTGCCAGTGAAGGCGGGCAAATGGGCGGATGAGGTTTTCTGCAGTAGCCAAGAGTAGGGTTCCTTTCTGAGACAGGTGCCGCTACTATGGCAGAAATTCACCCGGGGTTCAATAACCGGCGTTTTTTTACTGTTAAACGTTGAAATTCTATGCAGGTTCCAGGTTCCTGGCCGGTTGCGTTGTGTTGACATTCCAGGCCGGTGATGATTGGATAAGGGGTAGGGCCGTAATGAGGTGTTCATCATAAGGAGATGTTACAATGAGCATGGTTTCAATGAATCCCGCCACCGGCGAAGTGATCGAAACCTTTGAGGATTACGATAACGTCCAGGTTATGGAAATAGTGCAACGGGTACACCAGGCCTGGCAGGGATGGCGCCAGGTTTCTCTGCCGGAACGCGGCGAGCGGCTTTGCCGTATGGCGCAGCGACTGCGTGCGCGATCCGACGAACTGGCTCGTTTGATGGCGCTGGAGATGGGCAAGCCGGTCACCGAAGGGCGGGGCGAGATCGAAAAGTGCGCCCTGGTCTGCGAATACTATGCGCAACAGGCTCCTGCCATGTTGGCCGATCAACCGGTCGACAGTGATGCCTCGCGATCCTACGTCAGCTTTCGTCCCCTGGGCGTGGTGCTGGCGGTGATGCCCTGGAATTTTCCCTTCTGGCAGGTATTCCGGTTTGCCGCCCCGGCTTTGATGGCAGGCAATACGGCGCTGCTCAAACATTCCTCCAATGTGCCGCGTTGCGCCCTGGTCATTGAGGAATTGTTCGTCGAAGCGGGATTCCCTCAAGATGTATTCCGCACTCTGATGATCGGTTCCGGTGGCGTCGATGTGGTTGTCGAGCATCCCCTGGTTCGCGCCGTGACCCTTACCGGTAGCGACTTTGCGGGGCGCAAGGTGGCTGCGAAGGCGGGGCAGATGCTTAAAAAAACGGTTCTGGAGCTTGGGGGAAGCGATCCGTTTATGGTCACACCCGGAGCCGATCTGGCACTGGCGGCTCAGGTCGGAGCCCGGGCACGTTGTCTGAATTCAGGGCAGAGTTGCATTGCGGCCAAGCGTTTTATAGTATGTGATGAGGTCTATGAGGAGTTTTTGAGCCTGTTTGCGGATGCCATGGCCAAGCTGGTAGTAGGTGATCCGCTGGCTGAAGCGACTCAGGTTGGTCCCCAGGCTCGCGGGGACTTGCGTGACGAATTGCATCAGCAGGTTCAGGACTCTGTAGCCGCCGGGGCACGCCTGATATTGGGTGGCCGTCTCCTGGAGCAGCCGGGGTTTTTCTATGCCCCAACCATTCTGGCCGATGTCGCTCCCGGGATGCCTGCTTATCACGAGGAGTTGTTCGGGCCTGTCGCCTCGGTCATCAGGGTGGCTGATACCGAACAGGCCCTTGCGGTAGCTAATGATACCCCTTACGGTCTCGGTGGTTCGGTGTGGGATCGTGATACGGCGCGGGCCGAGGCCCTGGCGGCGCGTATCGAGGCGGGCGCCGTGTTTGTCAACGGCATGGTCAAGAGCGACCCGCGCCTGCCGTTCGGTGGCATTAAGGATTCCGGCTACGGGCGGGAGCTTTCCCACTACGGGTTGATGGAATTCGTCAATATCCAGACCGTTTGGATAGCCTGATGTCTCCCGGTGAAATAATAAGCTACATTCGGTTTTCAAAGTAGGAAGGCTTCTGATGGTTGAGGCCAGGCGGGTGCCACAGAGTAATCATGCTGTTACATATGGTTACCGTAACATGCTTACCCGTCGATAACTGGAAAGGCTGATTGGCATTGCACTTGGCTTCTTGGAAAAAATGGTTTGTCGTTTGTATTTTGATACAGATCGGTGTCCTTTGCGCCACTGAAAATTGTGTAGCAAGCGAGGCAGATAGCCGCTTCCTCTCACGCCAGTTGCGACAGATCATTGAGCCTCTTATCGTTGATGGCTCATCTGCCCCTTCTGTTCTGAAGGTGGGTGAGTTGCAGTTGCCGTTGCATGAGCAGCTGGTTTCTTTTTATCGACAGCGTGATTATCATCCCGCCTGGCTTCAGGATGGCACAGTGTCTCCGGTTGCCTGGCAATGGCTCGAGCGAATTCAGGGGGTCGCGGCGGAAGGGTTGAACCCCCGCGACTACCACGTCGAAACCCTTGCGGTTTGCCTGGAAATGACCCACGTCACCCAGTCTTACGGGGTGGCCTGCGATTCGCTCGGGTTGGCAATGATCGAAATCCTGCTCACGGACGCTTTTTTGAAATATGTTTCTCACCTGCTTGGTGGGCGGGTCGATATCACTCAGCTTTATGCTGCCGAGTGGCAGGCTCTCATGCCGAAAACCGATGCGGTTACGGTGTTGCACCAGGTTTTGCTCAAGCAGCAGGTCGGGGCAGTGCTGGATGAACTGGTGCCTTATCGTGCCAGCCAACTCAGATTGGGTGTTTACCTGGAACATTATCGTCAGTTGGCGCTGGCCGGAGGATGGCCGGAGTTGCCCGAAGGTCCGTTTGTTTCACTGGGAGCGAGAGATCATCGGATCCCCTTGTTAAGGCATTTTCTGATCCTTGTCGGAGATCTCGACAAATCTCAAGAATCATCGAGTTGGACCCTTGATAGGCATGTGGTTGATGCTTTGAAACGCTTTCAGGACAGACATGGATTGCAGGCGGACGGCGTTCTTGGCAAGGATACCCTGGCTCAGATCAATGTGCCAGTTGACCGGCGTATCGAGCAACTCAGGCTCAATCTTGAACGGGAACGTTGGCCGGTCCAGGACCCCGGTGCCCGTTATCTGCAGGTTGATATCACCGATTTCAATCTTACGGTGGTAGACCAAGGCGTTGAAATCATGCGGATGCCGGTGGTAGTGGGCACGGAATTTCGCCGTACGCCGGTTTTTTCCGCGTTGATGAGGTACCTGGTGTTTGCGCCGTACTGGACCGTTCCTCCCACCATATTTCAGCAGGATAAGTGGCCGCTTATCAAGGCGAACAGAAATTATCTGAAGACCCATCATTATGAGATTGTCGCCTGGGGAAAAGCGCCGAATCGCATCATCGATCCGGCAAGTCTCCATTGGAAGACCCTGACAGCTCAAAATTTCCCCGGCATGCTGCGGCAGAAGCCGGGTCCCTGGAACCCTCTGGGGAGAGTCAAATTCATGTTCCCCAATGCCTACCATGTCTATCTGCACGATACGCCGTCACAACACCTGTTTGAAGAACAGCAACGGACTTTCAGTTCCGGTTGTATACGCATAGCCCGGCCTCTTGACCTGGCCGTTTATCTTCTGGAAGGGCAGGAAGGGTGGGACCGGGAACGGGTAGAAAAAGAAATGGCCGGTACCAAACCGTATACCGTCAGGTTGGCACGACCTATTCCGGTTCATATCCTTTACCGTACAGCCTGGGTCGATGGACAGGGCAGGCTGCAGTTTCGCAACGATGTTTATCGGCGGGATGCGAAACTGCAGACGGCTTTGCAGGGGCAATCAAT
>DIKU01000090.1:3463-11950 GCA_002424645.1 Pelobacter sp. UBA5610 | reverse complement strand
CAACACGCGGGCGAGGCGATTGCTCCACCAACCACGCAGGGTGGCCACATCATCGCTGACATTTTCCAGGTCCTGGACGGTGGGGCCGGCGAGGTAAGCTTGCGCCAGGCCTGAAACGAATCCGGCTCCGATGGTAGGATTGAGGGATGTAAAAGGCGCCGCCACAAACGCTGTGGCAACGGTGAGAGGATGTCCCAGGGCAATGGTGGCTCCCAGGGCCGACAGTACGCCATTGGCCAAAAACCAGGCCAATGCTGCATCAGCCAGTTGGCCACGGTCGCCCAGAAAAAATCCGGTGACGAAAAGAGCGACGACCACTGCGGGGATCAGCCAGGGGATAATTTTGGATACACGCGATTTTTCCGGTATACGGCTGATTTCCTCGATCTCGGCCTCGGCAATATGACAAGGCAGGTTTTCTTGGATGCCCGGCATGTGTGCGGCGCCGATGACCGCCACTATTTTGCTGCCGGGTGCCTTGGCAATGTGATAAGCCATGTAACGGTCGCGCTCATCCACCAAAATCGTCTTGATTCCCGGTAAATTATCTCCCATCTCCCGCAGCAAGGCGGAGAGCGTGTCGTGCTGGCGCAATTCGGCAAGTTGCTCTTCGTCCAGCTTGGTGTTATCAAACATGCCTGCCAATAAAGCCGAGAACAGGTGAAGTTTTTTCCAGAAACCGGTTTGACGCCAGGCTCTTAGCAGCGTGGTGCGGATATTTCGATCGATCAGACTAAGGTGAAGTTGCCGGTTTTCAGCTTCTTCGGCGGCCGCGGCCAGTTCTTCACCCGGTTTGACACCGGTTGCCATGCCCATGCGTTTTTGAACGGATGATAACGCGAGGTTGGCCAGCAAAAATGCCCCCTGGCCGCTGCGCAGGACCTGTACAAGGTTGAGTGAACGCCAGCGGTGGGGATCGCGAATCGCCTGATAACGCTGATCGTCGAGTTCGACGCAAACCGTATCCGGTTGTTCCTCCTCGATGACCTGACGTACCATGTTAACCGAGTCACGGGAAATATGAGCGGTACCGATCAGGATCACCTGTTTGTCATCGAGATGGATGCGCCGAATATCGGAACGGGTGCTTGCCGGATCGGTCGATGCTGCCTGGAGTGTCTGGCTGGAGGACATATGGAAGGAAATTCCTGTAGCAAAAGATGCTCCTCCGGGAGCATCGGTGTTATAAATGGGTAGAGGCGACGCTTTTGCTGGTGCTAAAGATAAAGAAGAAAGCGCCCGGTTAATATCCGCGCGCTTCCGGTAGAAAGCTCTCCACTGCTGCCGTGGGTTTTTAGGCCTCCAAGCGAGTCCTAATTAAGTGGGAATCACAGGCTGCGTATCAGGCGTCCCAATCCAGGTTGGGCTGGCTCACAACACATCCATTGTTCAACCCGTTTTGAAATATATTCCGCTGGGGCGTAACAAAACCTCACCTGCAGAGCAGAGAGCCTTTCTGCAGTTTCACTATAGACAAATCAGTGGTGAGTGACAAGGGGGATTTTTAGTGGTTTTTTTAGGCGCCGTCTTGTAGCAGACCTGAATGTTACATCTACGGTCTTGTGAAAGAATAGTCTAATCTCTGCACCCGTAACCCTATTTTAAAATGTATCTTCTCGAGGGGTGCGAATGAAGGAGCGACGCGGAAATGTATGTGTGTTTTCCATAACATGTGGCATGCCCCAGTATTGCTGACATTCCGATGCGTCGCATGCCCCATAGGGAAGATCGTCTTGCCTTGAATTCTTAAAAAAAAATCATAGTCGCAAATATAAGTATATGAAAATATTGAGTTATATGTTTATGAATTGTTTGGCACAAAGGTTGCGATTGTATACGTACAACGCGTCCCACGGTTTCCATTCGTAAATGCATGGAACTGTTTTTCAGGATACGGGGCGCCCTGTGAGGCAGGCCGTTTGAAGTGAGTTGCTCCGTTCGTTTCGCAGAGTCTATCCAGTTATTGCCCATTGCAGTCGGAATTTTATGAAAATTCGTACCAAAATCATCGGAATGGGCTTAATGCTGGTTTTGATTACAGCTTTTTCCATCGTGGGGATCTCCATCGNNCAGGTCCATGTCCTCGATACCGCTATTAACGAGGAAATGGAGAGTTTCATCCACAATGAAACGCGCAAGGTGGCAGAGAGTGTTTATCTCATGTGTCGTTCTGTTCAGCAACTCCAGGACGAGGCTTTGGCGCGTAATCTTGACGTAGCCGCCAAGCTGCTTCGCAAGCAGGGGGGGATGACTCTGGGACAGAAGAAGGTCCCATGGCATGCGATAAACCAGTTCGACAAAAGCATTCATGACATAACCTTGCCCGAGGTGCTGGTAGGCGGGCGATGGCTTGGCAAAAATGAGGATAGCGGGCGCAAATCTCCGATAGTCGATCAGGTTCAGGAAATGGTGGGCGTGACCTGCACTCTGTTTCAGCGAATGAACGAATCCGGTGACATGCTGCGCGTGGCCACCAATGTTCTCAACGCTGACGGCGCACGTGCTATCGGTACCTATATACCTCATCAAAATCCGGATGGCAGCATCAATCCGGTTATCCGTGCCTTGAAAAGCGGAAAGCCTTACGTCGGTAGTTCCTTCGTTGTAAATGACTGGTATGTTACCCGTTACGAACCGATCATGGATAGCACCGGTAAACACCTAATCGGTGCGTTGTATGTTGGATACCGGCAAGATAGCCTGGACAGTTTACGCCGGGGGATTCTCGATATCGTGGTCGGCAAAACCGGGTATGTCTATGTACTCGGCAGCAAGGGCAGCCAGCGGGGGAAAATGCTCATTTCGCCACTGACACGGTACCAGGGAAAGTCTGTGATCTCAGGTGATGACCGCCATATTCAGGTGGTTGCACATCGTTTGCTGCAGCACACCACACAGCTTTTTCATATGAAAAACAACAACGATGAAATTCCCGTCATTTTTGAACAATATGCGTGGCGAAACGGAACGGATGAGGCCTATCGACAAAAACTGGTTGCGGTAACCTATTTTGAGCCTTGGGATTGGGTCATCGTTGCCGGGGCTTATCGTGATGATTATGCCGATATACAGAAACGTTTTGTCAATTCGCTATCCCGGGCTGTTTCATCGATCTCGGTCGTTGCCCTTGGCATTGTCTTGTTTTCCCTGATCGTCGGATTTTATGTTGCTGGAGGTATTGTCCGGCCACTGGATAGGGCTATCGTTCTGTTTGAGCGTATCGGTAGAGGGCGACTTGACCGTCACTTGAATATGGACCGCGACGATGAGATCGGACAATTGGCCAGGGCGTTTGATCGCATGATCGACAATCTTAAGGAAGTGACGGCGTCACGCAACGAACTTAACCTCGAAATTATCGAACGGACCAAGATAGAGGCGCAGCTCCGGGCGACCTCCTTGCAGCGTGCAGCGCTGGAATCGATCGTCAACCACAGCCCGGCTGTGGCTTTTCTCCTGAGGCGGGGCGAACAGTGGAAGACTGAGTTTGTTTCGGAGAACGTGTGTCAGTTTGGTTACGCAGCTGAGGACTTCACGGAAGATAAAGTTAATTTCCTGACGATTGTCCATCCCGATGATATGGACAGGACGCTTGCAGAAATAACCTTGCAATTGCAACAAGGGCAGGAAGAGCGTTTTTCCGTGGATTTTCGTTTGATCAAAGGCAGCGGTGAACTTTGCTGGATCGATGCCCGTCTATGGTTGCACCGGGACGAGAGTGGGGTTGTTACGCATGTTCAGGGGGTCATGCTCGATGTCAGCGATCGCAAAAAAGCCGAAGAGACGGTACGTCAGTTGGCCTTTTACGATGTCCTGACGGGACTTCCGAATCGTGCACTGTTCATCAACCGTGTGCAGCAGGGGCTGGCTCAGGCCGACAGGGATGGTCGGTTGTTGGCGCTCATGTGTCTGGATCTGGATCGTTTCAAGGAAATCAACGATACCTACGGGCATGCGGCAGGTGACCTGGTATTGCAAGCCGCGGCCCAGCGTCTAAACTCTTGCATACGACGGAATGATACGGTTGCGCGTCTGGGTGGCGACGAATTTTTTATTCTATTGCCTGGCCTTGATCTTCACGAGCAGGCTACTGCCGTGGCCAAAAAGATTCTTAAGGTTATGGCTGTTCCTTTTCAGGTTGAGACAGAGCAGATTGTCGTAACGCCCAGTATCGGCATTGTCTTTTTCCCTGAACATGGCAGGCAATTGGGTGAACTGATCAAGCGTGCCGATATTGCCATGTATGCCGCCAAAGGGCTTGGCCGCAACCGATATGAATATTTTTCCGAGGAACTGGAACAGAAGAGCAAGGTGGTGGGTATTCATATCCAGTCTAAATCCGTCAAGCCCCTGGACCCCCGGGCGGGGGAAGATAACTTGGAGTAACGGCCCCCTGAGAAAAAACCACAGAATAGTGGTTGGGCGTTTGGCAGGATCGTATATTTTTCTTCTAATGTCGGGGTTCCCTGAAAGGCTGGACTGTTGGGGATGGGGTGGTTTTATCTTGTTGGCGGCTAAGTTTAATACTTGTTTCGATCGCTTACTTTATGCGCTTGTTGACCCGGTAAACGAAGGCGAGGATTTCAGCAACCGCCTGGTAAAGCTCTGCAGGTATTTCTTTGCCCAGGGGAATTTTGCTCAATATTTCAACCAGATCGGAATCCTGAACGACTTCAACACCCGCTTCGCGGGCTGTTGCAAGAATTTTTTCGGCCACGGTGCCTTTGCCGCTGGCCACGACGACCGGTGCGCCTCCGCTTTCTTTTTTATAGGTCAGAGCGACCGCTTTGTCTTGCCTTGTTTTTTCTTTCATAAAAGCCTTCGGTATCTTTCGATATGAGCCTTATGTTGCCATGTCTGTTCGCGTTGCCATCCGCTAAATACGGGTGTTGACGAACCCGTGCCGATCCCCTGCAAGTCGCTCGATCAATTCCTCTTCGGGATGGGTTTTTCCGGTGGTAAAAAGGATTTCGCGCGGAGGTCTGAAATCCAGCGCCTGTCTCAACTCTTCGCTGAATCTGGATAATTGTTGATGCGCCTGCGTCTTTTCACAGGTAAATTTGATCAGCAGTTCATCCTTATCCCATAACATGTCGATGCGCATTTCGCCCAGATTTTCCAGGTTCAGAAACAGGCTGAGCTTATTCGGGGGGCCGGTTTGCTCCTGCGATTCGTCATTGGTGTTCTCAAGTAGAACAAAGCCCTGTTTGAGAAACGGCAGAGGCAGGGGCAGTAGCAGCGCACCTTCGGGAAGTAACTGAAGGTTGAACCGATGGGCCATGTCCAGCCCCTGCAACAGGTTGTCTGCGTTATCGGAAAGGCGGCCTTCACCCTCGACGCCATTGCCGGCCATCTGTGACAAAACCTGTCTGAGGTTGACGGAGGCATCTCCATGTTTTAAATGGGCAACGCCGAGGCTCTTCAATAAGGTTGCCAAAACCGATCCTTCCATTTTCTCATCCCCTGCATCCACCCCCTCCATAAAGGTCTTCAATGCATCACGGATTGTGGCGAACAAAGGGTTCTCTTTTCCGCCAGGAGTCTGGAATTCACGCAGCACAGCAGACAGGTCCCACCCGGAAGCAAGCAGTTGCAGCAATGCCCCTTGGGGATTTGCTGAATTCAGGCCCAACGTTTGCAACTGGATATGCGGAGAGGTTGCCGTGACGTGCAACAGGAGTTTTTGTCCTTCTTGCAAACCAAGCTGGGAACGTGCCATAACCTGCCGACCGTTGATTTCAAGCATGATCTGATCGTCTTTTAAAGAGGTCACGCTTGCCTGCAGTATTTGGCCAGGGCGCCAGGTTGGCTGTTCACTGTTGGGTTGGGGTTTTATCTGGCCCGTTTCGGAAACCGGAAGCACTGTGAAGGTTGCATCTGCTATTCTCATAAGGACTCCTCGACGACCCGCTGGCTTTTCTTTACTTTTTTATAACCGTTTTTTTTGCCGAATGTTAGATGAAAAACCTAAAGATCATCGTTTGTTGTGTCGATATTAAAAACAACAAGCTGATTATCTGATGGGAGAGTATTTATGGCATACACAGCGCTGATATTGGGCAACACTGCAGGAACTCGCGAGGGCGTGGCCGATTGTCTGGATAATACCGGTCTCGTGCATCGCAAGCTATACTGCAAGGATGCCCGCAGGGCTATTCGCTGGCTGAGTGAATACGATATCGATATCGTGTGTTGCGATTGGTGTTGGGACGCCCACGAAGAAATCAGTGATCTGATGGGCGTGCTGCGTCGACGTACCGAGTGGCATGATCTGCCGGTTCTCCTGTTTACCTCCGGAGATGATCGTCAGCTTTGGTTGACCGGGATGGAGCTGGGGGTAAGCGAGTGTTTGTCCCTGGCATTGCCGATGGAAGAACACCGCGTTAAAATTCGTTGGCACTTGAAGAATCGCGAACGTATCCAGGCTTTGCATCAGGCCCAGAGCCAATTGGCGCGTATCGCCCTTTCCGATGGTCTCACGGGACTTTTCAACCGGGCCTATTTCGATGCAACCATCAGTCAGGAACTGGCACGTTGCGCACGTCGCGGTTTGCCCCTGACGTTGCTCATGGTAGACCTGGATCATTTTAAAAAGATTAATGATACCTACGGTCATCTGGCGGGGGATAAAGCTCTTGAAGCCGTGGCACAGGTATTGACCGCCATGAGTCGGACCAGCGATACGGTCTGTCGCTTCGGCGGGGAAGAATTTGCCATTATACTGCCCGAGACCACCAATGCCAATGCGGTCATCGTGGCGGAGCGTATTCGCAAGAAAATCGCGCAGCTTGACTTAGGCTTTACCGTGACAGCCAGTATTGGCATCGGTTCCGCCAAAGTGACGAAGTCATTGCTGCCGGAGCATATTATCGCCGAAGCCGATGGCGCACTTTATGAGGCCAAGCGCAAGGGTCGCAACAGGGTTGAGTCCGTTGTCATGAATACCGGCGTGGTTTCTGACTTGAGGTTGTTCCGGAAGTTTAAAGTGGCCATGGCAACGGCTTGACGGTCGTCAAGTGTTGTGAACCTACCAGTTGCCGAGCATCAGAGCCATGAGGCGTGTTTTGGCCTGCATGCTTCTGAAGTGTTCGGCCAGAATGAATAAAGAAAATTTCTCACTGTCTTCGGGCATGATATGAACGATTTTGAGGGCCGTCTTGCGGCCCTTTTTTGTTTCTTGCCCAACACTCAGGACGTGCGCCTTGCATTGCAGGCTTTCGAGTGTGGTCCCGGGCAGAATAAGATGCAGGCTCAGTAAATCCCCCCGGGAGAAGTTGGCGTCCGTTGTAAAGCTCAGGCCCTGGCTGCTGAGACTTGCATGGGTGCGTACCGGTTGTGGCCGGTCGGTTTGCGCTATCTCGCCTTTCCAGTAAGCCATGTAAATATCGGTATCGACGCGCAGATTTTGTCGCTGATGATCGCGGGTTTCGTGGCTCTCAATGCGAAGTCGAATTTGGCGTGGATGTTCCAGCTTTTCAGGGTGCGCGATGATGTTGAAGAAATGCAGCCCCTGATCGCAAAGCAGGTGCCAGCTTTTGCGTGGATCAAGGCCGGGGATCGGCCAATTGGAGGGGAAAATCTGGACCTCGAGATGTGAGGGCCCGGTCATTCTGGCGACCCCGTCGCACTGGACCGCTTCGTTTTGCAAGGTTGGAACGCTGATCTCGACCATATGCCATTGGTGAAAAACATTCAACAAGTCGTCGGTCGATGTCATGATATTGACTTTTCGCTTAGAGAATTTAGAAAAGATCCCGGGTTCGAACCTTGGTGCGCAGAATCTCACGTTCTTTGGCCAGGCAGAAAGCGACGATTTTGTCGCGTTCCTGGTTTTCGATTTCGGCAAAGCGCAAGGCCACGGCCATGTCCCCGTTGGGCAGAGTGCAAAAGCGAATCACCTGCGCCAGGCATTCGACAGTTTCCAATGTTTTACCATCCAGCCATAAAACCAGGGCTACCAGATCGCCAACATCCAGATTGCCGGGGACGGGAAGCCGGATACCGCTGGCGCTGAGATTAACCTTGGTGTGCAGGGAGTGGGGTTCGCCGGGATGGTTTGATCCGAGGCAGAAATAATCAAGTTTTATGCGGGCATCTATGCGGAAAAATTCGCGTTCCTGCAGTGCAATCGCAGGAGGCTTTGGTTTGACCAGCAGGTCGGATGGTCCGAGAATGGTATCGATGCGGGTGAGCAGTCGGTAATCCCGCCCCTGCAGGGAAAAAAGAATCTGGCATACTTCCCGGGGGTTTATAAGGTCGCTGAAATCCCGGTCGTAGGGCAGCGCAATGCTCAGCTCGCCCTGGGGCGTGGTGTGGACGGATCCATCCACGGAAATAGACTGTTGCCCATAAACGGGCAGTAATATTTTGGCATCCCGGCCATCTTGAAAATGGTCAAGTATCGTATTAAGCATTTCAGTCCAAATTACCTTGCCGGCAAAAGCAGACGACTGCTTTGCTGCTACGCTATCCGGGGTGCAGGTTGCC
>DIKU01000090.1:0-3393 GCA_002424645.1 Pelobacter sp. UBA5610 | reverse complement strand
CCAAGCTCATCTCCCGTGAGAACTTGCAAGGTCCGAGCCTGTTGCCGCAGCTTTTCACATTGCTGCTGTATCTGCAACATAATCTTCCGCTTTATCTGCATCTCGGCGAGAACTTCCGGTGTCGGTTGTTCACCTTCCATGAGCATGCTGATTTGCCGATCGGTCTCCTGGGCTTCGGTATTCAGGGAGCGCCATTCTTCTTGTACTTGTACAAGGGCGGCCGTCTTCCCTTCTTGAAGCAACACCGCCATTTCAGACAATTTGTCCTGAATGGTACGATATTGCTGCGTCGACCTTTCTACGAGCTTTTGCATAGTCATGTCAACCTTGTTTCGCAGGGTGATGCCTCAAAAGCCGAAGTTTTTACAAACTGGCTTTAAGCGGTTGATAATTGGCATTTACCGCTTTGGCAGGTGATTGAGATTCGTTGCGGGCTATGATTATAGCCTCTTTCCAGGTGTCGCGCAGGTCGGACAACATGGTGTGGACGGTCTCAAGTTTTTGCCGGTCTTTTTTTATATTGGCCTGGATCATTTCCCGAATCATGAAATCGTACAAAGCATCAAGGTTGGCAGCAATCTCACCACCGATATTATGATCCAGGGTGTTACGAAATTCCATGACGATGGCCATGGCTTTGTTGATGCCATGGTTTTTCAGTTCGATATTGCCCTCGTCAATGCCTTGCATGGCCTGGGTGAGGAAACGAATCGCGCCGTCATAGAGCATGATCATAATCTGCTCAGGTGAAGCACTGAAAATCTGGTTGTTTTTATATTGGTTCAGGTAGGCATTCATCATTTATTCCTTCCGCAGCCGTAGATCTAATAATTAAAAAGGCTCAGCTGCTGAGTCAGATAAGAGCCGGTGCTGTTGAGGTTGCTGATCAACAATTCCATAGAATCGAACTGCGCCCGCAATAAAGCTTCACGTTTTTCCAGACGTGCTTGCATTTTAATAATGTTGGCTTCGATGGTTTTTTGGGTTCGGTCGGTGCTGGTTTGTCGTGTTGCCGCCAAACCATCGGCACGATCCGTAGTGGCCTCCAGATAGGTTTTAAACAAGGTGGCTATGCCCTCTACGCCGTCACCTCCAGCAAGCAACGTATCCATATCGTTCATGTTGGTCGAAATAGCTTCTTCGAGTATCGCGTTGTCAATGCTAAGGGTGCCGTCAGTTTGTGTCTTAAGCCCTAACTGGGAAAGGGTCGTTAAATTACCGCCCGTGGCAATAGGGGAGGTCAGCATTTTCTGCAGGTTGCGCTTTACTGCCATCATGCCGCTGTCGCGTCCCCAGTCGCTGTCCTTTTGGGCAGAGATATTGGTTATAACAGCGTTGTAGGCTGAAACCAGATCCTTGATCTTGGTTTTGACGGCATCGATATCTTCCGTAACGCTCATCACCGTCGTGTCACCCGCTGTGGCGTGTACCTTGTTAACGGTCAGGGTCACGCCGGGTATAGCGCCTTCAAAGACGTTGCTGCCGCTGGTAATGGGGATGCCATCGACGACAATGGAGGCCAAAGATTGGGTCTGGGTGGTACTGAAAGCCAGCGGGGCATAACCGTTCGCCGTGGACCCTCCTGCTATGGAGGCGGTAAAAGCGTTGGATGCATCTTCGCCGGTTAAAACCAAACGAAACCCGTTGCCATCCTGAATAATGCTGGCGGCAACACCGGTGGCGTTGTCACCGGTGTTGGCTTCATTGATTTTATTCACCAGGCTGTCCAGTGAATCGTTGTCGATGACGATATCCGTGGTTCCAATGGTCAAAGTGCCACTGGTAAAATTGGCTTCACTGCGGCTTGCGTAACTGCCGTCGCTGACGTCTTTTTGTTGCTTGGCCAGACTCTTTACTTCGATGTTGTAACTACCGGGCAATGCGCTTCCGGAGGCGGATACCGAAAAAAACTCATCACTGGCCGCCTCCGCGGAGTAGGCACGCACTTCACTGCTGGAATCAATGTCCTTAAATTTGTCCAGCAGCGTTTTCAGCTTGGTGTTGAGGGTGTTAAACGCATCCTGGCGACTGGCGAAATATTCTTTGTCGGATTCCAGCCGCTTAAGGGGTTGTTTTTCGATTTCCATCAGGGCCTCGACGATACCATCTGTGTCGATACCACTGGCAAGGCCGCCGAAATTGATAGTAGACATAGCCCGCTCCTTCGCTGTCAGGTCGTTGTGTCGAGCAGGGAGCCGCGAAGATTGGTCAGCTTTTCGGATATTCCAAGCAATTCTTCCGGAGGAATCTGGCGGATGAGTTCACCGGAGTCTGCATCCACAAGGCTGATCACCAGTTGTTTGCTCTGCTCATCATTTTCAAACCTTACGCTATAGATACCGTCGTCCGTAAGGGCTTTGATTTTGTTTAGCACCTCTTCAGGAGCAATTATTTTTTCCGAATCGGCAAGTTCCGGTTCGGATTCGGCTTTGTGCCGGTTCCGTTCAATGTTTTCCGCAGGAGATGAGGTAGGGGTCGGGGTGCCTGCGCCAACAGATGTCAATTCTATCTTCATGGGTTCCTCCCGTGGCGGCCATGAAGCCGTCGGGGAAAAGGGGCGGCTGAGCCGCCCCTTTTATGATTATGACCCTGGCGATTAACCGAGCAGCGAGAGAGCCAGCTGCGGGGTCTGGTTGGACTGCGCAAGGATCGATACACCGGCCTGCTGCAGAATGTTCATTTTGGTCATTTCAGAGGTTTCCGTGGCGATATCCGCATCGACGATACGGGAGCGCGCGGCGGAAAGGTTCTCTGAAACGTTGTTCAGGTTGGCGATGGTCGACTCGAAACGATTCTGCTTGGCACCGAGGGTGCCGCGCAGGGAGTCGACACTATTTATCGCGGTGTCAATAGCCGTAATGGCTGTTCCCGCTGCCGAAGCGGTGGTGATGCTGGTGGCACCGACACCAAGGGCACTGGTATCCATGTTGCCGATCTCGACGGAGATCTGTTCACCGGCATTGGCACCTACCTGGAATACGGCAGCACCGGAGCCCGCGTAAGTACCATCAAGCAGATTCTGGCCGTTGAACTTGGTGGTATCGACAATACGGTCAAGTTCGGAACTCAATTCACCGAATTCCGAATTCAAGGCAGTACGGTCGGCAGAGCTGTTGGTAGCATTGGCCGACTGTACCGACAGTTCGCGCATGCGCTGCAGGATGTTGGTCATTTCTCCCAACGCACCTTCCGCCGTCTGGGCGAAGGAGATAGCGTCGTTGGAGTTACGCACCGCCTGCCCCATACCTTTGATCTGGGAAGTCATGCGGTCAGAGATGGCCAGACCGGCAGCGTCATCTTTGGCGCTGTTGATGCGCAAGCCTGAAGACAGGCGTTGCATGGAATTTGCGAGCGAAGATTGCGACTTAGACAAGTTCCGCTGTGCGTTCAACG
>DIKU01000158.1 GCA_002424645.1 Pelobacter sp. UBA5610 | reverse complement strand
CGCGAATGTAAACAGTTACTTTATGAACAAGAGGTGGACCTTTGAGGATCGGGGCCATTGGTCCCAAAAGGAATATCTGGTGTTTCTTCTTTGTTCGCTTGGGGGATTGGCCATCAGTTGCAGCGTGATTTTTTTTCTCACCCATATACAAGTCTATCCGCAGTGGTCTTTCTTTCTTAGTCTCAATGTGGCCAAGCTTTTAGCCACGGTCGCTAGCATGACTTGGAATTTTTGCAGTTATCGTGTTTTTGTATTCAAATTTTATCCCTCTGAGGCGCATGCAATTAAAAATGTTCGCCATGGCAGATCTGCTTTGTCGGTCCGAACCTGATAATGATTGAGCTTAAAAAGGAGGGGGTGGCAGTGGAGCCACCCCCTCCTTTTTTATGGAGACGTTGGTGAGGCACAGAATTATCGTCAGCTTTTTTTCGCGGCTTTTTCGCTAAAAGTTGCGTATTCCGCCTGGTCAAGTTTGCCATCCTGATTGGTATCGGCTGTTGTGAAATCCGTTATCAGGGTTTCGCAGGAAGCCGCTTCCTCGCTGGTAATGAAACCGTTCTGGTCTGCATCAAGATATTCAAAGGTCGGAATGGTGGTTTTGCCAGCGGCAAATGCCGCATTGCTCAGCATGAAAACTGCGGTGGCCATCAACAGGTTTACAGTCAATTTTTTCATCATTTTCTCCTTTTGCCAAATAAAGGGTTGTGACCGCCTCATGACGATCTCCCTCTTTAATGGCAACCATCATGCCATGTTGAAAACTGTCATTAAAACAGGTGCTTGAGTGGTCTCTGTGGAAAATCTTCGATGCACAAGCATTGTTCTGTCTCCTGTAGGTAACATGAATTCTGGATATTTCATGCAACACATTAAAGATATTAAAAAAACAAGGTCGTTTAAATCCGACAATCACCAAAAAAATTATGAGTTATATAGGCATAGCATGATGTGTGCGGGTTCCGTGTGATTTCTGCACTATTTCGTTTTTATGCACTGTTACCTGAATTCATCCGCGGTCGATTGATGTTTTTGAATTCCTCGTCCAAAAATCCGAGCCACATGACATTGATCGTTGCAACTCCGAATTCCTCTTCGACCAGTCCTTTAATCAGATAAGGACGGGGTGCGCCAAGTTTTTTGCAGAAACGGGCATAGGCGGCCGGAAAGAATGTCGCATCAAAAAGGGCTGTCGTATCTTCGAAGGTGACAAACTCCATCGGTTTGCCGTTTGCTGTGCGAATCGGTTTCCCTGTAACCCACCATCCGACCAACGTTACATGGCGTCCTGTCCACCGTCTGAGTTCGGCGGCCTGAATAGCGCCGCAGGTCCGGATTGCATTTTCATACGGCTCGAGCGGATGATATCCGGCGGGAAGGCCCAGCGTCTCCAACTCGTGGGTTCTCAGTGTCGCATCGTCGCAGGGGGGGAGGGGGGGAGTCGCCGTGGTTTCGGCAACAAAAAGTGTCCCGAGACCCATGCTGACTGGTTGCCGATGATGGTTAAGCAACTTCCAGATCAAACCGGGCCGGTTTCGGCGGCCTTCAAGGGTGTCGAAACAACCGGCCTTGATGAGTTGCTTGACGTCGGCAACGGACAGATGTGGCAGCCTTCGGATGAAATTATCCAATCCGCTATATAGACCGTTGTTGGTGCGTTCTGCCAAAATCGCGTTGACGATTTTATGGGATACGGAGGAAATCTGCATAAGACCTATGCGCAGTTCACTTCCCTTGCCGTGGTAGGCATAATCGCTGGCATTGATATCAGGCGGTAGGATTTTCATACCCAGGCGGCGCGCTTCGGACAGGTAACCCAGGGTTGAGTAATAGCCGCCACCGTTACTGATCACCGACGCCAGAAATTCGGCCGGGTAGTTGGTTTTGAGCCAGGCAGCCTTGCAACTGACCAACGCATAGGAGGCCGAATGGGGTTTGCAGAAGGAATAACCTGCGAAGGACAACACCTGTTGCCAGGTTGCATTCAGCACCTGCGTCGTCACGCCGTTGCCAATACCTCCGCTGATAAAACGGTTCCGGAAGTCTTCGAGTGTTTGCCCTTTGTCTTTTTTGCTGATGATCTTGCGCAGCTTGTCCCCTTCGCTGGCGCTGAACCCTGCCAGGGCCATGGCGATCTGAGTGATCTGTTCCTGATAGACGGCCAGGCCGTAGGTTTCACCGAGGATTGGTTCCAGAAGGGGATGCAGATGGCGCCAGGGTTTGCCGTGCATGCGGGCAACGAATTCGCGAATGAAGTTGTTGGCGGCCGGTCGGATGATGGACGATGCCATGACCAGATGCTCGAACAGGGTGTCTTCATCGGCTAGAGTATGGTTCCGCCACATTTTTTTCAGCAATTGGCGGGTGGCTGGCGATTCGATATAAAAGCAGCCGATGGTGTCGCCGGCGCTGAGCAGGGCGCGAGTCTTGCGATCGGTTAACGGTTGCCAGTCGCGGTAATCGATGACATTGCCCGTATGGCGGGCCACAGCGGCCAACGCATCGCGGATCACCGCCAGGGAGCGGTTGCCCAGAATGTCGATCTTGACCAGACCGGCGGCTTCGGTCTGGTCTTTTTCCCACTGGATCAGCGGACGGCCTTTGGCGGACACCTCCACCGGAACGTAACGGCGGATGTCATCAGGGACGATTACCAACCCACCGCAGTGCTGGGCCAGATGCCGCAGTTGACCGTTGAGACGTGAAGCGATGGCGAGGATGTTTTGCCAGTCGGTACTGAGGGTTTCGCCACGAAACAACGGATGGTCTTCCATGGCCTTGATGCCGCGCTGCGTCGACCACTGATTGGCCATTCGGCGCGTGATCGTGTTGATCTCGTCGGCCGGCAGTCCGAACACTTTAGCGACCTCGCGCAGGGCGCCCCGGCTTTTGAAACCTACCTGGTTGGCCACCATGGCTGCGCATTTTCTCCCGTAGCGCCGGAAGGCAAAGTCGAGCACCGCGTCCCGTTCGTCCCAGGGAAAATCGATGTCGATATCGGGGGGATCGACACGCCCTTCGTTGAGAAAACGCTCGAAAAAAAGGTTGTAACGCAGCGGATCGACGTGGGTGATGCCGAGGCAGTAAGCGACCAGCGAGGCTGCGGCACTGCCACGGCCGCAGGTGCGCGGCGATTGTTCCGCCAGTTCCTGCACCACCAGGAAGTAATGGGCAAACCCCTTGTCCTGAATGATGCCCAGCTCCTTGGCCAACCGGGCTTCGATTTTGGCATTCATCTCGCCGTATCGCCACCTGGCCCCCTGGCGGGCGCGTTTTTCCAGTT
>DIKU01000095.1:4033-6274 GCA_002424645.1 Pelobacter sp. UBA5610 | reverse complement strand
AGAGGAATAATGGTCAATCCGGGGTATTTTTTATTCTTGTTATAAATGGGCGTCCCGCACACCCGGCAGAAGTGTTTGTCGACATTTTCCGTTACCTCATATCTGGTCAGCACATCCCGACCTTCGTGCAATTGAAAATTTTCGTCTTCCACCGCTACATAAGACGAAAACGCCCCGCCGTTGAGTTTTCGGCAGGTATGGCAATGGCAATTAATAATGCTGCGGCTGGCATCCGCTAAGACGAATTTCACCAGGCCACATGCACAGGAACCTTTTAACGTATCGGACATGAAATAACCTCCACGGTCTTTTGCGAGAAGCGGCATCCCCCGGAGCTCAGAAAGGCATCGAGCCCTTTCACGAAGTTTATCCGTCGCAGGATGTTCTTCAACAAGCTATCTCCGATAACGTCCATTTTTCATTTTTGTGTTGAAATTTAGGTGGTTCTCGACCTATCCTCTCAGCAAAAAAAGGCCGTGCTGCGGCCATGATACTTTAGCCACTTGGCCACAGATGGAGGAAAAGATGAAAAAACTGGCGGTGTTGCTATTACTGACCCTGGCACTTGGCGCCTGCAATACGTTTTCGGGTTTGGGCAAGGATATCGAAAAAGCCGGTGAGGCGCTTCAAAGAAGCGCCGATTAGGCCTGCCCCACCCTGCATAAAGACGTGGTTTTGCCACATTTCCCAAGCAATCGAGAGAAATACCGCGGATCACCCATTAAACACCCAAGGAGGCTATCGGACTGCGGAATACCATACGGCATAATCGGCAAATCGTTTTGCGATTTATCCTTATGTTCGCAAGCATTCCAACGATCCGATCCCCCTGGCAGGAGACTTTTTCATGAGCGACGACGGCCGCAAGGTCATCTATTCGATGATGCGGGTTAGCAAGCATCACAACAAAAAACCGATTCTCAAGGATATTTCCCTATCCTATTTTTATGGCGCCAAAATCGGCGTACTGGGCCTGAACGGCTCCGGTAAAAGCTCCCTGCTGCGCATTCTGGCCGGTGTCGACAAGGATTTCCAGGGCGAAACCATCCTCTCCGCCGGTTACACGGTCGGATATCTCGAGCAGGAGCCGGAACTGGAGGCGGGTAAAACCGTTCGCCAGATCGTCGAGGAAGGCGTTCAGGAAACCGTTGATCTGGTCAACGAATTCAACGACATCAACATGAAGTTCGCCGAGCCGATGTCCGATGATGAAATGAACGATCTCATTGCGAGGCAGGGCGAAGTGCAGGAAAAACTCGATCATCTCGACGCCTGGGACCTCGACAGCCGCCTCGAACAGGCCATGGATGCGCTGCGCTGTCCTCCCGGAGAGACCGTGGTCGACGTACTGTCCGGCGGCGAAAAACGCCGCGTCGCGCTGTGTCGCCTGCTGCTGAAAAAACCGGATATCCTGCTGCTGGACGAACCGACCAACCACCTCGATGCCGAAACCGTGGCATGGTTGGAACACCATCTTCAGCGCTACGCTGGTACCGTTATCGCCGTTACCCATGATCGTTACTTCCTGGACAACGTTGCCGGTTGGATTCTGGAACTGGACCGTGGCCACGGGATTCCCTGGAAAGGCAACTATTCCTCCTGGCTGGAACAGAAGCAGGAACGCCTGCGCCAGGATGAAAAGCAGGAAAGCGCCCGCCAGAAAACCCTGCAGCGCGAGCTGGAGTGGATTCGCATGTCGCCCAAAGGACGTCATGCCAAGGGGCAGGCACGTATCACCTCCTATGAAAAGTTGCTGGGACAACAGGTCCAGGAAAAAGAGCGGGAAATGGAACTGTTCATCCCGCCGGGACCGCGCCTCGGCGATATCGTTATCGAAGCCGATAACGTCGCCAAGGGTTACGGCGACCGCCTGTTGGTCGATGGTATGAGTTTCCGTCTGCCGCCGGGTGGCATCGTCGGCATCATCGGCCCCAACGGTGCCGGTAAAACCACCCTGTTCCGCATGATCACCGGTCAGGAAAAACCCGACAGCGGCACCATCCGTCTGGGCGATACGGTCAAGCTGGCCTATGTAGACCAGAGCCGCGAAGCCCTTGATCCGGAAAAAAACATCTGGGAAGAAATCAGCGGCGGGCAGGAAATCATCGAACTTGGCAACCGCACCATGAACAGCCGCGCATATGTCTCGCGTTTTAACTTCAACGGCGACCAGCAACAGAAAAAAGTGGGCGTACTATCGGGGGGAGAACGCAACCGGGTGCATCTTGCCAAAATGCTGCG
>DIKU01000095.1:0-3886 GCA_002424645.1 Pelobacter sp. UBA5610 | reverse complement strand
GACAGCCAGGCCGTATGGTTCGAAGGCAACTGGTCCGAGTATGAAGAAGACCGCCGCAAGCGCCTCGGTGCCGCCGCAGACCAACCGCACCGTATCAAGTACCGCCAGCTGACCCGTGCCTGAGGCGTGAGTCACGCATCCTAACAACAGGGGGCACCGGCCATACGCCGGTGCCCCCTGTTTCGTTTCAACATGAACTTCGCGGGTTAAACGCCCAAAATCGGTTACCGCGGAGTTGGCGAAAAGCGCTAAGTGAACCCCCGGGGTTGTTACTATTGAAAAGTAACATCATCACCCAACGCCACCTTTTTTGTTTTTGCCTGTGCTTTCAGCCACACATGCGTTAATTATCTATTTTAACAAAGTTTTTTACTATAAACAGGCCGGCTTCACATCTCCTCATTACCCGTCACATTCGGGAAGAATATTAAAATTACCCCGCCACATGTTATCCGGATCGTAACGCTTCTTGATTGACTGAAGTTTTGCAAAATTACCGTCATAAGAACCCTTCACCAGACTTAGCTTCCCAGCAGCGGCTCCGGGGAAATTCAGATAAACGCCGGCCCGCGACGCAGGCCGTAGAGCATCGACCAGATCAACCGCCCAGGCTATATTGCCCGGAGCTCCTTCGGCTTCCTCCCAGTTAGCTTCCACCGCCACCATAAAATTGCAGTCCCGTTTGCCAAAAGCGGTTTCGGATGGCGGTACATGGTTCATGGCTCCGCCCAATGCCCAGATATTCACGGACGACAAAGACGAAACGCACTGTTCGGCATGCGCGGCAATGCAGTTGATGGTGGTAGCATCCAGGTCGTCAAAGAACAGGGAGTCCCAGTAATAACAACGTCCTGGCGGATAATCTTTATCAAAAAGCCGCTGCACCCCAAGATGATAATCCTTGGGACCTGAAAAATCGGCAACCGGAGTCGCCCATTCCCGCAATGGGCGAATGGCTTCTTCCCCCTTCTCAAACGGACCGGAATAACAGGCCAGAAAAGCCACCACCGGTTGCCGCGGTATCTTCTGGCCGGCGGCCTGCATCGGCTTGCCGCGCAACACACAAAAGGAACTCAATTCCCTGGGCGCAGTCGCCATGTAATCCCGCCAGAATGCGATAGCCTTTTGCGCGAGGTCATAAGGATAAAGCACAGCGGCAAACCAGACCTGGGATGTGACGGGGCGCAATCGGTATTCGAAAGAAGTCACCACCCCGAAATTGCCGCCGCCGCCACGTAAAGCCCAGAACAATTCTGGATGCTCCGTGGCGCTGGCCGTAATCAACGTTCCATCTGCGGTCACCACATCCATGGCCAGCAGATTGTCAACCGTCAATCCATCGCGGCGGAGCAACCAGCCAAGACCACCATGCAAGGTAAGACCGGCGACGCCGGTTCTGCTGACCACTCCCACTGGAACGGCCATCCCCAACGGTCTGGTTTTCTCATCAACGTCTGCCAAACGTGCACCGGCCTGCACGCGAACCGATGGAATCTCGGGATCGACCTCAACGCTGTTCATGCGACCCAGATCAATGACGATTCCCTGGTCGCATACGGCCTTACCTGCGACGTTGTGTCCCCCCCCGCGCACCGAAACACGCAGATTATGGGTACGGGCGAATTTGACCGTGGCCATGACATCCGAGGTTTCGGCGCAGCACACGATCATGGCCGGATACCGGTCAATCATACCGTTCCAGACGCGGCGGCTGTTATCGTATGCAGGATCGTTCTCGCGAATGACGACACCGCGTAACTGCCGTAAGAAATCTTCCAGGACCTGATCGGAAAGCATGGTGCAATGATTATCCAACGTGGCAATTTTTAAAGGCATGCGTCTTCTCTCCCACGTAAAAGGTGCCAGGATCTTGCCTGCAAAATCTGCAATATCCAACTAAATTTTCAACATAAAGATACAGAACACGGTGCATTCTACCGACGCTCTTCCACAGAGAACAAGTTGCTGGGCCAACAACATCATGGCGTTCCACTATTCTGGCTCGATGTCTGCAGTAACTATACGCTAACCACCACCGGAAATAATGACGTATCGCCAAAAATACAGATAAATCCATCCACGAGATCGTTAAGGTCAAACCAACTAAGGAGCCACCCCATGTGCGAAAAATCTTCTGCGAAAGACCTTTTGAGTGTCAATGACGTTGCCCTGGATCTCGGTACAACCCCGCTGAATGTGCTGCTTTACATCAAGCGCGGGCAACTGGCCGGTCAGGAAATCGATGGCAAGTGGTACGTTGAAGCTGCCAGCCTCGAGGCTCTAAAATCGGAAACAACGGGTGTTGGATCGGCCCCCTGCAAACCAGCCTGCGGGCATGGTAGCCATGGCGGCGGATGCGGCGGATGCCACTAATTTGCCCATTTTTTAAGCAAAACAACCATGGAGATCGCTATGGACGTAAGCATCAAACCTTCTGATTTATGGTACAGGTATGCACGTAAAAAAGAAACCCGTGAGCTGCCACAATTTACCGGCGCCCCGGACGCGCATCCTTTCGATGCCAATAACCTCTATGAAGTCCTGCCGATGTTCGAAGCCGTCATGAACGCTGTCGGGGCGGATGATGAGCACGTTCTGCGCGAACTGGAAGAGATCCTCAATCGGGGTGTGCCAGGCTTTTTGAGCCGCCGTGACGAAGTCTATGATTACCTGCTCGGGTCCATACGCGAAGTACTGCGCGAGGACTGGTAATCATGCGGGAGATTTTCGGCGACCTCTGGTCCTGGTACGGTGACGCGGTTATTGTCATCACCACAGGCGGACAGGTAAGTTCCAAAGGTAACTGCTCCATGCCGCGTGGCTGTGCCAGCCAGGCCAGGCAGCGTTTTCCCGACCTGCCTGGCCGGTTGGGGGAGTTGATCCGCGACCACGGAAACCGGGTCTTCGATCTCGGCAGAGGCATTGTTTCCTTTCCTGTGGAGAACACTCCTTTTGAAGTCCCCGATCTGCGTCTTATCGAACGATCCTGTCTTCAGCTCAAAGAACTGACCGACCGCAACGACTGGCCGCTGGTAATCCTGCCGCGGCCCGGTTGTGGCGGAGGCGGTCTCTCCTGGAAGGAGGTCCGCCCCTTGTTGGAACGCCACCTGGATGACCGCTTCCGGGTCATTACCGTGCCTGCTTGACTCTTGATATTTCAGAACAAACAATCTCTACGCCACACCAATATCCCGTTTCCTAATTTTGGGTATCCGGGATTGTCATGTTTACGCTCATGAAATCAAGATCGGAGATGACCATAAAAAGTTAAAAAGCATGAGACTTCGCTGCCGTGTCGCGCAGGTTGTGAACCAGTTTGTGCAACCCCCTCTTACTGCAAATTAACCACTATTCTGCCTTTCGACTTACCCGCCAGCATTTGTACGATGCAATCATCGAGTTCTGCCAGAGTTTTTTCGGTATAGATTTTTTCAAGCATCTCCGGCTTCCATTCATTGGCTAGCTTTTTCCACAAATCGATCCGGGATGACATCGGATAGTTTTGCGAGTCGATGCCGATCAACGCGACTCCACGCAGAATGAACGGGTATACCGTCAGATTCAAATCGGCTGAAGCTACATTGCCGCAACAGGTGACAACCCCCAGAGGACAGGTCGATTTAATGATGTTTTCCAGCATCGTGCCGCCTACCGTATCTATGCCTCCGGCCCATTGCGCCTGCAGTAAAGGCCTTTTTTCTGCATCCTGAAGCGCTTCACGGGGCAGAATACGATAAGCACCGAGCTGTTTTAAAAAAGGATGATCCTCCGACTTGCCCGTCACAGCCACCACCCGGTAGCCAAGCTTGGCAAGTATGGCGATACTCAAAGAGCCAACACCGCCAGTGGCGCCGGAGACAACGATTTCCCCTGCATCGGGCGATAT
>DIKU01000149.1 GCA_002424645.1 Pelobacter sp. UBA5610 | reverse complement strand
TTGCCCTTTTCTCTGGAAGGGACGATTCGTCCGCTGAGCGCCTTGCGTTCCGTATTGCGGGGCAAGGGTGGGGCTGTGGTGCTTGATAAACCGCAATACGATGCTGTGCAGGCTTTGCCCATGGCATCCGGCGTTAAAGTTTTGAAAACTTCCAGGTCTTTGCCGACCTCGGCTGTTGTTGTTTTCGGACCCAAAAAGAAGCTTCACGAGCGTTTGAGTAGCGTGTTGCGCGAAATGCGAAAGGACCCGGCTGCTGCCGATCTGCTGAAGTTGTTGCAAACCGAGGGTTTTGGTCCTGTTGATAAACGGCTTGACGCATTGAAGGAAAAAAATGCATGAAGGTTGTGATTTTTTTTCTTTTTGGGTTAATATGCTGCCTTTCCGGGTGTGCGGTTCCATCGCTGGAAAAGGGGACCCCCGGGACCGGTTCGCCAGCTTCCGCCCATGAAGGTATGGATCTTTGGGAATCTTGCGATGCCACACAGGCTGAATCTTATCGCAATGCCGCAGATCAGGATGCTAAGGCAGCCCTGCGCGGCGCAGCTTGCTACGCCTATCTTGTTGAACGTGGCAGTGGTGACCTTGTGGCTGCGGAGAATGGTCGCAAGTTAGCTGAAAAGGCGGTGGATGCTTTTCCGAAAAGTGCGGAAGCCCATTATCTGCTTGGTTATTTAACCGGCCTGGTCGCTCAGCGCAGCCCCCTGAAGGCTTTGTCGCTGGTGCCGATCATTGAACGTGAGGCTCTGGCGGCGATCGATTTGAACCCGCGACTTGATCAGGCCGGACCCGCCCGTATGCTCGGTGACCTTTACCTGCGGGCGCCGGAGTTTCCCTTGAGTATCGGGGACCCGGCCCTGGCTGTGGAATATTTCCGCCAGGCGGTCGAATTGGACCCTGATCAGGCCGACAATCGCCTCGGGTTTATCGAGGCTCTGCTGGTTGAAGACCAGACCGCCGATGCCTGCCGTCAATTGCAAAATCTGTGGCAAACACTGGCTCCGGAAGAAGACCCCGGTAGCGTTTGGCAACGGGGACTCGATTTGCAGCTTCGGTTGTGCGAAGGCCTGGAACAAAATTAATGGCGCCGCAAACAGTACGCGTTACGGTGTTTTTTTCGGGCCTCGGTATACTGATGTATGCCCTCACCCCTGAAAAAACACCGGTATTGTAAAACGAAAATTTTTACTTAGGCATCCTTTACGTTTTTGCCAAAACATCAAAATCAAGTTTTTTCTCCCCGGCTGTTGTGCCGGTGTGTTAAGTACGTAGCTATGGCTGACGCAGGATGGTGTCCGACTGCAAGGGGACGCCGCCCTGCGTCGCTGTTTTTCGCCGATGAGGCTGTTGTGGCCGCAGGTCCGATCGGTTCCGGCTTAAACATTTCCATTTGATGGCCTGTTTCAAGGAGATAGTTTTGGGAGTTCCCTTTATTCAGAAAGCCCGTATTGGCGCTTATATTTGTAAGCAGTTGGTGAAGGGCAACCGTCGGTTTCCCCTGGTATTGATGCTTGAGCCCTTGTTTCAGTGCAATCTGCGCTGCAAAGGTTGTGGAAAAATTTCCCATCCTCCGGAGATCATGAATCGCCGTTTGAGTGTCGAGGAATGCGTAGCCATGGCCGAGGAATGCGGCGCACCGATGGTTTCGCTGCCCGGTGGCGAACCTCTCATGCATCCCGATATCCATCTCATAGCCAGTGAACTTGTTGCCCGCAAACGCTTTGTGTACCTGTGTACCAATGCGTTGTTGGTGGAAAAACGTCTGGATGATTTCGAGCCGTCTCCGTATCTGACCTTCAACGTGCATCTTGACGGTTTGCGTGACAAGCATGACGCGCTGGTCAATCGCAAAGGGGTGTTTGATCAGGCTGTGCAGTCCATCCGGCGCCTGGTGGCCGAAGGTTATCGCGTGACGACCAATACCACCTTTTTTGGCGATGAAACACCGGAAAGCGCTGCGGCGCTGTTTGATTTTCTCATGTCGCTCGGCGTTGAAGGCATGACCGTAGCCCCGGCTTTCAATTACGAAAGCGCCGAGGAACAGGCGAATTTCCTGGGTCGGGAGGGGAGTTACAAGCTGTTTAAGGAATTGCTTCCACAAGCCAAGAAGCGGGGTTGGCACTTTAACCACAGCAGCCTCTATCTCGACTTTCTTGCCGGCGGACAAGGCTATGACTGTTCACCCTGGGGTACCCCCGCGGCCAATATTTTCGGCTGGCAGCGTCCCTGCTATCTGCTGAACGACGGGTATGCCGGGAGCTTTCGCGAATTGATGGAAAATACGGATTGGGATAGCTATGGAACCGGCAGGGATGCGCGCTGTGCCCATTGTATGGTACACTGCGGATTCGAGCCGAGCGCTGTCGTGGACGCGGCATTGCATCCTCTTAAGGCGTTGCGGGTGTTTTTGCGTGGTGCCGGGAATTGAATGTGTGCCGGGCGAAAACCCGGCCTTTGGGAAGCCACGATGAATACCGCCCCCCCGCAAACCAACTCATTTCGACTGGGAATGGTGGTCGCCCTTCCCGGTGAAGCCAAGGCGATGCTCGGCAGGTGCCAATGGTCCAGTCACGGTGAGCTGGAGTTGTACAGCTCTGGTGGGTTGGCAAGTGGCAATACCCTGTGGGTGCGTTGCGGTATGGGACCCGAGCGGGCAGCCAAAGCTGGCGCATATTTGATTGAGCACGGAGTTACTCATCTGGGGATTGCCGGGGTATCGGGAGGCTTGGACCCGGATCTGCGCAGTGGCCAGTTGGTGCTTGCCAGTGAAGTCGTTGACGAAGATGGCAACCGCTGGCCGGTTGATCCGTCGTTCCATCGGGCGCTGACTGCTTGTTTTGGCAGTGAAATTCGCACCGGGGGGATTCTGACCACCGCATCACCGCTTTTGACCTCGGCACAAAAGGCTCTGAGGTTTGAGCGCTGTAAAGCTCTGGCAGTTGATATGGAAAGTGCCGCAGTCGCACGCGTAGCTGCTTCTTCCGGTCGGCCTTTTTTCGCTATTCGGGCAATTTGCGATGAAGCCAATCGATCGGTTCCTGCCGCTCTTTTTGATCTGGTGGATGAGCTGGGTCGGCCAAGGCTCCTTAAGCTGATCGGGTCGCTGCTTCACCAACCAACTCTTCTGCCTGTGCTGATGCGCATGCAGGCGGATTTTGACCGCGCATTGCGGGCGTTGCGATGTGGTTGGCAGGTTTGCTGCCGACTGAATCCTGTACATTATGAGGAAGGGGAGGAACGGAAATGACTCAGGGAATCAAGGACGGAGACGTTATCCGCGTACTTTATACCGGACGTTATCTGGACGGGCAGGTGTTCGATACCACCGACAATCGGGATCCCTTCACCTTCGTGGTAGGTTCCGGTGCCGTGATTAAAGGATTTGATGAAGCTGTGTGCGGCATGAAGGCCGGGCAAAGTACCCGGGTGACCATTGAGCCGGATAAAGCTTACGGGTCCCGAGACGAAGCCAACGTGATGGCTATTCCTCGCAGTAGCATGCCTGCCCAGATGACGATGGTACCCGGTATGCAACTCAAGCTTCCCCTGCAGGGTGGTAAAGCGGTAACCGCTAAGGTTGTCGAAGTGACCGATGAGCATATACGTCTTGATGCCAATCACTTTATGGCCGGCAAGACTCTGGTTTTTGATATTGAAATTGTCGCAACCGGATTGAAGCCTACCGACCTGTTCGGTGGGTGACACGAAAATTTCAACGCTTTAAACCCTGGACATCCCGTCCGGGCTTAACATACACTCTTATTCATAAGGGTAACGAGCCGTTTCCGGATGGAAACACACTAGCAACGGGGGTTACAATGTTGTCGCGTGCGGCGATGGCATTTCTCAACCATCAGACCAAGGAGACGAGGAAACATGGCAGAAACCATCAAGGCTGGAGATACTATCAGCGTAAATTACACCGGACGTTTTGAAGACGGCCAGGTGTTTGATTCTTCCGAAGGGCGCGAGCCTCTTAAATTCACCGTGGGCGCCGGTCAACTCATCAAAGGTTTTGATGATGCCGTAACCGGTCTTAAACTCGGCGACAAAACCACCGTCACCATCGCTCCCGCGGACGGTTATGGCGAGCATCGTGAAGATCTGATCGTCGATATTCCCAAGGCCAATGTGCCTGAGAATATGAATGTCGAAATCGGCAAACGTTTTAATCTGCGCGACCAGAGCGGTCGCCCGGTACCGGCCGTGGTTATTGAAATCACGGACGAAGCCGTACGCCTTGATGCCAATCATGCCATGGCCGGCAAAACCCTGGTTTTCGACATCGAAGTGGTCGAAACCGGGCTGCAAGCCGACGCGCCTGAATCCCATTGTGGCGATGGCAGTCATGGCTGTCAGGGATGCGGTAAGCACTAATCTGCACCAGGCATTTACACGAAATAAGGGCCAGGTTTTTCCTGGCCTTTTTTTATCCCGCAAATTTTTATCTCCCCAAAAAATGTGCCGCCTTTCGTTCTCTATATTTCGCCGGTCGCCCATATCAGTTTAAGCTTTTTATATATAGTATGTTTGTGATATGTAGTACCGATTGCCTGGATGAACTTCTGTCCGTATTTCAGTATGTTATATGATATTCATGTGTTGAGGCACAGGTTTATGGCTGGTTTCTATTCCTTGAAAAATTCCAACGGATTACGTTCCCTTGTTTTAACGGGGTGGCTGGTCACGGTCATTCTGCTATGGGCATCCGTCTCTGTGGTGGTAGCCTCGGAACCTTCCTCTAAAAAAATTCTTTATCTGAATTCCTATCATCAGGGATACCGATGGAGCGATGACATCTCTCGCGCCATCGAACAGGTTTTTCAGGCCGAGAAGGATAAACCCCGGTTATTCATTGAATACCTGGATACCAAGCGCCGTTTGACCGGCACCATGGAAGCCCACGCCCGCCAATTTCTGCAAACGAAATATCCGCAGGACTTTTTCGATCTGATCCTGTGTTCCGACGATGCGGCATTCAATTTTCTGCTGGATTCACGCAAGGCATTGTTCGGCGCGACGCC
>DIKU01000168.1:3700-9219 GCA_002424645.1 Pelobacter sp. UBA5610 | reverse complement strand
TGGTTATCCGGGCGACTACGGAGGCGGATGAGGAAAGTCTCTATTGGATTGTATACCTTCTTCCCATTACCACTGCCGCCGCCAACCTTAATCTGTTGCGGACCCTGGCGGTCTGCAGTCTCTCTTCGTTGCTGTATGGCGCACTTTTTCCGCCTATCCTTTATCTGAACCCGCAAATGCGTCCCGAGGAACTGCCGGAACTGCTGATCCTGGTGACAACCTTTTTTATCATCGGGGTGTTGGTGCAATCCTTTTCGGAGAGCCAGCGACGCAGTCTCGATCTGCAGGAAAAGCTCAACCGCCGCCTGATCAGCAATCAAAAGATCCTGCAGGACTCCCTGCGCAAATTGCGTCATGCCGAAGAAAACCTGCGACGGAAGGACCGACTCTCCGCTTTGGGGCGCTTGTCGGCCGGTATGGCCCATGAGATTCGCAACCCGTTGGGCATTATTTCCTCGTCGGTGCAATTGTTGGCCAAAAAGTTGGGGCCTCGCACCGATGACATTCAGCAATTGGTAACCGTGGTGCAGGAAGAGGTTCAACGCCTTAATGGCCTGATCAACGATTTCATCAAATTCGGCAGGCCCGCTGCTCCGGATCGCCACGATTGCGATGTCCGACAACTGGTGGAACGTACCGTGCAGGAATGCCAGCCCCTGGCGCAACAACGCGATGTGCAACTGGCTTCGGAGTGCCCCCCCGATCCCCTGGAGGCCTGGGTAGATGACGGACTGTTGCGGCAGGCGCTGCTTAATCTGGTCATCAATGCCCTGGAGGCCACCCCTCCCCGGGGGCAGGTGAAAGTACGCTTGAGAACCGCGGGACAGGGGGTCCGGTTCGAGATTCACAATACCGGTTCGATTATCCCCGAGGAGATGCAATCGCGTATTTTTGACCCCTTTGTCACCACCAAGGACCGTGGTTCAGGGCTGGGGCTGGCCAATGCCCACCAGATCGTCATCGGTCATGGTGGTGAGATGCGGGTGCGCAGCACCCCGGAAGACGGCACGATGTTCAGTATATGGATACCCCTGCGGGAGGAGAGCGATGAATCACATCCTTGTGGTTGATGATGAAAAGAACTACCTGGTGGTGTTGTCGGCGTTGCTCAGCGATGCAGGCTACAAGGTGTCTACTGTCGACAATCCCTTTGCGGCTCTTGAGTTGCTGTCGCGCGAACAGGTATCCCTGGTGCTTTCCGACTTGAAGATGCCGCGGATGGACGGCCTGGAATTCTACCACCGTGCTCAGCAGGAATGCGGCCCTGTGCCATTTATCCTGCTGACGGCCTTCGCCACCGTGGAAAGTGCTCTTGAAGCCATCAAGGCCGGTGTTTTCGATTACCTTATGAAGCCATTCAACAACGAGGAAATCTTGCTGACGGTTTCCAAGGCCTTGGATTTTTTCCGGTTGCAGACCGAAAACGCCTCTCTCAAACGCCAATTGGAACTGACTCGCAAGGGGGATCTCGTCGGGGAGAGCTTGCCGATCCGGAAGTTGCTGGAGGATGTTGCCCGGGTGGCACCGGCTCGCACATCGATCATGATCATGGGCGAAAGCGGATCAGGGAAGGAGCTTGTCGCCCGTATGCTGCATCATGCAAGTCCGAGGGCCCAGGGGCCTCTGGTGAGCGTCAATTGTGCGACTTTTACAGAAACTTTGCTGGAGAGCGAACTTTTTGGTCATGAGCGCGGCGCGTTTACCGGTGCGGTGGAACGAAAGCAGGGGTTGCTGGAGATTGCCAACGGCGGCACCCTGTTTCTTGATGAAATCGGTGAATTTCCCTTAAGCCTGCAACCCAAGTTGTTGCGGGTCTTGCAGGAGCGCCGCTTCCGCCGGGTCGGCGGTACTGTCGAGCTTGAAACCGATGTGCGCCTGGTGGCCGCCACCAACCGTGAGTTGCGGGTCATGGTCGAGGACGGCAGCTTTCGTGAAGACCTATATTACCGCCTCAACGTGGTTTCGTTGCAGGTTCCGCCGTTGCGTGAACGCGGTGACGATATTTCCTTGCTGGCCATGTATTTTTTGCGGCGCTTCGCCCATGAACTGGGTCGGGGGGTTACCGACATCGCGCCTGATGCTCTGGCGATCATGCAGCAATATCCCTGGCCGGGAAATGTACGGGAACTGCAAAACGCCATGGAGCGCGGTGTGCTGTTCTGTAAAGGCCCCGTGTTGCAGGTTGACGACCTGCCGGATGCCCTCAGATCGGTAAAATCAGCCGATCCGTTAACGGAATATATCCTTCCCGGTGCCGTCAAGCCTTTGCCCGATCTGATGGAGGATGTCGAACGTCAGTTTATCCACCAGGCCCTGGTAAAGGCCCGTGGTGTGCAGGCCCAGGCGGCTCAGTTGCTGGGCATCAGTCGCAGCAATCTGCAGTACAAGCTCAAGAAATATCAGTTGTTGTAGTTTGCATCCCGTGCGATCAATCCTGCCTTTTTGACACCGGGTTTTTCAGACGCTGTCCGTCTGGCGTGTTGAAAACTTTTGACATTTCCCCTTTGTGTCCCGGTGGATGTAAAGATATTTATACATCCATCGACCAGTTCATCTCGTAACTATCTGAATATACACACAATTCGTTCTGGCTCGCAGCTTGCTAATAACCTTCTCGCGAGGATCGGCCGACTGGCCGGACCTCATCGACAGAAGATTTGACCAATCACGTTGCTGAGGGGGATTTGTGGGTAAGGATGTTACGGATAAAAAATTTTCGATGACAGACCGATTGCGTCCGCTGGCGCTGTTGGGAGCGGTTTATCTTGGTCTTTCGCTGCTGTTAAGGGTGGTGTTGTGGTGGCAGTTCGGCCTGAATGAAGGCGTGGCCCCGCTGACTCTTCCGGCGGTTCTGGCAATGGGTATCTGGCAGGATGCTCTGGTTCTGCCGTTTGTGCTGGGGCCGCTGGCGGCACTGCTGTGTCTGCTCCCGGCAGGATGGGCAGGGCGGCGCTGGCCGCGGTTCGCGCTGGGCAGCCTGTTGTATGTGTTGCTGTTCGGCTTGATGTACATGCCGTTTGTTGAATTCTTCTTTTTTCAGGAATTCGATGCCCGCTTCAATCTGGTGGCGGTCGACTATCTGATTTACCCCCATGAGGTCCTGGTCAATATCTGGGAAAGTTACCCTGTCGGGTGGGTGTTGCTGGCGGTTGGCGCGGTGGCTATGTTGCTGCACCGTCTGATATGGCCGGCTTTCAGACGTGCGTTTCAGAACGGTTGTCCGTTCAAGGCGCGATTGCGCTTCGGCAGTGTCTGGTTGTTGCTGGCGGTGTCCGCCGTATTGTTGTCCGGTTCAGGGGGCCGTTTTTCCAATCGGGTCGCCGTCGAACTGAGCGCCAACGGGCTGCGCAGTCTGGTGCAGGCCTTCTGCACCAACGAACTCAGCTACGTCAAGTACTATCGGACCATGGAGGATTCACAGGCCTTCGCTCTGATGCATAAAAACTTCGGGGTGCCTCAGACCTCGGCTGTTGACTACGATCTCAACCGGACCGTGCCTGAAAGGGCTGATGGCTTCGGCCCCATGAACGTGGTGGTGATCGTGGAGGAATCGTTTGGCGCCGGGTTTGTCGGGGCTTATGGCGATAACCGGGGGTTGACGCCGAATTTCGACCGATTGGCCACCGAAAGTTTGCGTTTCGGCAATGCCTTCGCCACCGGCACCCGCACCGTGCGCGGTCTCGAGGCCATTACCCTGTCTTTGCCGCCGATCCCCAGCGAATCGGTGGTTAAACGACCCGGATGCGAAGGGCTGGCCAACTGGGGGCAGGTTATGAAGACCCATGGCTACAGTACCAGTTTTCTGTATGGTGGTTACGGGTACTTCGACAACATGAATCACTTTTATGGCAACAACGGTTTTACCCTCAGCGACCGCACCGAGATCACCGATTCCCGTTTCGCCAATATCTGGGGGGTGTCCGATGAAGATCTGCTGGAGCATGCGCTTGATTACTACGATGGCGAACATGCCAGCGGCAAGCCGTTTTTCTCCATCGTTATGACCACCTCCAACCACAGTCCTTATACCTTTCCCAAGGGGATTCCCGGCATTCCTGCCGAGGGCGGCGGACGCAAAGCCGGGGTGAAGTACGCCGATTACGCCCTTGGCCGGTTCATGGATGCCGCAAAGAAGCACGCCTGGTATGACAATACCCTGTTCGTGATCGTGGCGGACCATGACGCCCGCGTGTATGGCCGTGCTCAGGTGCCTGTTGAACACTATCGTATTCCTTTGTTGTTTCATGCTCCGGCAAGGTTATCGCCAAAGGTCTGCGAGACGGCCATCAGCCAGATGGATATTGCTCCGACGGTGCTGGGCCTGCTGGGTCTGGGTTATACGGCACCATTTTACGGCCAGGATGTTCTGCATCTGGCGCCGGGGGCGGATCATCCGATTCTGTTGAATCATAATCATGATGTGGCGCTGCTTGACCGGGGACAGATGGTCGTACTCGGCCTGAACCACAGTGTCGATAGCTACAGCTACGATGCGCAGCAGCAGTTGTTGGCCCCGGCACCGCCGTTGGGAAAGTTGACCGATCTGGCGACGGCCTATTACCAGACCGCCTTCGAGCTTTTTAAACGCCATGGATATGTCCTGCATGATGAAAAAATTTGATAAAAAGTTCTGGTGGTGGCATGCCGTGCTGCCGTTATTGCTGCTGGTGGCCGGAGTTGCGTTGTTTGAGTTGACCGATCTGGACCTGCGTTTTTCCGACCCGTTTTTCGATGCGGTGCACCATGTCTGGCCCGCCAAAAACAGCTGGTGGGCCGAAACGCTTATCCATCGGCGCGGACGGGATCTGGTTTTGATTACCGCCGTAAGTGCCTTACTGTGCTGGGTTGGGTCGTTCGGCTGGGCGTGGTTGCGGCCGTGGCGGCGCATGGCGCTGTTTCTGGCCTTGTCCATCGGCATCAGCACAGGGCTGGTGGCCCTTGGCAAGGCGGTCACAAACCGCCATTGCCCATGGGATTACCAACGATACGGAGGGGACGTGCCTTATGCACGGATGTTCGAAGAGGCGCCACAGGCCTGTTCGAACGACGGCAATTGTTTCCCGGCCGGTCATGCGGCGGGTGGTTTCGCCATGCTGAGCGGCTATTTTCTGTTTTATGGTCGTCGCCGTCGTTATGCCGTTGCCGCATTGCTGTTCGGGGTGTCTCTCGGTAGCCTTTTCGCATACGGGCAGCTGGCGCGGGGTGCTCATTTCGTTTCGCATAACTTGTGGAGTGCGGCCCTTTGCTGGTACGTAGGGCTGGCCTTGTATGTTTGGGCCTTTCGCGGACGTCTTGAGACTGCCACGTCCAGCCATGGCTGAACGAAGGTTGTGGACGGTAGCCCGTTATGGGAGACACGGATCATGATAGTTCGAAAATGGCTTGTACGGTGCCGGGAACTCTGGCCGGAAGTATGTTTTGCCGGCAGCATCTCTATTCTTCTGGTCACGCTGTTCAGCCTGTTGCGCGGCCTCTTGTTGTGGCGCAACCTTGGAGCCGCCGCAGATGTGCCTGCGGTC
>DIKU01000168.1:0-3526 GCA_002424645.1 Pelobacter sp. UBA5610 | reverse complement strand
TTTAATACCTTGGTGTTGAACGCCATGGGACATCCGTGGCGGTTGACCGGGCTGCATTGGCATATGTATCCGATGTGGTCTTACCTGGTGTTGTGGGGTGGGCTGATGCTTATCGTGGTGCTGGTGGGTGGTTGGCTGGAAAGAATACTTCTGTGCTTTCGTGACCGGCCCGGGTCGCTAAGAGATGACATGCTGCATCTTATGGGGTCGGTGGTGGTGCTGGCATTGCTCGTCATCCTGTCACGCGGTGGACTCGGCCATCAACCCCTGCGCCAGAGGGATGCGATTTTTTGCAAGTCAGCCTTTGCCAATCAACTGGCTCTCAATGGTGTCTTTGCTTTGGGCCGTTGTGCGTGGGAGGAGCAAAAGCATGCCGTGTTGATCCCCGAAAGTCATGCGGCCCAGTAGTTGGCAAGGCAGGCATTGGTTGCATGCGTGTCAGGCCTTTCCCGGCGGACCAGTCTTGTATAAACTGAATGCACTCTGGTATGCTGCACTGCCTTGATATATTGCTCGCTCGGTAAATGGAGATCATCCCGGCAATAAGCTTTTTGTTGCGATCGCCGGTTGTCGTGAACTCCCCCTATTTCCATTGCATGCCCGCATCCCGTCAGATTGGCAGGGAGTCAGAAACGCAAACTGCCGGCTTGGGCAAGTTCAGACGGCTGGTCGGTGGCCAGGACGAAACCATGAAAATCAAACTTATAGCCAATCCGGCAGCCGGTAGTGCAGCCCGCGATCGGATCGCGCGGGCGGTCATGTTGCTCGAACAGGGTGGTGCCGTCGTGGATGTGACCCTGACCGGGGGCCGGGGGGATGCCGTGCGCGCTGCGCGGGATGCCCGTCATCAGGAGTATGATCGCATCGTTGCTGCCGGTGGTGATGGCACCCTCAATGAAGTGATCAACGGTCTGGCGCCGAGCGATATCCCTTTGGCCTTTATCCCGCTGGGCACCACCAACGTTTTTGCCCTGGAAACGCAGATTCCGTTTAANNNTGGGCGGAACGCCTCATCGGATTTGCCTGGGGCAGGCCGATGGACACCGTTTTCTGCTCATGGCAGGGATCGGATTCGATGCCGAGGTGGTGCGAGGGGTCAGTCTGCGTCTCAAGCGGCGTGTGGGAAAATTGGCCTATGTTATCAGTGGTGTGATCAGTCTGTGCCGCTATCGGCCACAGCTGTTGGAGGTGGTGACCGAGGCCGGGGTGCGGCGGCAAGCCTACGGTGTGATTATCAGCAATGGCCGTCTGTACGGTGGCCGTTTTGTCGTATCGCCCAGTGCGTCTCTGTATAAAAAAACTCTTAGCGTGTGCCTGCTGTTGCGCAAAACACGCCTTGGTTTGCTTGGCACCGTGGCAAAAATCGCCGCCGGTAGGCCGTTGCTTATCGACGAGGCGGTGCAATTGCAGGCGCGCAAGGTAGTTGTTGCCGGCGCGAGCGTGCCTGTGCAGGTGGATGGGGATTATGTTGGCGATTTGCCGCAGGTTTTTCATTCCACATTTGGGGAAATCCAAATGGTGTTGCCGCCATGGTCTGACGCCCCGGGCATCAACGATGAAAAAGAGGCATACCCATGAATCTGATACAAAAATCCCTGTTTGACGGGCGGATTATTTCCGTGGCTTTGGAGGAACATCGTCTGCCGGACGGCAGAACGGCAACGTTTGAAATGGTCCGCCATCCCGGCGGTGCTGCCGCGTTACCGGTGCTGCAAGACGGGCGGGTGATTCTTATTCGGCAGTTCCGGCCGGCGGCCGGTGGAATGGTATGGGAAATTCCCGCCGGACGTCTGGAGCCGGATGAGGATCCGGCCGATTGCATTCGGCGCGAGCTGGAGGAGGAGATCGGCTATCGTCCCGATACCGTGGAGCCTCTTTGCAGCATGCTTTCCGCCATCGGTTTTTGTGATGAAAGGGTTTACCTGTATGTCGCCAGGGATTTGGTGCCGGTACCAAGAGCCCTGGAAGCCGATGAGTTCATTGAACCGGTTCCGATGCACATGGATACTGCGCTCAGGATGCTGGAAGCCGGCGAAATCGTCGATGCAAAGACCCAGCTGGCGTTGTTGTTGGCGGATCGCCGCCGATGATTGGATGGAAACCATAAACGGAGTCAGGGGTCTTTTGTGAGCAGTACCGATGCCTATTTTTCATCCCCGTTGCACCTGCCCTTCAACAGCAGTTGTCTGCAAAAACACTTCCAGCCGGGCACTCCCGATCAGGAACCCGGTGGGGCCGGATACTGGGTGCTGCTGCGTGGCTCCGAGTTATTGCTTCAGCAGCATGCCGATGGTGTGCAATTGCCCTATGGCATGCGCTCGCCGGACTGGCCGCTGCTGGTCGGTGAATTATCTATCGGCATATGGCAGGATGCCCCCTGCCGCCTGTTGAATTGGCCGGAAAACATTCCTTTGGCGGAGGGGCTTGTTCCCTGCCAGTTGCGCGATTGGGGGACCAGCCTTCCCATTGAGCTGTTGTCTCTTGGTGGTTTGGCCAACCAGATCTGGCACTGGGAAAGCAATAGCCGTTTTTGTAGTCGCTGCGGCGGGCCGATGCTGCGTCTGCCGCGCGAGTGGGGCAAACGCTGCGAAGCGTGCGCCGCAGTGCACTTCCCGCATATACATCCCTGCGCCATTACTCTGGTGCGCCGTCCCGGCGAAGTGCTTCTGACCCGCAAGGCGGAATGGCCCGACGGGCATTACAGTCTTGTGGCAGGTTTCGTTAATTTTGGTGAGTGTCTGGAAGAGGCGGCCGTTCGCGAAATCGCCGAGGAAACCGGGGTGCGGGTCAACAATCTTCGCTACGTCGGCAGTCAGTGCTGGCCTTTCCCCACCCAGTTGATGGCGGGCTTTATCGCTGATTACGCGGGCGGAGAGCTGGTTGTCGATTATGGCGAACTGGCCGATGCCCGCTGGTTTTCCGTCGATGCCCTGCCGCTGATGCCTCCGCGGCGCAGTATCTCCCGCTATATTCTCGATCATTATCTGCATATGTAACGACCCGGTTGCTGCAACGTGCTACAAATCTACGATCTGTGAAAATTCGCAGCAGATGTTGAGTTTTCGATCCTTGCGGGTTGCCGGATGACGAATCTCGGGCAAACTGTAGTGAGTGCGATCCTGTTTATATGTTGATGGGGCTGCTTGCTTGAAGGGGAGATCTCGACATGTTTATGGATTCCATACGTGCGCTGCTGGGCGATAGTCTGTATGAATGGACTTTGCAATTGGGCCAAATGATGGATTGGCTCTGGAATTCCTTGTTAATCTGGCGAATTCTGGTGCTTGTGCTGGTTCTCTGTCTGATTGGCAAGAGTTATCGCCGCCCGAAGTAGAGGACAAGGTTTTCCTCGCTTATAATAAGGCAAGGGAAAAGAGCTGAAAGGTCACTCAAAGCAAATTTTTTTATGCTTCGAGTGGCCTTTTGACGTCTTTGGTACGTTTCGGAAACCGTGTGGCTCCTATTGGGGAAGTTTTTCCACCTTGCACATGAAGCAGCGATTGGACGGGGTGGCGGTGACCGGGTT
>DIKU01000028.1:8848-19223 GCA_002424645.1 Pelobacter sp. UBA5610 | reverse complement strand
CCCCCACCGACGAATTGTACGATTTCCAGGCGATCGCCGTCGTTCAGCGAGGTGGCGGCGAAGCTGGCCTGCGGCACGATGGAACCGTTATGCTCGATGGCCACCCGCGTCGGGTCGAGTTGCAGATGCTGCAGCAGATCGGATAGGGCCGCCAAGGGTGGATAGGCGCGGGTATTGCCGTTGAGAATAAGGTTCACGATGTCATCCGTCCTGTGGTCAAGCGGGAGTTTCACCAAGCAGCAACTGTAGCACGGCGGTTGCCTGGTGATGCGCGGCCACCCCAACGCGGGGCGCCATCAAACCGGTTCCGGGTGCTGCGGCCGTTGCACCATCGCCTACCAGATACAGGTTGCCGATAGCCCGGCGTGTGACAATTGTATTGGCCGACCCGGCACCCGCCACGCCCGAGGCCGCAACCAGCGGTTTCTCAGGAAAGCGGGATAAAAAAGTTTCCGTAAGCATCGCCTTCGCCTGCGGGTCGTCGAACGCTTCCACCATGACATCGACTCCGCCAAAGGTGGTGGCTACATTGTCGCGGTTCAATCGCATCACATGGGTGACAATTTCCACTCCAGGATTGATGCGCGCCAGAGTCGCGGCAAGTGCGTCAACCTTGAACATGCCTATCTGGTCGATGAAATACATCTGGCGGTTCAGGTTGGATGGCTCCACCACATCGTAATCGGCCAGCACCAGGCGTCCTATACCGCTGCGGGCCAGCGCTACGGCAATGGGGGAGCCGAGTCCGCCGACACCGGCGATGCCGACCGTAGCCTGCTTGATTCGCGCATGCACGCCGGGGGTATGACGTGCCACCAGCAGGGCTTCCAGTTCTTCGGCGGAAGGCATTTCACCGCGACGGATCAGCACCATGCGGTCCCCGTCACTCAATAACTGGTCCGAAGTGGCTGGGAACCCGTTGAGAATAACCACATCCGCTTGCGGCTTGACGCGATCACGGGTCTCAAACAGTTTGGCACCTTGCGGTATGTCATGAGGCTGTTCATTTATCCAGATATTCATCAAACTTGTGCCCCTAAAAAACAAAAGGCCGCTATACGCGACCTTGGCGGAACCGATAAGTTCCGCTGTTGCGCCGCTTCCCTACGCCGGTATGATCCGGATCAGGTTCGAAGGGTTGTTCCGCATAGCGGAACTCTCAGTTTTGCAACTCCCCCAGGGCTGAGCTACCATGTGTTTACAACAAATAAAGTAGCAGCAGATCAGGGTTTTCGTCAATGTTTAACTTGGAGACCGACGTATCCCTAATGTGCCGACAGGATGTGCCGACGCAGGTAGGATGACAAGATTTGTGTGGTTTGCTGTTAGTATGTGTTGTCCCTGACCCCCGGATGTGGTTAAAATGTGCGGCGTTGCATCGATTATCATTTCAAGGAGTTTCCATGAACATCTCAGACCGTTACCGCGCCCTGGTGGACGAAGTGCGTAATTTACAGAACGCTTCCGGTTTATCTCAAGCCGAGCGCCTGTTAGCCCAGGCCGTACAGGAACTTGCTCACCTTGAGGAAGGGGTAGGCGAAATTCCCCAGATGCGGTTGGAGAATGAATTGACCCCCGTATTGCTCAAGGCCTATAACTCTCTGGACCGTGCCCGCTTGTTGTTCGATGAAGTAGGCGAAGAGGACCGGGTTGGCGCTATATGGGAAACCGAGCAGAAAATCTACCGTTTGCTCAATTCCCTCTAAACACTTCTTCCCCCGGTTATTCGCTTATTGGCAGCAGACGGTTGCATGTTGGCGCCGTTCTTTTACAGTTAAAGAGAGGCTGCGGTATTGTGGATTCCCCGTAATGATCATGGGGCACTGGCTCCCGGTGGAAAGGAGAACAATCTATGTCCCTGGTGAAAACATGGTATACGCCGGAAGAAACGGTAGACATGTTTGGTATCAGCAACGCTCTTTTGCTTAAATGGGTCGATGAGGGGCTGGTTCGTAGCGAGCGGGAACACGGTAAAGTTGCCCGGGTCAATATCGATGACGTTAAATTGCAGGTCGATGTGATGGTGCATCGTGACTGATGGGCATTTATGTAAAGACACATAAATCGATACTGTCGAAAAAACGGCTTTCAGAAATCTGAAAGCCGTTTTTTTAACCGTTTTGCGAGCCTGTCAAAAGCGTGTCGCGGCGCTATCGGGAAATAGCCCGGCCACCGCATTTTTTAAGCTGCTTATGGGCATAACGCAGCATGCGTTCGGTGGTTTCCCAGTCGACGCACTTGTCGGTAATCGAAACACCGTATTTCAGCTGTTTGATATCCGCACTCAGATTCTGATTGCCGGCTTCCAGGTTGCTCTCGACCATCAAGGAGCAGATGGAGCGATTGCCTGCGACCACCTGTTCGATGGCGTTGACCATGACTTCTTCCTGGCGTGCATGATCTTTGTAGGAATTGGCGTGACTGCAATCGACCATGATAGCTTGCGTCAGGCCGGCCCGATCGAGCATGTTTTCGGCTTCAACGATATTTTCCGGGTAATAATTGGGTTTGCCGCCTCCGCCGCGCAACACGATATGAGTGTCGGGGTTACCGGTGGTTTCAACGATGGATGTTCGGCCGTCGCGGCAGATGCCGAGGAAGCTGTGCGGATGGCAGGCTGCGCCTATGGCATCGATGGCGATTTGCAGACTGCCGTCGGTGCCGTTTTTGAATCCGACCGGGAACGACAGGCCGCTGGCCATTTCACGGTGGGGTTGGGATTCCGAGGTGCGGGCCCCGATGGCTCCCCAGCTGATCAAGTCGGACAGGTACTGAATAATGATGGGGTCGAGCATTTCGGTGGCGATGGGAAGCCCCATCTGCGTAATGGAGCACAGGAGACCGCGGGCGACACCGAGTCCTTTGGAAATCTGGTGGGTGCCGTTAAGGTCTGGATCGTTGATCAATCCTTTCCAGCCGATGGTGGTGCGTGGCTTTTCAAAGTAGGCACGCATGACCAGAAACAGTTGGTCATCCAATTCCTGTTTCAGGACAGCAAGGCGTTCAGCATATTCGATGGCAGCCCTGGTGTCGTGAATGGAGCATGGCCCGACAACGACCATGATGCGGGGATCTTGCTGCTTGAGGATGGCCCTGATCGTCTGACGGCTGGTCATGACGAATTCAGCCGCTTGATCTCCGAGGGGGAATACCTGCTTCAGGTCGGCTGGTGCAATAATAGGGGTCAGCGCGCGAACGTTAAGATTGGTGGTCCGGATCATAGCGGTTCCTTGTCTGTTGGCTGGTCATGGATTACCGCCGCGGGTGGCGGTATCCCCGAGCTGGCGAAGGCAAAAATGTAGCGGTTTTTTGAGTGTTTGTCAAAGGTTGACGCCTTCGAGCGGATTTCGATGTGCCGAAAGCGTTGACACCCTGCCTGCGGTTTGGGTATAAAGTGGGTTAATTATCTAAAAAAACGATAAAAATTCTTTCCAGCGAGGTTGTGTCGTGGGTATTGTTCAGGGACTGCAGGTTACGCTTATTCAAATGTTTGCCTCCATTTTTGAGATTTATGCCTATATCGTGGTGGCGCGGGCTATCCTTTCCTGGGTCAGCCCCGATCCCTATAATCCCATCGTGCGGTTTCTTTACAGTGCCACCGAGCCGGTATTGCAGCGCATGCGCCGGATTCTCCCCCTGCAATTCAGCGGTATCGATTTTACGCCGATGGTGTTGATATTCGTTTTGTTTTTCGTCAGTAATTTTCTGCGCACTTTGATTTATCGCTAAACAGGATCCTAAACATGTCCATCACTCCCATAGACATTCAGCAGCATCGTTTCAAAACCCGCCCTTTTGGTTACGACAAGGCGGGGGTTGATTATTTTCTCGAGCAGGTTGCCGATGAACTGGAGCGCTTTCATCTGGAAGTCCAAAAGCTCAAGGAAGATCTGTCGCACACCCGTAGTGCGCTGGACGAAATAAGAGAACGCGAGGTGACGCTCAAGGAAGCCTTGTTGACGACCCAGAGGATGACCGACGAGTTGAAAGCCAATGCCCGCAAGGAAGCGGACATCGTGATTGCCGAAGCCGAACTTCAGGGCGAAAGAATTGTCCAGAAAGCCCTCGACCGGCATGGAGAAATGCTTTCCGAAATTCAGGAATTGAGGCGTCAGAAAGTCTCCTTTGAGTCGGGGCTGCGGGCCGTGGTCGAAAGTCACATGCGCTTGCTGGAATTAAATTCTGCTCCGACCCAGGAACGTGGGCGCTTTCAACCGGTCATGATGGAAATCCTTGAGGAAGATGCGCTTACACAGCTTTCCCCTACGGGGGAGGAGGATGAGGGCTGATGCCCGCATGCCTCACCCGAACGGACGACGGCTTACTGCTTGATGTGCATGTACAACCGCGCGCCAGCCGCAATGAGTTGGTCGGTCTGCAGGGCGACAGCCTGAAAGTTCGCCTCACCTCGCCGCCTGTAGAGGGGGCCGCCAATAAGTTGTGCCGGGAATTTATTGCAAAATTGCTGGGGGTCGCCAAAAGCCGGGTGACCCTCGTTTCAGGTGAAAAATCCCGTCATAAACGCCTGCTTATCGAGGGGGTTACCCTCGAAGACGCGAAACAAAAACTTTTTTGATCCGCTCCCCAGTTTTTCCTTTCGAGTCCTTCCGGTCAACAATTCCATGCGATTCACGATATTCCATTTACCTCAAAGGATTTTGAAGGTAAAATTATAACAAGACCGGTCATGATAGGTCGCTGCAAAGCGGAAAGGAGCAGTGGACCATGACATCCAATGTTGTAAATATCGAGATGTATAGCAAACACCTTGAGGAAATCCGATCCCTGAAACGGGAAAATGAAGATCTGAAAGCCATCAACAAGGATCTTCTTGAGCGCCTTGAGGGGTTGCACGGCGAATATCAGGAGTTGCGCTACTACATTAAAGGGATGGCGTCCCACAGTGAGGTTCTGGCGCTGCGTAAAAAAATTCTGGAATTGCAGAACGAGATGCATTTCCGGCGTTAAAACCCGAGCACGCACCGTGCGCAACCTTGGGCGAATGGTATAAAACCCGCTCGGGTTGAGAACGCTTGTCTGCTGTGATGTGCAGACTCATCCGGGGTGGCATGGTGAAATGCGTGGTGGCATTTGGGATGCAAGCGGTGTTGCGTGTTTGATGCGTGCCCGAATGTTTCGATCACCGTAAGTGCTGGGGATCCTTGCCTTGTCCAGGCCAATGAAGTTTATGCCGGTCACAAAAATCCCCGTCGCCAGGGAATTGAAATGACCGAGGTATAGCATGCACGGCGCCCGCATTAGCGGGCGCCGTTAGTGTTTATGGGGTGGCGTCTGGTGCTGCCGCCTTGCCGCTGAGCTCGGACAGGTCCAGCGTTCCCTTTTTTGAGAAACTGCGCGATCGGCTGCCGACCAGGTAGTTGCCGAGCGTGACTTCGCCGGAGATTTCGTAGGGCAAAGGTTTGTTTTGCTCGAGCAGGGGTCCCAGACGCAGCAAGTTGAAATAGGAGGTCGATAAGCGCAGAGGCATTTGGCCGTATTGATGTGCGTTGATGCGGATGCCGTCCAGAGACGTTCCCTGGGCTACGCGAATATTGTTGATAGACAGCGTATAGCGCACGTCACGAACATTGATGCTGAAATCGTTGGGATTGAACAGGCTTAAATCGGCGGTAAGGATGGCGTGGCTCAATGTCAGGTTTTCCACCTGCAATCCGACCAGGGCAACCTCGGGAGGTTCGGCGCGAAATGCGGCGCAGCCGGTCAGCAGAGTTACCAGTGCAAAGCAGGGCAGAAGGCGATTCAAAAAACGGGGACGGATGGTCATGGCGATCTCCTCGGGCATTACGGCTCCATGTTTGGCGCGGGGCTTGTCCGTTAACGACTTTGTGTATCCATAAAATTATCAGGATTTTTTACGTTCGCTGACCCATCGCGTCAAACGCAACAGCAGTCCCTGGCGGGTCATGAGAGCTCCATAGGGGCATAGCTCCTGACAACAAAAACACTCGATGCAGCGTCTGTAGTCGATATGCAGACGGCCATGGGTCAGGCGCATCGCCTGGGGGGGGCAGTGTTTCACGCATAGGCCGCATTGGCGGCAACGATGGTGGTCGGCGTATGGACGGGCACTCAAAGAGCGTCGCAATGGGGAATGCAGCCATTGCGGAAGGCCCCAGACCATGTCGGCGCTCTGGGCCGGACGGATGCGCGGTACCGCCAAGCGATCCAGCGGGGCGCCGAGCAGTTCGACATCGGCGAGCCGACTGCCGCGTCGTTGCGTTTGTTGCGCCAGGCGCTGGGTCCATACGTCGGCAGCCGTCATGCCGACCAGGCGGGTGGCGACGCTGTCGACAGCTACCACGTCGGTTCCGGCCAGCAGTGCTCCGATGGGAACGGGATCACCGCTGCCGGGGCCATTGCCTTCCATGCCGATGATGGCATCGACGATAGTCAGGGCAGGCCGGATGTGGTCAGCCAGTTCCAGCAGCATCAGGGCAAACAGGCTTTTATCCGCGCCGGCTTGCAGGTGCAGGGCCGGTTTACGCATTCCGACCACCGCGCCGAACAGGTTTTTGACGCCGCAGGTCAAGCCCATCATGCCGTGGGTTTTGAGTTTGGGAAGGTTGATGATGATATCGGCATCGAGAATGTCTTGAGCCAGTTCCAGCTGCCGGAAGGTGCGGCCGACCGGGCCGATGCGCACCGAGTCGCAAAAAGGCGCGAAGGTGGCGCCGGTATCTTCGATAACCTCCATGATGCCGCAGTGACGGGCCACCTCTTCGGGAGTGCCGATTCCCGGCGAGTCGCCTACAGAGACGATGCCGCCGGCGGCCTGCGCCATGCGAATCACCGCGCGTACCACCTCCGGATGGGTGGTTACCGCTTTGTCAGGCGTTTTTCCGGCGAGCATGTTGGGTTTGATTAATACCTTTTTACCGGGCTGGACAAAGGCCGTCATGCCGCCAAGTTCACGCATCAGGCTGTCAAGGGCTTGCTCCACAACAGCCCGGTGGTAATTCGTAGCAGCCGCCAGGGCAACGCGGGGCGTCATGCGGCCAGAATCCGGATATGCAGCTTGCGGCGGCGCGGGCCGTCGAATTCACAGAAATAAATCCCCTGCCAGGTACCCAGCACCGGCTTGCCGTCTTCAATCAACAGCGTCTGGTCCACGCCCAGCAAAGAACTTTTGATGTGGGCATCGCTGTTGCCTTCGGCGTGGTGGTAGCCGCTGTCGCGCGGGGCCAGGCGCTGCAGGCCCAGCAGCAGATCGTGCACCACATCGGGATCGGCGTTTTCGTTGATGGTAACCGCGGAGGTGGTGTGCGGTACATGCAGATAAGCTATTCCTCGATCGATCCCGGCATTGCGAATCGCCTGCCGGACCAGGGCGGTAATGTCGATCATGTCTTCACGTTTATGGGATGTGACATCCAGGGTGATCATGGCTGCGGCTCCTCGAGATAGGCAATGATGCGTCGGATAACCGACGGGTAAAACAACAGGGAGGTGTGGCCCATGCCGGTCATTTCCGCATTGGAGATACCGGGCAAAAAGGCGTTTTCAGCTGGCAGAACCATGTTGTCATGGATGGAGTAGATGTTGAGAACCCCGGTGCGATCCGGCCACGCAGCGGTTGCCAGGCGTTGCAGAAATGCGGACCCCGGTATCAGCAGCAGGCCCAGGGGGGAAAGCGCGAACGCTGCCAGTTTGGATCCTCCATGAGGAGCTCCAAGAAATACGCAACGCTCGATTTTTCCGGCACCGCCGCGAATTTGCAGGTAATTGCGGGCGATCAGTGCGCCCATGGAGTGACCCACCAGGTGTACACGGCAGGTGCCATGCCGATGGCGCAAGGTATCGACGGTTTTGGCCAGTCGTTCGGTAAGGACTTCCACATCTTTCCAGGGAGGCAGGGCGATGGCATGCAGAGCTATGTGCCCGTGCCGCCGCAGGTTCAACTTAAGCCACCACCAGCAGGCTCGGCTCTGAAACAGACCGTGCAACAGGATGATCGGAGTCTGTTCACGGGTGAGGGGGGGCAATTTGCGGTTGAACCAGCCGATGGGGTGCAGTAGGATGGTGGCCATCAAGCAGGCCGCTTCACCAAGGATCAGGCTCGCGGCCAGAACCAGCCGCGTCAGGCGAAAACGGTAAAGTACCAGTCCGGGATCGCGGTTGGCGGATTCGTACCAATACGCCGCGTAACTCAGCGTCGTCAAGCTGATGGTTACCCCGAAAAAGAGAATCGAAAGTTCGAAGAAAAGCTGCACATTTCCTCCTGTCGGAGCTCATTATGGCATGCCCATGCGTGAGCGTCAACGCGCTCATCATGCCTGATACCAACCTTTTTAACGGTTTTAAAAGGCCTCTGTCATGGATAGCTTGATAGACCGCTTCTGCCACCATCTCGACGTCGAGCGCAACCTGTCGCCGCATACCTTGCGTGCCTACCGCCAGGATCTGTCTGAATTTTCGCGGTTTCTCACCAACGAGGCCGATATGAAAGGCGAGGCGCCATCGACGGTTTCCCTTTGCCAGGTCGATGCCCTTGTCTTGCGGCGTTATCTCGCCCGCTTGCACAAGACCAACCGCAGGACCAGTATCGGCCGTAAGCTTTCAGCCGTGCGCAGCTTTTTCCGCTATTTCGTTCGCCAGGGGGAACTGGAGGTCAATCCTGCCGAAACGATCTCTACACCGAAACGGGAGCACTATCTGCCCAAAGTATTGACGGTTGATGAGGTGTTTGATCTGATCAAGGCTGCCGATGGCGCGGAACCTCTGACGGTACGCGATTGCGCCATTTTGGAGTTGTTTTACTCCAGCGGCCTGCGGGTCGGGGAACTGGCGGGACTCAACGTCGGTCATCTCGATCTGCGCGAAGGGCTTGTCAGGGTCAGGGGCAAAGGTGACAAGGAGCGTATCGTGCCCATGGGGCGACCGGCCCGGCAGGCCCTCGGACGTTATTTGACCGAGCGTGGTGTCCCCGATCGCGATGAACCCCTGTTTCTCAATTATCGCGGAGGGAGGCTGTCGGCCCGCAGCATCGAGCGTAATCTGAAAAAATGGTTGTTGCGCGCCGGTATTCTCAAGAACGCCTCGCCTCACGCCCTCAGGCATTCATTTGCCACGCATCTGCTCGATGGCGGCGCCGACCTTCGGGCTATCCAGGAACTGCTTGGTCATGCGTCTTTATCCACCACTCAGAAATATACCCAGGTCAGCCTCGATCGGTTGATGGATGTTTATGACCGCGCCCATCCGCGGGGACGGAAAAAGGAGCGGGTGGAGGATTGATCCCTTGCGCGGGGAAAGAGGACTGTCGGAATGTCTCTGTATCGGCATGCTCATCCTTGACGGATCGCCGGCAATCATCGGTAGGCGTTGAATCTCACGTTTCTTTACGGGAAGACTCCCGGGAAGCTTGTCCTGCGGCTTGAACCCTCGATTGAAGCCGTTAGACTATTCTAAAGCGCGTCCATGTTAGCCGCGATGCTTTCCGGCCCGTTGCCGAGCCGCAAGTTCAGGAAGGTAAACATGCAGGAATTGTTCTGGAAAGTAGACAGTCCTTTGGCCAGGCTGGCGGAACTGACCAGCTTTGCCGGAGATCTGTGGGAAAGGCCGTTGCGGCGTGACGTACGCTCTTTGGGTAAATTGCTCGGTACGGTGATCCGCGAACAGGCCGGCATACCGATCTACGAACTGGAAGAAGAACTGCGTCATGGATCCATCTCCCATCGACGCCTTCTCTACCATACTCAGCACGGGGCCGGGGTTTGGCGTGAGGATCATCAGCTACAGGCGGCAGTCGGTCTGATCCGGCAGCTTTCCCTGGTCGATGCCGGTCAAATCGTCAAAGCGTTTTCCACTTTTTTCGAATTGGTCAACCTGGCGGAAACCCAGCATCGAAAAAGACGCTTGCGGGCAGTGCGACTGGCACCGGAAACTATGGATAAACCAGGCTCGCTACGCGGCACACTGATTCGTTTGCGCGATAAAGGCTTCAAGGCTGAGCAGCTACTCGCCGCCTTGCAGCACATCGAAGTGATCCCGGTGTTCACCGCTCATCCGACCGAAGTGGCGCGGCGTGTGACCCGCACCAAGCGGCAACATATCGCCTGGGCCCTGGAACAGCTGAACCGACCCTTGCTCTTCGATGCCGAAGCCGCTGCGCATCAGCAGGCGATCCTCTGCGAAATCACCGCTCTTTGGCAGACCGAGGAAATCCGGCGTCATCACCCTGCGGTGGAAAACGAAATCACCATGGGGCTCGATCATTACGCGCCTTTTCTGATCCCCGCCCTGGGCGATTTTTATCCCGATCTGGCTGCGGCGTTCGACGAAATATTCGGACATCAGTTGTCAACCTGCGATCTGCCGACGGTAGTGCGATTCGGTTCCTGGATCGGCGGCGACC
>DIKU01000028.1:0-8678 GCA_002424645.1 Pelobacter sp. UBA5610 | reverse complement strand
GCCCGCATGGCGTCCTGCCCGGAATGCGAACTCTATCGCCAATTCATGGAAGCGGTCGCCTATCGTCTTGAGTGTACCCGCAACCTGCCGAAACATGCCGATGCCTATGGGTCAGTCCGGGCATTCCAGGATGATCTGTTGCTGGTGCGAGTGAGTCTTGAGCATCATAGCGCCCATCGACTGGCCCGAGAGTATCTTGATCCGTTGCTGCGCAAGGCGGCAACCTTCGGATTTCATCTCCATACCCTTGATATTCGCCAGCATGCCCGCATGCACATTCAGGCCGATGCCGATCAGGCTAACCGGTGTATCGACAGCGATGCGGTGGCTACGGTATTTGATACCCTGCAGAGTATCGTGGCGTTCAAGCAGGAATTTGCACCGGAGTCGATCACCCGTTATGTCATCAGCGGGACCTGTTGCGCCGAAGACCTGCGGCTTTGGCTTCGATTGGCGGAAAAATCCGGTGTGCAGGTTGGAGGCGATGTGCATAGTGGCGATCCCGGCCTGATGCCGGTGCCGCTGTTCGAATCGATCGAGGATCTGCGCAACGCGCCGGATATCTGCCGTCAACTCTGGACGGACATGGGATACCGGCGGCACCTCGATTCGTGGGGGGGGTACCAGGAAATCATGCTTGGCTACTCCGATTCCAATAAGGACGGAGGCATGTTTACCAGTACCTGGGAGCTGCACAAAGCTCAGCGGGCCTTGCATCAGGTGGCACGGGAGTGCAACGTCAGCCTGCGGTTGTTCCATGGTCGTGGCGGAACTGTCGGCCGAGGTGGCGGACCGACCCACCGTGCTATCCTGAGTCAACCGGGGGGGGCGTTTTCCGGGAGCCTTAAAATTACCGAGCAGGGGGAAGTCATAAACTGGAAATATGCCGATTCGGAACTTGCGCAGCGCAATCTTGAGTTGATGGTTGCCGCCAGCCTCGAAAGCCTCTTGTGTCCCGATCTGTGCGATATTGCAAGCCATTCCGGCTGGGAGTCGGCGCTGGAAGAGATGTCCGCCATGGCCATGGCATTTTACCGCCGGCATATTGCCGATAATCCCGATATGGTCACCTATTTTGAACAGGCCACGCCGGTGCTCGAATTCGAATTGGCCAAGATCGGCTCACGACCGTCGCGGCGCAAACCGGCCGGCGGACTCGATGATCTTCGTGCCATCCCCTGGGGATTCGGCTGGATCCAGAGTCGCCACGTGTTGCCCGGCTGGTTTGGTGTCGGGTATGCGCTTACCGCGTTTGCGGATAAGGGTCCTGAGGCTAAACGTCTGTTGTGCGAGATGATGGAGCAATACCCGTTTTTTGCCGACCTGATTCGCAATGTGGAACTGGCCCTGACCAAGGTTGACCTGCCCATTGCCCGGCGTTATGCCGAACTGGTCACGGATGCGGACCTGCGGGAACGCTTTTTTGACCTCGTGGTCAACGAACATCAACGTACCCTGACGGCGGTGCTCGATGTTACCGCTCAGTCCCGCCTGCTGGAACACGAACCGAGCCTGGCTCGGTCCCTGCGGTTACGGACTCCTTATGTCGACCCTTTGAGCCTGATGCAGATCGAACTGCTGCGGCGCAAGCGCAGCGGCGAGGAAAGCGATGAACTCAACTATCTGCTGGCCGCCACCATTCACGGAATCGCCGCGGGGTTGCGCAATACGGGATAAATTCCAGTTACCAGCTTACAGCTNNAGCTGATAGCTGATAGCTGGCATTTAATCGTGCCCGGTCAGGCGATAATAGACGTGGGGGCGTAGTTGCTTGACGATTGTCCCCGTAAAAGGGGCAAACCATATCCGCGCCGGTACATGCACCACGCGCAACCCCAATTCTTCCTTGTGTTGACATAGTCCGGCTGCTTCACGGGCGTGCAGGCCATGGACCACCTCACGAATCGCCGTGTTTCGCCGGCAGATCTGCATCCATTCGAAAAACAGCCCGAGACTGATGTTTGTGCGCAGATAGCGGGAATCAAGAAACAACTCGTCCACATAGGCAATCGCGCCGACGGCGTAGCTTGTCAGGTAGCCGCCAAGTTTGCCGTCCACCAGTCCTCCGAGGACCAGCCCTCGTCCGGAAGCGAAATAGCGCTGAATATTTCGTTGATAGTCGGCCTGCCCGGGTATCTTGCCATACTTGTTGCGTGCATGGGCGGAACGCACGATGTCGTGCCCTTGCTCGAGCAGCAGGTCCGGTTTGTGCAACATGACAATGTCCGCCTGCTTGCGCAGGTTGCGGAGTTTGTTGCGGCAGCGAGGGCTTCTGGTTTCCCAGGTGTAGCTTTCGATATCGGTCATAAGGTGCATCGGTACGCTGCCGTTGGCGGCACCCGCATCCGCATCGCTCAGTGAACTGCGGAATCCCCAGCAAAAAGGGGTGGGGCGGGTAGCTTCACGCGCACGCATTCTGGCCAGTGGGTGGCAGGCGACAAAAAATCCGGGGTATGTCTCCCGCCAGCAACGGCCGTTGTGGCAGACAACGTTCATGCCCCTTTGCGTCAACCAGGTTGCCAGTTCCTCTTCCGTCATGGCAACCAGTGACGCTTCCGCTAGATCCCTGCAGTCATCATGTGTTGTCCCATACAAGTGGCCTGCCTCCTCAACGGATTTTTGTTACTCGTGTCACAGGCCATCGAAGCATTACGCACCTGGCCATGCAAGCATCGCACTTTTTCAAATAAACATAAGCATCGCTGTTTTGCGCAACCATCCTATTGTCGGTCTCCCGCCTGAGAAATAGCCTGCAGGGCCGTTTGTGCATAATACCCCAACCAGCTTGCAAGCCCGAAAAGCTTGAAACCGTCTTCATACAGGTGCGAAAAGGGTATGAAGTCCTCCATTTTTGCGGAGATGCAATCGACCACGACGGAAAGAAGGAAAAACCCCAAGGCCAGAGCTAACATAATGAAATTACTCTTGAGAATGGTTTTCCTGAAAGCCACGAGGTAAACCAGGACGATCGAAACATAGCTTATGTAAATGTATCGCTGTCGCCAGTGAAACCATTGAGGGAATATCCTTTCGTGCAACAGAAAAAGATCATCAAGCAGCAGCAGACTGGTGATGAAGCCGGAAAGAAGGAAAAAAACGGCCATTTTTTCAAGGCCCTGTTTTTTCAGAGTCAAAAAGGCAAAGAAGCTGATGGCCGCGGTGGCGCACCACAGGAGGATGCAGAGGTTCGAGACGATCCCAATGAAGGGGGAGGAAAGGGTAATGTCGGCCGGGTCCCTGGTAAACATCCACACTGGCGTATCGGTATGGACGCTTACCAGATACACCGCCAGCATTATCAATCCGGCAGGGAGGTACAGGCCGAGTACCAATTTATAGGATATGGGCCGGGCAAAGGCTGGAAAGTTCATGGCGACCGTTCATTTAAAGGAATGTTGATCATTGGCGTCACGGCTGTTCACCTCACTCTGCCGCGGCATCGAGTGCCCGCATCGGGGGCAGGTACTTCCCTTCCGCCCTTCTCAATTCGTCGCAATCCTGCAGCCGGAAGACTTCCTTGACGGGAATGATCTGGGTTTCGATCCCGTGCAGCGATTGTTGCTCATGGATCTGGTCGGCGGTTTTTTGCATGGCGGCCACGCTCGCCCGCAACAACTGGTTGCCCCATATCACCAGACTGATGCCGGCCTGTTGAAATACCTGGGTCGGGGTCTGGTAATAGGTGGTCGGCACGATCACGACCGGGCAGGTATTCTTCCATGTCTGCATGAACGCCAGGATCTCTTCCGCCGAGGAACGCTTGCTGTGAATCAGCAGAGCGTCGGCCCCGGCTGCGTGATAGGCTTGTGCGCGCCGGAGGGCCTCGTCGAGGTCCCACCCGGCAATGAAGGCTTCTATCCGTGCGACCACGCAAAAATCTTTGTCCTGCTGTGTGTCCTTGGCGGCCTTGATTTTTCCGACAAACACATCGATGGCCTCGAGTGGCTGGCGGACGTTGTCAAGCAAGGAGTTGTTTTTGGGGAACAGTTTATCTTCGATGCAGACCGCGGCGATGCCCCGCTGTTCGAGTTTTCGCACCAGCCTGCGGACATTGTTGAAATTGCCGTAGCCGGTGTCGCCGTCGAGCATGATCGGAATGCGGGTGGCGTCGCTCATGAACTCGATCACTTCCAGCACCTGGGTCCAGCTGGCTTCGTTGTTGTCCCGGACTCCCATGGCGGCGGAAATGCCGAGACCGCTGCCCCAGATCCCCTTGAATCCTGCTTCCTCAACGATTCTGGCACTGAGTCCGTTGTGAGCTTCCATGAGGAACTGTGTCTCGCCGGAATGGAGCAGCGCCTTGAACTGAGATGTTTTTTTTATCATAACAACCCCCAAGATGAAAATTTCAGAGCGTCTGGATGCCTTCCGGTATGTTGTCTGGAGTGTTGCGGGCGCCAGACGCGAAATCATCGACGATGGCGATGATTCTGCGACCTATTTCCCTTTGGGAGTCGATGGTCATGGCACCGATGTGAGGGGTAAGGACGACATTGGGCAAGTCGGCCAGCGGCGAAACGTTGTTGTCGCCTTCGGCCTGATGAACATCGAGTGCCGCACCCGCGAGTTTTCCTTCAAGAAGGACCAGGCTAAGCGCATCTTCATCCACGATTCCACCTCTGGCCATATTGAGCAGATAGCTGCCTGGTTTCATCAAGGCCAGTTCTGCGGCGCCGATGAGGTTGCTGGTCGTCGACTTCAAAGGAACGCAGATGCAGAGGTAGTCGGCATTTGACAAAACCGTGTGAAAATCGGTGAGCTGCACACCCTGTTTCCGGAAATCCGCGGCGCGTTGCTCCGAGGGATGTTCGACGCAGCCCATAACCTGCATGCCCCAGGCCAGGCCCATTCCCCCCAGTAGCGTGCCGATGTTGCCCAGCCCGACGATGCCGAGTCGCTTGTTTTCCAGCAGGTGTCCGGTCAGCTGGTGTTTGGCCCACGTTCCCTGGCGCAGCAACCGGTCCGCGACAAGGATCTGGCGGGAGAGGGCCAACATCATGCCGAATGCCAGTTCGGCTACGGCGCGGGCACCGGGACCCGGAATGCGGACCAGTTCCAGCCCATTGGCGCGCAGATATTCCAGGTCGATGTTGTCCAGACCGGAACCGGCCCGAATCAACAGCCGCAGGCCGGGGGCTCTGCGCATGAGTGCGGAGGTAATGTCGACCCCGCTCCGGAAAACCAACACTTCCCGGTCGCGTATCAGCTCAGCCAGCTTTTCGTCCTTGGCGCCGATGCCCGAGGTCACATCATGCCGCTGTTGCAACGTCTGCAGTGCTTCCGAATCGATCTGGCTCGCCAGCAGAATTTTCATTTTTCCTCCCCAAGTGCCCGCTGCGGGTCCCGTTTGCGACGTTCGCCCCGATTGAGGAAAAGCAGGGCGGAGCGCAGCAGGTCGCCCCAGAAGGGGCGCGGATCCGACCATGAGAAAATCGCATAGCATTTTTTGCCGTGCACGGATTGCAGCCATTGACGGAAACTGAGTTCCCCCTTGCGCCAGTAGTACAGCGCCGAGCGCAGGTCCTGACGGAGGTTGATCCATTTCACCCCCTGGTAACGCTGCTGACGGCTGGGGGGCAGCGGTAAGCCCAAGGCATCGCAGTACATGGTGTAGAGCAAGTCGACGCCGCCGGCTTCGGCTATGGCCGATCGCCCGGTGGGCCGGCAAATATTCGGTTCGACGATGAAATACTCTCCCTTGCGCTGGTCGCGTTTGATTTCCAGGTAGGCAAGGCCATAGAAACCGACACGTTGAAATAGCCGCAGGGTTTCGTGCAGGACGAAATCGTCACGGCACTCTTCTCCGAGGGAGCTCTGACCCATTTCGGGGGGCCATTGTCGGAGTTTCCTAGCCACGAAGGTTGCCAGTGGTTTTGATTCCGCATTGAAGTAGGCATTGCAAGAGAACAGGTTGGCGTCCGGGCCTTCGATCCAGTTTTGCAGAATGAAGCAATCGGTGGCCGATTTGTACTGCTCATAGGTGGCAATCAGTTGTTCCGCGCAGGTTATTTTGAAAGCTTTGAAAACGGAAAGTTCGTTCCACGTGGCGGTTCTGTAGTGTGGTTTCAGGACGCAGGGAAAGGAGATTGTCCCTGTGGCTTTATCGAGATCATCACGGGTATAGACAAACCAGGTGTCGGGGATGCGGAAACCGGATTGTTTGGCAAAGGCGTAAAACTGCAATTTGTCCATGAGCAGTTCGACCACTTCCGGCTTCGGCAGGCACAGATGAAACCAGGGGGATAAGCGTTCCCGGTTGCGCGAGACCAGTAACACATCCGCGTCGCAGCCTGGAAACAACACCGCTTTTTGTGAGAGTTGGGCGCCGATATTTTCAAGGACCTCGATCAGGTTATCGTGGCAGAATATGATTTTGCGGCAGCAATTTGTGGAGCAGTAAGGGTGTTTCCGGTTGCCGGAAATGGCGATAACCGGCAAATGGTGGCGTTTTGAAAGAATCCTGGCCGCCTGAAGGCCTTGCATGTACTCAAGTCCGGTAACCACCGCAACGGGTTTGTTGTCATGGGTTGCCTTCATGTCCGGACTCTTTCTATGGGAAAAAGGGGGGCATGGGAAAGCCGTAAAGACGGCAAATGTATTGTCCTTTATAGGAAAACCTTAGCGTGGTTGGTGTTAAAGTCAAGCTTCCTGGGGAGTCTGAAAGCAAGGCGCAGATGGACTATGTCTGCGGTATGTACCCCTGCAAACCGAAGCTGTGCCGAACAGGAATGACATTGCCGAAGAGGGCTGGCGAGGGCCGCAATATGCCCCTCGATTTTTATCGCACTCTATGGCAGAATCGCCGCCGCTTCGTACGCTAACCCAAAAGGAATCGCATATCATGGACCATCAATTGCTGGTCATCTTTTTCCTCACCTTCATCATCCACATCATCGGTACCTTGGCCTACTCGGTGCGCATCGCCGGCACGCGCACCGGACGCATCGCCATCTCTTTTTCCCTGTTCAATATTCTCGTGCTCGTCTCACGGCTGTCCAATTCCTTTCAGGCCCCGTTGCTGGCCAAACGGGTGGAAGAGGATCTGCTGCATCAAAACCTGTCCGGGGTGGAGGGGGATTTTCGCTGGTTGTTGTTTGCCGCAACCCTGGCGACGTTTGCCGGTGCGATACTGATTCCTACCTTTCAGCGCCTGTTCGCCAGGGCCGTGGAGAGTTTTGGCGTCTCGCGGTCGCTGCCGAAAATGCTGCTGCGGGCCATCAGCCCTGCCGGTATGGCCCATCTTTGCAATGCGGCGGTTTTTCCCGCCAGGGAAAATGTCACCAGAGCCTGGAAGGGAGAAAGGATGTCGCTGCGCATAGCGATCCTGAATACGGTTGCCATGGCCGTGTGGACCGTAGGTGTCTTTGCCTCTCTCTATGCCGGGTATCTTCACCCGGATCTTCGCAGCACGGCCAACAGTCTCTCGTCGGTCGTCAACGGGGCGGCGACCATTCTGATGTTCATCATCATCGACCCGTATCTGTCGATCCTCACCGATGACGTGGCCGGAGGGAAGGCGGGGGAGGCCTATTTTCGACGATCTATCGTGTGGTTTGTCGGGAGCAGGTTGGTTGGCACCTTGCTGGCCCAGGTTTTTCTGGTGCCGGCGGCGCATTTGATCGTGTTTGTGGCCGAGAAAATTTAACCAGGACAAAAGGCTGACACGGGTGGTTGGCAACGCCATATCCGGGGTTGTCCGTCCGGCTGAAGGGCATGCGTTTTTTTGGGAAGGAATTAAATTCGAATTGACCTGATATACTCAAAGGACACGTTCCGGATAAAGGAGGTGTCTCCATGACCGGGAAAAATATCGGGATCAAGGACGCAACTTGTTCAGCAGCAAAAAATGTCGCGTTTCAAGCTGTGATCGGTGCCGAACGGCCCTACTATTGGAGCTGGTACCGCATCGTTTTTGAGGAACCGGAAACCCCGGTCGGAGGGCCTGTAAAACCACCAACCCACTAGGTTTTACATGGGAAAAGAATCTTTCGCGGTCAAGAAAAAAGGCTTCAGCGTCCGAACCACTTCTTTTTGCCGCTGAAAACCACCACTTGGTTGCGCCCTTTCTTTTTGGCCTGAAACAGCGCCTGGTCGGCGAACCCTATCATTTCGTTCTTGGTGAATGGGTCCTCGGCCGGCGACATGGCGAACACCCCGAAACTCGCCGTGATACGGTGCCTTTCGTGCGCGTGTTCAAAGGTGTGGCGGGAGATCGCCAGTCGAAGTTTTTCGGCCACCTTCTCGGCATCTTCAATGCCGGTCACCGGTAGCAGGATGGCAAATTCTTCTCCGCCATAGCGAGCGAACAGATCATACTCCCGCAATTCCTCCCGACACACATCGCAAAACTGGCGAAGTATTTCATCCCCGACCTGGTGGCCGAACGCGTCGTTAAGTTTTTTGAAATTATCGATGTCGGTCAGCACCAGGGCCAGGGAATGCGAGTGGCGCCGGGATCGTTTGATTTCTTTATCGAGAAAATTCTGGAAATAGCGGTGATTGTAAGCCTGTGTCAGTCCGTCGAGGTTGGCCAGCAATTCAAGCTGGTGGTTCTTCTTTTCCAATTCGGCGGTCAACATCTCCAGCTTGATGGTTTTCTCTACCAGAGCCCGATTCATTTCTTCGTAGCTGAGGTTGAGCACGCTTAGCTCGGCATTGGCGATCTGCAGGATTTCGGC
>DIKU01000140.1 GCA_002424645.1 Pelobacter sp. UBA5610 | reverse complement strand
TCAACGAACCTTTGCGGCGTGTCGTATAAAAGGCCCTGCCGGCCTGATTCAAAAGCAACCACGTTGCCGGGAATGTCTTTGGCCAATATCGGGGTTCCAAGGCAGGCCGCTTCATACAGGGTGTTGGAAAAACCCTCACTGACCGAGTTGTTGATGATGATGTCCGCGTCCTGCATGGCGGCAGGCATGGCGCCGGCCGGGATTTCTCCTGCGTAATGGGCCCATGGGCGGAGGTTTATGGCGTTAAAAAAGCGATGTCCATAACCAGCATCAAGCACCGGTCCGCAAAAAACCAGCCTGCAGGATTGTTCGGCGCAGGCAACCGGCAGGAACATTTCAAGCAGTTCCAGGTTTGCTTTTACCGGGCGGATGCTGGCAGGGTGCAGGAATAGTACGCAGTCCTGCGGCATCTCCAGTCTCTGGCGGAGGCTATAAGGCTCGTGGCCGGGATCGATGGCCGGTGCTACGTGGTGCAGGCGCAAGGCCAGATCGGGGTAATTTCTCTGCAACGCCACGGCGGTCAAGGCATTGATGGTAATGACGGCTTGAGCCTGGTTCAGGATGGTCAGAATTGTCGGACTTTGTTTCGAATGTGCAAGTCCATGATTAACGTCGGTGCCCGTCAGTGTGACTGCCATGGGGATGTGTTGGGCTTGTTTGCATGCCAGCCATTGTTTGCCACTGCGAAAAGCATGCAGCAGGTTCACCACATCGGGGGCGTACTCTTCAATGACCTCTTCCAGTTGCTGGACGGATTCTCCGGCTTCGACGATATGAACGTCATGGCCGAGGGTTTGCAGTCCTTTCTGTTGACGTCGCGCTGAAATCCAGTTGCCTGTCGTGCGTGGTTGCTCAGGGGTGACGATAAGGATACGCACGTAGAATCTCCTTGGGTTGGCAGCGGGCGCTTTCCATGTATCCGCAAAGTGCTTCGACCTGGAAACATACGCACTAACCTCCGGTTTGGCAATCCGAAATTGGAAACGCTTTGAGATCTGCCAGGCGCCATGGGCGTTGACTGTGAAAGAGGCGCCCGGGCAGGCCTACACCGGCAGGCGCCATGCTTTGAGCGGATGCCGATGGCAGAAACGACGCCATCGTTTGCGCCAATACTGGATAACGGCCGAGGAGTCATTTCCCGCATCGCGCAGGATTTGCCGTAATATCAGAGGCTTGATGAAGTGTTTCTGCACCTGAAGGTATTTGCTCCGCCATTGTGCATCGGACATGGCCGTGGGGTTAAAGCCGGAGCGAAACTGATCCAGGTAGGTGTAGGCTCCCCATTGCAGTCGTTTTTTTTGCGCTTCGCTTAAGTCGCGAAACAATGCTGTGCCGGGGAACGGGGCCATCGCCGAGGCGGAGATGACTTCGGGGCGTATGGCGCGGATAAAGTTGAGGGTATTGCGCATGTCCAAGGCGGTTTCTCCGGGAAGCCCGAACATGATATTGGCGTAAACACGCAGACCGGCTTCCCGGGTATGGCGGGCGGCGGCGAGGTTTTGCTCGACGGTGGTGTTCTTGCCGATAGCCTGCAGTAGCGTGTTGCTTGCCGTTTCAAATCCGTATTCAACCTGAATGCAGCCGGCGGCTTTCATGGTGCGCAGCAGGTCGGGACACGCCTGATCGGTGCGCAGGCAGCAGGCCCATTGCAGGCGGCGATGCCATCCCCGTGTTTGTATCGTTTCGCACAATCGCCGCAATCGTGCCTCATCCGCGGCAAAGGTTTCATCCTCAAACAGTACCGCTTCGACCGGATAGTTCTGCAATGCGCGAGCAAGCATTTCCGTTACGTATTCCACGGAATGGAAGCGGACACCGGCCCCGGCCGTCAGCGGGGCAGCGCAAAAGCTGCAGGCATTGGGGCAACCGCGGGAGGTGCGCAGATTGATCGTCCGTAAAGGAAGCCAACGAATCAGCCAACGATGCCGGTTGGTGATATAGTCCATGTCGCACAGATCCCACGCCGGCATCGGCAAACTATCCAAATCGGTACAGGCCGGTCGCGGTACCCAGCCTTTTTGAGATACTGTCGCACATCGAAGACCGGTGATGCCGGGTGTTAGCCCGTTGTTCGCAGCCTCCAATAAGGTCCATTCCCATTCACCGATCATGACCGCGTCCAGAGATGGACAATCTGCGAGGGTTTGTTCCGGCAGTGCGGTCGCATGGGGGCCGCACAGCAGGATGTTGGCGGAGGCTCCCAGAACCGATCGGGTTATGCCGGCCAGGCGAAAGGCTTCGTCAGCCGTTGCGGTCGGGGCAAAAAAGACCACCAGTTCCGGTGAGAATTTTCGCAGCAGAGCTTCAAACCGGGCATCCGCTTTCGTCCAGTCGAACGATTCGCGCAGCAGGCTGATTTCGCGTTGTTCGAGCCGTACGTGGTGGCCGTGTTGGCCCAGCAGCGCTGCACAGTGGGCCAGTTCTGTCGGGACCACGGAGTAGAAAAATACGCCTTGCGGCCAATGACAGGCAGGGGGTGTCGGGGCAATCAGTAACACTCTCACAACGGTTCTCGCTGTTTGGCGGGACTCGTGTCCACAGGCATGGGGATCGGGCCAACCGGATTTTTTTTAAGGTGCTGCCGGTAGAGGTTTTTACGCAGGGCATCCGCTATGTTCGGCTGGTGGGCTCTTAATATCAAGCTTGGGGACAGCACCCGCCGCCAAAGAAGGGATGGGGGCTTCATGCCGAGTTGGAGTCGTAACCGGCGTGCATCGTTGCATTGAAAAAGGTTTTCTGTCAGCCAGCAGGCCATTGCCAAAACCTGCCGACAGCCTGTTCGGGTAATTCGTTCGGAAAGCCATGGCAGATCAGCCTGTTTACGGAGTCCACGAAAAATCTGCCGTAGATCGAGAAGGAATTTCAGACGATCGAACTGATGTCCGGTGCCGGCATGTATGGCGGCGAGCAACAGGCGACCCTCGTGGCGCAATGCCCCGTGCCCATCCAGCAGGTCGTTCAACGTGACGCTCATGGCCTTTTGCAACGCAGGCGAGTTTACCAGGTTCCAGTGCAGTTCCACGCGCAGTTGCAGGCCGGCAAGTTTGCAGGTGAAGGCCGTTTCACCGTAAGTTTCCGCATGTTTCAGCGCGCCAGACTGGTGTGGTTGGCAACCACAGTCACGTAGCAGGTCTTGTGCGGATTGGAAATCTTCCGGACGAACCAGAAGATCGATGTCAGTAAAACTGCGTAATTCAGGCCGAGGATAGAGGTGGTCAGCAAAATCCGCGCCTTTGATCAATTGCACCGGGATACTGCCGGCGCGCAAAACTTGCAAAATGCGCTCTCCCTGAACCCGCAGAGCCAAACAGCGCGCTCTGTCGGCACGGACAATGGGCGTCAGCTCTTTCTGCATGGCTTCGCACCATTCTCTGGATGCGATATCTTGCCACGCTGTATTTTTCAGGTTGGCCAACAGCAGGCTGTGAACCCCGTGAAAGGCGGCCTTTTTACACAATTCAGCCGGGATCAGGTCTTGCGTTGAAAACCTGTAACGTGACGATGGGCCGCTGCTTTCAGGGTCGCACAAGGCCAGGAATAAGCTATCCATCGGGCTTAACATGCGGATATCTTCGACGCAGGCAAGGCTTGTATGACTTCTGGCAGGGTCGTCAGGTCCGGCCCAACGGAAAGACTGTAACAAGGAGTTGTTTTGCACAAGGTGCTCAGAGTTTTAAACATCCTCCCGGCATTATCCGTTGCGTTGGGGTTGGTAACCCGCATATTTTCTTGAATCAGGCGTGGCAACACGGTTGTTGCGGTAAGAGGGCTGCAGAGGTGCTGTATTGTGTTGCGCGGTTGCAGAAGAAATATAGCGCGAACCGGGATGCGTTCCCGGGGGGAGACATGTGGCAGATCGCGAAAGCTGACCTGACATTCCTCGCTGCCGGCAATGACCTTGCGGGGTATTTTAGACAGGGATGGCAGCAGTTGAAATGTTTGATGGTGAACCTTGCTCGACCGGGGCAGTCCCCAGAGACTGGGTTGGCCTTGCTGGGTGGTGAGAAAACCCGCGTCATCGCAGAGTAGTGACCAGCCCTGGCAGGCCAGGGACAGAACCGTCGTGGTCTTGCCGGTACCGCTGGCACCGAAAAACAGCACACAGGAACGACCGTCGGGCCACAGATTCGCCCCAGCGTGCAGCAGAAACATGTCCTGCCGGCCCAGCGCTTCCGCCAACAGCGGGATCAGGGTCTGGAAGCCCCATGAAGGCCAGTGTCCTTGTACGACAACGGCTTCCGCCTGGCGTTTTTCCAAATCACAGATGGTTACGGCGGTATCCTGTTGCAACCAGACGCGCTCATGCGGTGGCTTTACCAATAGTCGCATCGGCAGGCCGATATCCGGTGTCCCGGCAAGCGAAAGGGGATAGCGGCTCTCGTCGGGAAGAGGCAATTCTTCCCTGCCGACAACGCTTCGTCCCCGCAGGATGAAGGGGTTATCCATTAGGGGAGATGCAGGCAGGCTGAAAAAACCGGCCGTCAGAGACTCCATGGCTGAAAAAAGTCCCTGGTCCCGGGATTCAACTCGCAGTGCCAGATTATGAATGTCGTAGTAGCGCAAAGGGGCCTGTTCCGTTAAAACCAAACCCGGTCCGGATGGCATTGGTACATCCGGACCGGGGATAAATGGACACCGCTTCTGGGTGTCGGGACGTTCCGGTGTGAATCGGCCTCAGCAAGAGGAGGGGCTGAAAAGCGTTACCGTCGATGCCGGCATTTTACGGATGAAAAGTTATCAGGCCGATTCGATGCGGCCGGAGCAGTGCCGCCGGTAATTACCAGCTCCCCCATAAACATTTCCCGATAGTTCTGTTAGCGCATCATGGGAGCACTTTTGCTCCGGTGGATACGAGATCGTTAATAAAGGCGTCTTCTAACCCTGTACGGGCGCTCCGGAAACCACCGGGACGGTACCCTCGGTAATTTCCTGTAAGGTTTCCTGCTCTTCCAAGGTCGGTTCCTGATAGTCCTGTTTGTGACTCATTGAAGCCTCCTTTCTCTGGGTAGGTACTTAAGTCTGTTAGGGCCTCATGGGAGCAGTTTTGCTCCGGCTGGATGCGTGATCGTCAATAAGGGTGTCTTCTAAACCTGTGCCGGCGCTCCGGAAACCACCGGCGCTATGCCTTCGGTAATTTCCTCCAGGGTTTCTTGCTCTTCCAAAGTAGGTTCCTGGTATTCCTGGGTTGTTTTCTCCATGGGGTGACTCCTGTGATGTAAGGGGTGAGGGTATGCGTATAAAGTTTGTGGCCGCTACGGTTGTTTTGGATTTGTAGTAAGTGGGCTGCCACTGCCCATATTGAACCGGACAAAGGTTCGCATGCCGGTTGAAGGTTCAGGCGGAGCGGTGATGGCCCGGTCGTCAAGGGTGACCCAGCAGTGCCCATGCAGTCGCATGGCATCGCAGCTGGGTGGGGCAATGGCAAAGTGCAGTACGACAGGTTTCCCGGCCAGGTGCAGGAAGTGGCTCATGGTCAGCCCGAGTCGATAGCAGGCCCGACGCTTCATCCAACGGGGTTTGCGCAGGGCGGTATGCACATGTTTTGCGATCGTGTCGGCCGGAATGTCCCGATAAGGGTGCCACAGGTCATGTTTTGCCAGCAGGCGCACCAGTCGCGGGGTTGGGAGCATTCGATCCAGCAAAGGAATGACCAGGGTCACAAGGCGAATATGTATCCGCAACATCAATAAAAGCATCAGTTCAGCTGTATCAGACCGGCGGCCAGAAGCTGTCCGGCCAGTTTTATGAGATCCCGTTCCAGTTTTTCACGTGGCACATCAAACGTTTTCAGTAGTTGATCGACAGCGTCGCCCAGGGAACATGGATCAGCCAAAAGATCAAGGAAGCAGCGTGTGGTCAGGTTGCAGGTAAAGAGCCTTCCGGTGCTAAGCTGCAAAATAACCGCCGGCTCATTGTCTCCCATATCCTGGTAGGTCGCATCCTGGCTCAGGGAGATAACGGTGTCGCTGTGTATCATACAATTACTTTCATTTTCCTGAAATAAAGACAATGTTTTAATTTAGAGCAGATTATCAATGACGGAAAAATTGTCAATTATTATTTACGAAGCGAGGCGATGAATTTTCCCTTGCCGAGGTATCGTCTGCCTGTTCAGGCCTTTCCGGATCTGATTCTTTGATCCTGAAAGCGCTTTTTGACGGTGTTTTGTACAACCCTGCAAGTGCCTGCAGAATGTCAGGGGGCGACCCTCCCGATAATCCCATTGACCGTTTGGTTTACATCTTTTAGGATAGCTGGCAAGTCACGCAACATTACGGAGTGTTTCTATGAAAATTACTATCGACAAAACTCGTTGTACCGGTTCCGGCCATTGTGTCAAAGCTTGTCCCGTGGGTGCCATTACGCTGCAGAATGGCAAAGCCGTCATCGATCATGAAAAATGCGATTTGGATGGAATTTGTATCCCGGCCTGTCCCCATGACGCCATTTCGCTTGAAGAGTAGCAAGTGCTGATGGCGATTTTGAATTTTATTTTTACGATTTTCACGATGTCTTCCGACTTGGGATAACCGCTCTGTTTTATCGAGCGGTTTTTTCGAGCGTTGTTTAACCCCTCGTTTTTGCCCTCCCTTATTCCTTTCGTTCCGATTCATTCATACGTCTTCTCTTGCCTTATCAGGGTGTTGATCCCCTTATACATTTTCTGGGGAAGCCATGTTAGCCCCGAGTTGTGCAAGGTACCGTTTTTGGTGTATGCCACCATAAGCCTGTTGATGATAATAGGAGGCAGCGAGGCGGCATCAATTAACGCAGCCGGTAAGCGGAAACGACATAACTTGGGCAGGTGAAAAGTTCCGGCATTTGGATAACGCTGCACCGAGACTCAGGGGAAAACTGGCAGATACGTTGGCGTGTTAATTATTAAGGGGGCCGGAAAAAGGGGGGGAACAAGGGGGATGTTTGAGGCGGGTCCCGGGGCCGCACGGCGCGGCCCCGGACAAAAGATCAAACCTCGGCCACGGCTTCCCGGCGTTTAAGATCCTTGGCGTGATCGCGGGCCACCAGCATGTAGATGGACGGTACGATGAACAGGGTGAACAGGGTGCCGACGAACATGCCGCCGACCAGTACCAGGCCGATGGAATTACGGGCCGCCGCACCGGCGCCAGTGACGAGGGTCAGGGGGAAATGGCCGGCGATCGTGGCGACCGAAGTCATCAGGATCGGTCGCAGGCGGGTGAGGGAAGCCTGACGTATCGCTTCAAGCTTGACGTGTCCCTGCAGTTGCAGTTGATTGGCGAATTCGACGATAAGTATGCCGTTTTTAGCCACCAGACCGACCAGGGTAACCAGCCCGACCTGTGAATAGATGTTGAGGGTGGTGGTCCAGCCGTTGGTCCAGAAGGGCACGTTGGGATCGGGCATTTTTAAAAAGGTGAAGATCATTGCGCCGAACATGGCAAGAGGGACCGAGCCGAATAAAATGACGAAGGGATCGCGGAAGCTGTTGAACTGCGCGGCGAGCACCAGAAAAATCAGGATAACAGCCAATCCGAAGGCCGGCAAAAAGCGGTTGCCTTCGGTGCGCAGCTGGCGTGATTCGCCGGTGTAATCAACCGTGTAGCCATCGGGGAGGATTTTTGCCGCCTCGGCTTCGAGGAAGGTCAACGCCTCGTCCAGGGGGCGTACGGAGACACCGCTTAACTTCACCGCATTGAGTTGCTGAAAGCGGTTCAAGGAGCGCGGCAC
>DIKU01000057.1 GCA_002424645.1 Pelobacter sp. UBA5610 | reverse complement strand
GCAGAGAATGGACGACATCTCCCAAAGCGCTGATTTTGACGATTAGAATTCGCATAAAAACTCCGGCGGTTGCATGGATGCCGCCAAGAACTCCTTGAATGGGCCGTTGCGAAAGAGCAGCATAACCTGGCCAAGTCGTGAACTTTCCAAATTTCCATTGTTTTTTTATACCGCCCTGCGGTAATCGGTTTCACTTTGGAGGGCATTCTTCGATCGGATGATTGAATTTCAAATCCGGCAAAAGGATTATCAGCCCTTTCCTGCAACCAGTTCCTGATATAAGGCCAAATGCTGGCTGATTGTATCAGCCACGTTAAAATGCTGCACGATGCGCTGTTTGGCTGCACACTTCATTTCAGCGACCTTGTGAGGGTTCTCATATAATGTCATCACTGCTTCGGCAATAGCTCCAGGAGATTTTGGCGGTATTATCAGACCGGAAACGCCTTGCTCTACCAATTCGGGACTCCCCCCGGAATTGGTAACCACGGCCGGTACGCCTTGGATCATACCCTCGATGATAGCTCTAGGCAAACCTTCCCGTTTTATCGAGGGTAGAATACAAATATCGCAAGACTTAATCAAAGCCGGCGCATCCCGTCTGAAACCCAGCAATTTTATTTTGTCTGCATTGGGGCTTCCGGCAATCAGCTTCGATAGCTTCGGGTTGCCGATTTTTCCGATCAACAACCAATAAATGGGCGCGTCCAAAGGCAGGAAATAAGTGGCCTTAACCAGATAATCCAAGCCTTTACGGGGGCGATCGTTAACCGCACAACCGATGACAAACGCCTTCTCCGGGACGCCGAATTGGCCTAACTCCGGAGCCTGGGCAGTATACCAGGAAGGATCATGTCCCTTGTAGATGGTGCGGGCCTTGCGCACAGGAAAAGGCAATCCGAGAAAGCGCATGGCATGAAAGTAACGCCGAATGGCATCGGCGACACACACGATGACATTTACCCGGGGGTGTAAATAAGTGGTCCACGAGACCGGATCCCAGTAACTTACATTCCCCACAATGCCACGATAAGCGATGAACTTAAGCGGAACCCCTTTACTTGCCAGCAAGCTATTGGAAACCGTCTTATTGTTGAATGCATGCAGAATATCCGGTTTGTGCTGATGAATTTGCTTGGCAATAGCAGCGACGCCTGCGCGATCATAACGTCCCTTCAAGGAAAGATCCACTACAGGGACTCCCGCCTCCAACAGCAGATGGCGATTGGGAGCATCAGCCGGACACATTACCACCAAGCGAATGCCCGCGCGATGCAAACCAATAAAAAGGTTGGTCTCGGGCAAATCACTATAACTGGCTACAGCAAGACATGAGATATTCAATCAAAAGCCTCCTTAACGGATGAGTTCACAACCGAAAAGCTTATTTCTAAAACATATGACCTGCAGAAATTCACCGAAAATCTTTTATAATCTAGGAATGTTATTTAAATTTTTATTATCCATCAAACGAATGATATCAATACTATGGCCTCTCTAAAAATCAGCTCCATACCCAGCAAGGAAATAGTGAAAGGCATCATCATCAAAATAGAACGAAGGAGTAAATTTGGCGATTTTCCGCAGGGAGCGCTGAAACCGATCGATATTTTTTCTCTGCCATATACCACCCCTACGCGGGCCGCTACGGTCAAAATCAATCAAGTAAACTCGCATCTCATCATCCAACAGGACATTGTTGGCATTCAGATCCGCGTGATAGATGCCGGCATCATGGAAACGCCGCACGCAGGCGCCTATAGCCGCCCATACCTCGGTCGAAAGCGGGGCCTTTTCCAGCAGTGCGGAAAGGTTCTGGGCCGGGGCAATTCGTTGGGTGATGAGATCGCACCGATAATATCCGAATTTTCTGGACACGAACGCGGCGACCGGGCGCGGTACCGGGAAGCTCCGACCATATAAATCCGCCAATAGGCGCCACTCCTTCCATGAACGGCTATGCTCCAGGCGCCAGCCAGCGAATTCATCCTCAAAAATCCTGGCCATGACGCCGCCCCGCCGATAATGGCGCCATACCCATTCCTGACTGCCGAAACGGAGGAAATACCCCCCACCCCGCCCCACCGTGGGTTCCATCAACAAGCCCCGCTCCGCCAGCGCTGCCGCGTTGAAGAGTCCGCTGAAAGGCTTTGCAAGCAAGCTGGAATCATATAGGATGTAGCCGCCGTCCAATCTTTCGATGCGAGGAACGATATTGCTACCGTTATCTGCTCCACCTAAGTGCATCTGCATATTGCGACTTTCTGCCATAGGGGACGTCACCCACGTTCTGCCGACGGTACGAACCCTCCAGCATCACTGGCCGCAGGCCGCCATCACCTGGATAATCGGCAAGGCTGAAGTGGGTCTGATCGGCGATCTGCCGGGAGTTGAATTCATTGTTTTCGATAAAAAGCTTGGCTGGTCTGCTTACAGAAGCCTTTTTGCCTCATTGAGAAACAGGCAATTCGACGTTCTGTTGCACATGCAGGTTTCTCTACGCGCCAGCCTGGCCAGCCTTGCCGTCAAGGCGCCGGTTCGCCTGGGTTTTGATCGGGCCCGCGCCAAAAACCTGCAATGGCTATTTACCAATTGCTCGATTGCAGCCCGGACACGGCAACATGTGCTTGACAGCT
>DIKU01000084.1:3316-4954 GCA_002424645.1 Pelobacter sp. UBA5610 | reverse complement strand
TATCACCGCAAGCCGGTATGGACTGGCGAGACCTTTGAACCGCGCCTGATGCTGCCGTTTTCCCTGTCCTACGATCACCGGGTTATCGACGGCGCGGAGGCGGCCCGCTTCTGCCGGGCTTTGGGGCGGGATATCGAGGATTTGCGGCGGGCGCTGCTATGAGTGTTCTTCGCGTTCTTCGCGGCTTCGCGTGAGACAGGCTTAAAGTTTCCCCGTTACGGAGTAAAACCATGCCTGAAAAAGAGGAATATGACCTCGTTGTCCTGGGTGGTGGTCCCGGTGGTTACACGGCCGCTTTTCGGGCCGCCGACCTGGGCCTTTCCGTCTGCCTGATCGATGAACGCTCCCGGCTGGGCGGGGTTTGCCTGCATGTCGGCTGCATCCCCTCCAAAACCCTGCTTCACGCCGCGTCGGTTCTCGAAGCGACTCACGAAGCGGGGGCAATCGGTTTGAAATTCACCAGACCCGAGATCGACCTGGACGCCTTGCGGCGTAAAAAGGACCAGGTCGTTCAGCAACTGGCAGGCGGCCTGGACACCTTGAGCAAAGCCCGCAAAATTACCCGCATGACCGGTCGGGGAGAGTTTCGGAATCCGCAAACCATTGGGGTTGTCGGGGAGCAAGGGACGAGGGAGATCACCTTTAAAGATGCCATCATCGCCACCGGCTCGCATGCCTCATTCCTGCCGGGTGCCCCGGACGATCCCCGAATCTGGGATTCCGATGACGCCCTGGTCCTGCCTTTTGTACCGAAGCGGCTACTGATCGTTGGTGGCGGCATTATCGGCCTGGAGATGGCGCAGGTTTACAGCTCCCTGGGGTCTGCTATCACCATCGTCGAGATGTGCGACCAGCTTATTCCACCCGCCGACCAGGACCTGGTGCAGCCCCTGTTGCGCAAACTGAAGGATAAATACCGGCTCCTGACCGGTACCCGGGTCGCGGAAATTATCGCCAGGGACAGCGGCATCCAGGTCGGTTTCGCCGGAGAAGGGCAGGAGAAAACCGGTGAATACGACGTGGTATTGGTAGCTGTCGGACGCCGGCCGAACACCGCAGGGCTGGGCCTGGATAAAATTGGCCTGGAAGTCAATGCACATGGCTTTCTCACGGTCAATGAACGCCAGCAGACCGCCGTGGCCCATGTTTATGCCATTGGCGATGTGGTGGGGGAGCCGATGCTGGCCCATAAGGCGACGCACCAGGGTAAAGTGGCCGCTGAGGTCATTGCCGGGTGTAAGACGGCTTTTACGCCAATGACCATACCGTCGGTGGCATACACCTCTCCGGAGATCGCCTGGATGGGCATCACGGAAAAGCAGGCCGCAGAACGGGGCATCGCCTATCGCAAGGGCACCTTCCCCTGGCACGCCAGCGGCCGCGCCCTGTGTACGGGGCACACTCAAGGCATCAGCAAGGCATTGTTTGACCGCGCCACCGGCCGCATCATCGGGGCCGGGGTTTGCGGAAGCCACGCCGGCGAACTGATCCACGAGGCAGTGCTGGCCATGGAGATGGGTGCCGATGCCGAGGATATCAGCCGGACCATCCATGCTCATCCAACGCTGTCGGAGACGTTCGCCCTGGCTGCGGAGATGGTAGCCGGTTCCATAACCGATGTCTTGCCGCCAAAAAAGT
>DIKU01000084.1:0-3191 GCA_002424645.1 Pelobacter sp. UBA5610 | reverse complement strand
GACGGTTATCGGTTAGTTCACCGCGCACTTCTCTATGCCTGTTTTACTTGGCAGAACGTTATTCTGCAAGTATACTTGCGCGGAGATCAGCATTGAGCCGATGTTTTATCCGCTCCCGAACCGATGCCGTGTCCCAGGAACCCCGGGCTGCATCCATCCCTTCGAACCTTAGCCCATTCACCATCACCGGTTGTGATCATGAATTTTTTTCCCGTTCTGGCAGCTTTGACCTGTATTTTTCTTGGCGCCCTGGCAGGGGGGCGGCTGGCCGCCCTTTGTCATGTGCCGCGGGTGACCGGATATCTTTTGGCTGGCATGTTGCTGAGTCCGTCGCTGGCCCATTTGCTCGGCTGGCCTGCGTTGTTGCTGCCCGAGGCGCTGCACACCCTGGATTTACTAACCCAGTTGGCACTGGGGATGATCCTGGTCAGTATCGGCGGTCAGTTGCTGCCGGAAAACCTGCGGCGCTGGCGACATCGTATCCTGGTGTTTTCTCTGGCTGAAACCGGCTTGACGCTTTTCCTTGCAGGTATCGTGGCCTTTGGAGTCAATTATTTCTATCTGCATTTTTCCGCACCGGGATTGTCGGTGGGGATCACCAGTCTCTACCTGATGGTGTTTTTCGGCATCATCAGCATGGCGACGGCACCTGCTGTAACCCTGATGGTAGTGCGGGAGTGCGAGTCGGAGGGTCCGCTTACCCAAGCGATTCTGACTCTTGTGGGTCTCAACAACATCTTGGCCTTGTTCGGTTTCGTGCTGGTAACCCACTGGCTGGTGAATCCGGCCGGGGGGGTGACGGCTTTGCTTGGGCAAGTTCTCAGCCCGTTATTGGCCGGTGCTGTGGTCGGGCTGGTTTTTGCAATCTGGGCCGAGCGCCTGGATAAAAACAATGAATTCAAGCTGCTGATCCTTGGCGGTGTAATTCTGGTGAGCGTGTTATGCCGCCTTTTGCAATGCGAGCCGCTGTTGGCGCATCTCGCGTTGGGAGCCACCCTGGCCAATGGTTCGCCGCGCTGGCATCGGCTGGCGTCGGCTCTGAAGGAAATCGACTACCCGATTTATGTGGCGTTTTTTGTGCTGGCCGGGGCTAATCTGCATTTTGAAACTCTGGCGCACATCGGCCTGTTGGGTATTGGCTATGTGGTTGCACGCATGCTCGGCAAAGGCGCCGGAGCCTGGCTGGGAGCCAAGTTAGGGCGGTTTGGTGAGTGCATGCGACGCTATTCGGGGATGACCTTGCTGGCGCAAGGGGCGGTGGCTATTGGCATGGCCGGCAGCCTGGCGCGACAGTGGCCCGTCGCCGGTGCGATGGTCGAAACCGTGGTGCTTGGCGCGGTGATTGTGTTTGAATTGATCGGTCCTCTGGCCCTGCGCCAGGGATTGGTATGGGCCGGAGAAGTGCCGATTTTGTCATTATTGGAAAAACGCGCCCCAAAAGGGGCTTTTGAGGGGTTGCATCATGTGGCGCAGCACTTTCGTTCATCGCTGGGGATTCCCGCCGGACATCGATTTAAAGATCCAGGGGATATCCTGGTGCGGCATGTCATGCGTCGCAATGTTGAAACCCTGCGCGACAATACCCCCTTCAACGATTTGCTGCGCCTGATCGCGCATAGCCGCTACGATCGTTTTCCGGTCGTCAACGACCAGGATCGGTTCGTCGGAATGATCGATTATTCGGAAATTCGCAATTTATTGTTCGAACCGTCGCTGGCGCAATTGATCGTAGCCAACGACCTGGTTCACACGGCACGGGCCCAACTGCACCCCGACCAGTCTCTGCGCGAAGCCCTGGACGTGGTGCAGCGGCATCCCGATATCAGTTACTTTCCGGTGGTCGATCCCGACCTTGGTTCCTGCCTGCTCGGTATCTTGAGCCAGAACGATCTGTTGGCAACTTTCCGCAAACAGGCGAAATAGCCAAGGTCTTTTTGCCTTTTATTTTGGGAGAATATTAAAATATGGGGGCGCTCCCCCATTTTCAGTTAGTTCGGGTAATCTTACATGCCGGAATCGTTATCGATCAAACTCGCCCGGGCTAATACAAACTTGCATGATGTAAAAACAAGGGTGTATTCCTGGTTTTCGAAATTCCCTTTCCGCGACATCAAAGACAAAAGCCCTTCAGAAACTGAAGGGCTTTTGTCCTCTCGGCGCTTGGGAGGAAGCTTTTGTTGGCTAAACAAGGGGATGGAGAGGAGAGACCCCTTGCCGGACAACATCCGGGATTAAAACGTGCGGACGATCAAGCGACCGCTTGTTGTAGATTTTCTTCGAGCAGGGCTGCGGCCAATTCGACGCAGGCTGTGCAGGACAGCTTTTTCATCGAACGGATTTCCCGGCACCCGAGCGAACCGGCGGCATCCGCGAAACGATCGGTAAGGGAGACTTTTTTATCTTCATCGCAGACGAGCTGCGCGGCATAAATAGCTCCGCACAATCCCTGTGGCGCCCGGCCGCCGCCGCACTTACCCAGGTTCACCGTCAATTCAAGATCCTTACCGGATACTTGCTGCCAGGCTTCGGCGACGGCTTCAGCACAGTTTTTCCCGCCCTTTTTGAAAAGAAAAACGGCGACATCCGACATCGTTTCATTTTGCATTGGTTTATCTACTCCTGATAGAAAGCAAGGGGCGACTGTTGATCCGGCAAACGGGTCGAACCTCGTCCTGTCTAAATATATAGAAAACTATATATATAAAAAATCATATAGTCAAGCAGAATAAGTTATTTTTTGTTCCGGGAAAAAGAACTGCCGGGGGGATTCGGGAGACACCCGAATTTACGGCTCTGAGAGACCTGCATATGACCTTTTATCCCCGGAAGAAGATTGGAATGGTCTCGACGATTGTCATCCGGGTGTTTTACAGTAGGGATTGTTGAATGAGGGCTGCGAGTTGCCGATGTTTCGTTTTGAAGGGGTCCCCGGTAGACGGTAGCGTCTCCCTTCAAGCCGGTAGGCCGGGCTGCCAATCATCGATTCGGTAGAGCCGCGCCAGTTTTTCCAGGTAGTCCGGGTCTTCGCACATGCTTTTTCCCGGAGCGTCGCTGATTTTGGCTACCGGGCGGCCATTGCAGGTCACCATTTTGATGACGATGTTGAGCGGTTCGTAACCCAGGTCGTTGGTCAGGTTGGTGCCGATGCCGAAGCCGGTGTTGATCCGACCCCGGAAATGATCGTAAAGCTC
>DIKU01000063.1 GCA_002424645.1 Pelobacter sp. UBA5610 | reverse complement strand
CACCCGCGTCGACCTCATCTTCGGTTCGAACTCCCAGCTCAGGGCCGTTGCGGAAGTCTATGGCTGCGAGGACTCCAAGGAGAAATTCCTGCATGACTTTGTTGCGGCATGGAGCAAGATTATGAACCTCGACCGCTTCGACCTTGCCTGAAAACAGACCCACAGAATTTAAGTCTGTGGCTTTCACTGTCACGTATTAAAAGAGCCTCCCTTGTTTTCAAGGGAGGCTCTTTTAATACAGATCTTCGTCACCACGTTAAGCGAAACCTAAACAGGATCAGGCTTTTTGGTTTTCAGGTATATGCTCTTTGCCGTCAGTCCTGCAAACACTGCAGCAAACCCATGGCCCATTGGCAGGTACCGCAAGGCTCCGGATTGGTAAAACAGTCCACATCGAAATCTTCTTCCTGCACCAGGTCGCAAGGGGCCACACCGCAATTGGAGCAGTACGGGTAATCGAATTCGACCACATGCTCGCGAAAGGTACGGAATTCCTCGCTTTGCCAGATATCCAGCAACGGTTGTTTGTTTACGTTGCCGAACACCTTCGGTTTGACCAGTCGATCCCAGTCATTGATATAGCAACGATAATGATGCCAGAGGTAGTAGCAGGGGTGTACATCGCCGTCCCAGGAGATGAACGCCGAGCCTTTCGTGACAAACGGACATTCACGTTCATAACGTGGAGTTAAAGCCGGCAATTTGAGTTCGATCCCCATTTCATCGGCCACCCGCTGCGCTTCGTCAAACACATCCTTGACCTCGGCCAGCAGAGCCTCGTCCCGCCGAATCAGCTGCATGACATCCATGAAAATATCTTTTTGGCGCGCCTCTTCCCGCATCCTTCCAACGTATTTATTGACCTTGCGCACCTGCGCATCGGAGGCCTTGGGCATAATCTGTTCTTTTTCCCAAACCATATAATCGTAGGCCCTGATATCGAGTCCTTCGGCAGACAATTGCCGTTTCCATCGCTCATAAATCTCAACCGACACATCGATGGAATTATCGTAAGCGGTCTGGTTGATCCCGGAAATGTCGTAAGGGAGGGCATGACTGACTATAATAAAATCGGCTCCTCGCTGCGCGACCCAGCGCACGGTATCGGGCAACTGGTGAAAATTTTCACGCATGGCAACGAATTCCGTCCCGATTTTGAGCCGGCTTCCCGGCTGCCTCTGGCGGGCTTCGTTCAGCATCCTGAAGGCCCGGTCCATGTCACTGATATCCTCCCCTTCGCGCACTTTGGCGAAGGTCTCGGGCTTGACACCATCCACCGACAGGCAGATGCGATCAAGACCGGCTTCAACCAGGTCCCGCGCCCAGTTACGATCGATCAACATACCGTTGGACTGGAACCCGATCCAGGCGTCGGCGGGCATCAACTGCCGGGCCCGCTTTATCCACTCCAGGAGATGAGGGTGCATCAACGGTTCGCCGATACCGTTGAGGACCAACGATTCGAGATGGGGGAAAACCGGTTCCAGGGCAGCGAAGGTCTTCTGCGACATATCCGCATCGATAACCTTGCTGTCTGCAGCCTGCTTGACGCACATGGGACAACGCAAATTGCAGAAGGTCGTACTTTCAACAAACAACTTGCTGGGGTATTGCCGCAGTGCCGCCGATTCAACACTGGCGGAAGCCTCTTCCGGTCTGTTACTATTCATATCTCTGTTCCTCCAAACCGATATCCTGTTTTTTTCAGAATAACCGGAGCATCACAGGAAAACATTGTCTTCGATCAAGGATATTATGCTTTCTCATAAGGACATGAGATGGCAAAGCAAAATTTTCGACCGATATTGTTAGCATAAAGGATAAGGGGGGAAAAGCGCAAACCACCCGGCCTGTCGACGAGATGCGATGCTTCAATCTTTTTACAATTCTGGCAAAACGAAGGAGTCACCCATGAAAAGCGCTCTTTTAGGCGCCTATGTATTCGTATTTTTATGCGATCAGCTGCTTGATTGGCTTAATCTGCGCTATCAGCAACGCCATGCGAAACAGATACCGGACAGCTTCCAACGGCACTTCGATCATGACACCGTTGAACGGGCTCTGGCCTACGAAACGGATAAAAAACGCCTGGCTCTTTTTGAAGAAGCACTCTCGGCGGTGCTGTTCATTGGCTTCATGTTCGGTGGCTGGCTGCCCCGATACGATGCATGGACGTCTTCACTGACAGACTCCTTCATAGTTCAGGGCATGCTGTTTTTCCTGGGGCTTATAGTGGCCCGACAATGTTTGGACCTACCCTTTTCCTGGTATCGAAACTTCCGGATTGAAGCCCGGTACGGTTTTAACACCATGTCGCTACGCCTGTGGCTGTCCGATACGGCCAAAGGCACTGCGATCGCTCTACTCCTGTATGGACTGCTGATCGTCGGAGCATTGTGGCTGGTATTGGCCAGCCCCCAAGCCTGGTGGCTGTGGGTATGGGGTTTCATTACTTTTTTCAGTCTGATTGTGATGGTTATCTCCCCTTACCTGATAGAACCGCTGTTCTTCAAATTCTCGCCCATCGAAAAACCGGGACTGGAAGAACGGATACGGCTCATGGCCGAAAAAGCCGGTCTGCATGCAGGACGTGTTTTTAAAGTCGATGCATCCCGCCGCAGCCGCCACGGCAACGCGTATTTTACCGGTCTGGGCCGCCAGAAACGCATCGTATTGTTCGATACCTTGCTGGAACAAATGGAAGACCATCAAACCCTGGCAGTCCTTGCCCACGAAATCGGGCACTGGAAATACAAACACATCTCACGACGGCTTATCAGCAGCGCGTTATTGACCCTTGGTGGCCTGTATCTTTCCGCCCATCTGATCCGATGGGGTGGTCTACCGGGCCTGCTGCAGCTGCCTTCGGCATCGTTTGTGGCCCAAATCACGATTCTTATGCTGCTTGCCGCACTGATCAGTTTCCCACTGATTCCTTTAGGCAATATGCTGTCCCGTCGTCATGAGCGCCAGGCGGACCGTTTTGCCTGCAATCTCACCGGCCGCCCCGCCGACCTTGCCGAAGCTCTGGTCAAGCTGGCACACGACAACCTGGCTGCCCTTCACCCGCACCCCCTGTATGCCTGGTTTCGCTTTTCCCATCCACCGATTGTCGAGCGGGTGACCGCTTTGCTGAATACACTGTCAAACCCTGAGGTAAATTCACAACCGAAGTGAAAGGATCATCGATGACTAAGCATAACGCCTTCGACAACATGGCCAGGGACTGGGACAACAACCCTCGCATCATAAAAATGGCCTGCACTTTTGCCGATCACATCAAACAGCATGTACCGTTGAGCAGACAAACCAGAGCCCTCGATTTCGGCTGCGGTACCGGTCAGGTCAGCATGCATCTCCAACCCTTGGTGCATTCCGTAGCCATGGTCGATACCTCAAGCGGGATGCTCGACATACTACGCCACAAAATCGAACTTAACGGCATCGACAACATGCACATTCACAGCGGCGACCTGTTTCAGAGTTCGCTAGCTGAGAATGCATTCGAACTGGCTTACACGTTGATGGCGCTGCATCATGTCGAACAGGTTTTGCCCGCCCTGGAACGATTTCATCAGTTGCTCAAACCGGGCGGATATTTATGCATCGGTGACCTTGAGCCTGAAGACGGCTCGTTTCATGGCGAGGAGATGGATGTACACCTGGGTTTCGATCCAACGGCATTACAGAAACAGCTTGAGAATAGCGGCTTTGCCATGAGACAGACCTGCCGCATGATGGTGATGGGAAAACCGGACAAAAACGGCATAGACAAGGCCTACCCCTTGTTTTTTCTCCTTGTACAAAAGCCCTGATACTCGCAGGGGCGGTATAACCCGCCCCTGCATCACAACCAAATTATAAAGGTTTTCAGTTCCTTGAATTACCCCAGTTTTTCAAAACGCTCCAACATGATCATGCTTTTTGGGAACCCGATTTCCGCCAGGGATTTCTTCGCATTTTCGGCCTCTTGGCGACTGGTGAGTTTTTCCAGCCTGATGCAGTAAACCTGGTAGTCCCCCATGGGGTAGGCTTTCATGACAGCTTCCTGAAAGCGCGTTTGCACCGTGCTCAGAACCGCCTCTGCCTTTTCCAAAGTTTTAAAAGCAGCGACCTGTACCGTGTATTCCGGCTTTACTTGTTCCGGTGCATATTCCCCGGCTTTGGGACTGGATCCGTAAATAACCTCGACAGGATTGAAGGGTGGCTCCTGTAAACTCAGCCTCCCCTCTTCGTCCGGGGACAACAATTTTTTTGCAAGACGATCGCTACGTGCATAACCCAATGCCTGGATCGATATGGGAGCGGTACCTTTTTCGTAATACCCAAGCTCCTTGGCCGCGGCCACCGACAGATCCAGCACCCTGTCCTTGAAATAGGGACCGCGATCATTCACACGCACGATGACCTCCCGGCCGTTGAGCAGGTTGGTTACTTTGATCCAGATCCCCAACGGCAGGGTTTTGTGGGCCGCTGACAAGGCATTCATGTCATAAATCTCACCGTTTGAGGTCTGACGGCCATGAAACGGTATCCCGTACCAACTACCGATCCCCTGTTGCATGAATCCGGTGCAGTTGAGGATCGGCTCATAAAATCGCTCCCCGATTTCATAAACACGCTGCCAGCGTTCCCCCAGCGTTGGCACCACACAGGAGTATTCCGCGTCATCCTCATCCTGCGCCCCGGTGGCCATGGTGGCCATTTTTTTGGCAGCGTTTTCATCACCCCTGTTCTCCCGCCCTGTTATCGGCGCCCCTCCTTGCATAGAAGAACAGCCCACCAACAATGCAACGGATGCTGTCACCATCGCCAAACGCATCATGCGTAATCCCTCCATCAAAAACACCACTTCAACAACGAAGCCCTAAAACCGACGATACAACCATTAAACTGCGAAGCAAATCATTGCCGTTATTCGCGAGAGATTTCAAGTAAGAAATAGACACGCGGGATACAAGGTTTGAACGCCTTTAAACTATTTCGAGTCCCAATCGGAATAAATCTTCGGCTTTCATATCCACCGGATTCCCTTGGAAAACAAAAAGATCGTAAATATCACCAAACTTCATTATTTTATTAGAATTTTCTTCTTTACTGTTCAACGGCAGATAGGTTAAAAGTATCTTCTCGTATCGTTCCAAACGGATATAAAAGTCATTCAGGGAAGGCCTTTCAGTCATTGCCTTCCCGGGTGTACGGCGTTGCCCCTCAGAAATGTCCACATCTTGGCGCGCACACTATAAGCTCTCAACAAAAAAGGTATGCATGCAAAACAGCCCGGTCATTGATATCCACTGTCACGGTGCCGGCATTGGCGCAGGCAACAGCGGCTGCCACGTGGCGAAACGCTTGCAAAAAAGTTGGAAGTTCCGTTATTACCTCAAAGCGTTCGGCGTCACGCTCGAGCAACTGGAACGCGAAGGAGACATGCTGGTCATGCGGCGCATATCGGAGCAACTGGCTGCATCACGCTCGGTGGATAAAGCGGTAATCTTTGCTCTCGACGGCGTCATCGATTCCCGAGGACGCCTGGACAAACACCGGACAGAACTGTTTATCCCGGACACCTTTATAGAACAAGCATGCCGGAAATATTCCAATCTTCTGTTTGGGGCCAGCGTCAATCCCTGGCGTCGCGATGCCCTTGAGTGTCTCGACAAGGTCGCTGCCTCGGGCGCTGTTCTGCTGAAATGGTTGCCTTCGATTCAAGGGATCGACCCTGCACACCCGGATCTGATCCCGTTTTACCGGCGCATGGCGGAATTGAACCTGCCGCTACTCAGCCATACGGGAGAGGAAGCATCTTTTACCAAGGCGGACAACTCCCTGGCTGATCCGGAACGATTGCGGGTGCCACTGGAGCAGGGAGTTACCGTTATCGCAGCCCACTGCGCAAGCAATGGACGCAACGGTGGGCAGCATAACTTCGATCGTTTTCTGGCCCTGATGCAATGCCATGACAATTTCCATGGCGATATCTCTGCGCTGACCCAAATCAACCGCCTCGGACAACTGCAACGCATTCTCCGTTATCCCCAATGGCATGATCGACTGCATTACGGCACGGATATGCCGCTGCCCCGGACCGGCCTGACATCACCCTGGTTTCAATTAGGCCGCCTGCCCTTTTCCACTATTCGACGACTGGCCGCCCTTCGCAACCCCTGGGATCAGGATCTTAACCTTAAAATGGCCCTTGGTATGCCTTCCGCCGTGCTGAACAATACAGCCAGATTACTGCGCTTGAAATCATAGGGCGTTTCGCGTCAAGCCCCTGGAT
>DIKU01000004.1 GCA_002424645.1 Pelobacter sp. UBA5610 | reverse complement strand
CCATTCCTTAGTCAATCGAAATCCTCTTTATGTGAGACTCGGGTGCATCATAAGCACACAAACGTCCCCCGTCGGATGGTCGAGATCATCGCGCTTTGCACCATGCCACATGCCGGTTGCCACGAAAATCATGTTTTGCGACGTGCCGGGAGTACCGAAGATGTCCTCTTCTGTCGGCTCTGTCGCAGTGAAAACCATGGCGGCTTTCGTGGCGAATGGAGTGCCGCGATTCAGGGGGAATCGCACACCCAAGTTTTTGCCGGTCATGGCGTCTCTCCAGCTGGCATCGCCGGGTATCTATGCCAAGTTCACGATGCTTCTCACGCCGGTCGTGGCGTCGATCATGACGACATTCCTGCCTGAGTTTGATATCTTTCTTGTCACTTGCTGTAGCAGCCATTCCGTTGCTGGAAACTATAAACATGCAGACAAATAAAATGGGGACACCAAACATCATTTTTTTCATTTCAAGCTCCTTTGGTTTGCAAGATTGCCGGTTTTGTAGACGGAGCTTCATTCAAAAGGTTTACTTTCAAGAAACAACCTATACACATCTTGCCAAAGTTGGCAGGCACACTTAGCCCGACACCGGGCTATAGGCGTGGAATACCAAAAAGAAAAAAGGGATGTTTCACCCAACGGCTGTATGGTATGCTCCGCAAGGTATATGACTCAAAATGACGGGCGGGCCTTGCTATCGCCTTCCCTCGCAGACAGAAATAGTCAGCTCTTAAATTCCCCCTTTTAGAGGCCATGCATGAACGAAAGGAACGCTTTTTCCGTGCGTTGGTACAACAGTCTTCTGTTTCGCACCCCCCTGCTGTTTCTCCTGCTGCTTGCCGTGCTGGTGCTCAGTCTGACCATCATCATGGACACCATCGGCCGGCCACGCCTTGAGGAACAATCCTTTCGAATGGTCAATCAGGTCGGAAACACCATGGTAGCCCAGCTCGGCGAACGTCTGGCGGTTGCCGAAACCCTGGCACGAGCCCTTGCAACCACCAGTGCAAACCTGCCCCTCAGGGCGCAGGATCACATAAAAATAGTTCCCCGCCTCATCGACGAACTCGGTCCATCTTCATTTATCATAGGCGGCGGGGTGTGGTACGAACCCTTTGCCTTCGATGCCAACAACGAACGGCGGAGCTTTTTCTGGGGCCGCAACGCCAAAGGCATCCTTGAGTTTGTAGAAGATTACGACGACCCTCGTAGCGCTGGATATCACCATGAAGAATGGTACGTTCCCGGGCGTTTTTTAAAACCGGACCAGGTTTTCTGGTCCAAATCCTACGTCGACCCGCATACCTCGGTGCCCATGGTTACCTGCACGGCTCCCATTTACCGCGAGAATCGCTTTGCGGGTGTGGTCACCATCGACCTTAAACTGGCGGGCCTTGAAGCGTTTTTCGATGCCCAGGCTAAAAAAATGGGCGGTTATGCCTTTGCCGTCGACCGTAACGGCAAATTCCTTTCCTTTCCCGACGTGACCATCACCCGCGATACCACGCAGGACAAATTTGGCCGTAAACACATCGAATATATCCTGGCTCGCAACCTTGCCGACCGGCAGCCGACCTTCGCACCTTTGGCGAAGGCTCTCTACGACAGCAGCAACGATCTATTAAATAAAGCAAAACAGTCCAATTTGTATGACCGCCGCATAGCCGAAGTCATCGCCAACAACAGCAGCCAGGTATCGACCGAAGAAGCCGAACTCATTGCCGCCGTAATGCAAGACCCCTGGCCCGGGGGAAATAACGGCGACATCCTGCTGAAACACTTCACAACGCCCGATGACCTGCTATTGAAAGAACCTTGCAGCGTCGCCCTTTTTCATGTACCCAACACCTACTGGAAAATTGTCACCGTTACACCGGTTAGCCACGCCATGTCCGCCGCCACCGTTATCTATCGTGCCGTACTGGCAGCACTGATCATATGCGTATCGGCAGCGGTTATCGGCGCATTCCTAACTCTCAACAGCATGCTCATGCGCCCCTTATCCCGCATTACCCATCAGCTCAAGAATGCCGTAGACATCAACGCCGAGGAAATGCTTTGCCTGGAAGACGACTTTCGCAATGAATTCGGGACCTTTGCATACTGGTTCAATGTTCGCACGCGAAAACTGGCCGACGCCCTGGAACAGTTGCGCATCATCCGCGGCGAATTGGAACAAAGGGTCAACGAACGCACGGAAAAACTGGCGCAAACCAACATCAAGCTTGAATTGGAAGTTCAACAGAGGCGCCGAGCCCAACAATTTCTGCGACGACTCGCCATGCTCGACCCCTTGACCGACATAGCAAACCGCCGGAGTTTCGATGCCGCACTGCCTTCCTACTGGCAGCGCGCCAGACAAAAGGGAACACCCCTGGCGCTAATCCTTGTCGACATGGATCGGTTCAAACATTTCAACAATACCTACGGCTACCAGGCCGGGGACCAGTGTCTCAAAAAGATTGCCCAAACCCTGGTAGAGGCCATCCCTGACAACGAAGAACGCATCTCACGTTTCGGCGGAGAACAATTCGCAGTGATCCTCCCTGATAGCGATACCGATTCGGCTCAACCACTGGCCGAAAAGATTCGACAAATGGTTGAGGCGCTACAAATTCCCCACTCGGAAGAAGGAGTCAACGGAGTGGTCACGGTTAGTGTCGGCATAGCCTGCATGCAGCCGACCAAGGACAACAACTACGAGCAACTGATAGCCCGAACCAACCAGGCCCTCTACCAGGCCAAGACAAACGGCCGGAATCGGGTGGCCCTGGATAAAGACCTCCCTGCTTGAAAAACGGCCCATCGTTGCTGCAGTCTCTTATCACTGCAACGACGATGGGCCACCCCCTGGTATATTGCGGTCCAGACTGTCCCATTTTAAGATTATTGTTTCATAAAATGGCACGTCTCATCGTGAAACGATACCTGTGACCGCCATTCACCATTCTTCCAAAAAAACTTTCGCACATTCTTTTCCGCTGGTAATCCCTCAAATTTACACAGCATTTCAAGCGTAAGTTCAAACCACAGATAGTTAGGCAGGGGGGATTGGCTTATCTGGCCTCAGTTTTGCGTTATAAAATATGGCCCCCGTTCGACACGCACACCACCTTCAACCAAGTATCGAGTAACAATCATGGCCCATTCAGGCTGGCAAATATCAACTCTTCAAGAACCCGAGATCATTCAACTGGAGATTTACGGTCCTTTTACCGAACAGAACATTATCAGTGCTCTGTCGGAAACCCTGGCACTGGCCCAGGCACAGAAGATCGACAAGGTCCTCATAG
>DIKU01000023.1 GCA_002424645.1 Pelobacter sp. UBA5610 | reverse complement strand
AAGGAATATGAGATTCCCAAATGGTGAGACAGAAAGGGACGACATTGTGAAATATACCCCGAGTCCCCTTCCATTCTGAGTTGTTGCTCTTTTTGCTCCTCCTCTGTTTCCGATCAGCCCTGCAACCCCTCATGTATACGCATGTCAGCCCGTTTGGGGGGTGTCCGGACCTTTGATTTTGTGTTAGGGTGGCGCCCTTGTTAAGCATGGAGTCGCTGTAAAATGCCCCCGACTTTAACTCACCATACAATCCCCGACATATCCGGAGCAATCATGAGTCCGCAAACCTCCTCGCAGCCTTCTGACGCCTTGCCAGCGCCTTTAAGGGCTTATCCGAGCAAACTGTTCGTTGAAACCACGACCTTCTGCAACCTGCGTTGCCCGATGTGCGTCAAACAGTCCGCCGACAGCAATATCATCGATGGCGATATGACCGAAGAGACCTTCAGCGCTCTGGAACCGGTCTTCCCCCACCTCGAAGCCCTGCTGCTCAACGGTATCGGCGAGTCGCTGATGCACCCCCATTTGCTCGATTTTATCCATCGGGCCCGGCGCGCCATGCCGGAAAAATCCTGGATCGGCTTTCAGTCCAACGGCCTGCTGCTCGACGAGCGTTGGGCGCGGGACCTGGTGGCCTCCGGCCTTGACCGCCTCTGCCTGTCGGTGGACGGGATCAAACCCGACACGTTCAGCAAAGTGCGCGAAGGGGAAGACCTCAGCGACATGGAAAAGGCCTTTGGTTTTTTGGCCGATGCCCGTAAACGCCAGCCCGATACCCGGCTGAAGATCGGCGTCGAATTCGTTCTGATGGAGGAAAACAAACAACAGCTGCTGGACACCCTGCGCTGGGTCGCGGACCGGGGCGCCGATTTCATGCTCGTCACCCAGGCCTCGGCTTACGATACTTCCGCCATCGAGCAGCTTGCCTACGACAATTCGACCGACGAGGCCGTGAAGATCTTCACCTACTGGCGGGACAAGATCGCCGATCTCGGACTCGATGTGCGCGATTATAATTCCCGCTGGGAAATGGGTCGGTTTTTACCGGGACTGGATCCCAAGCTTGTCCGCATGATGGAACTGATCGATCAGATGCGGGCCGACGCACGGGAAAAAGATGTTTTCCTCGATCTTCCGCGCCTGCTGGAGCGCGGCGCCGACAAGACGGAACAGTTGCTGGCCTTATTCGACGAGGCGGAGCAATTGGCCAGGGATTTGGGCGTCGAACTGAGTCTGCCGGCCGCGGTTCCCCGCCACGAACGCAAATGTGATTTCGTGGAAGACGGTGGAGCCTTCATCTCCTGGGACGGCGCGGTGCATCCCTGTTATTTCCTCTGGCATCAATTCCGTTGTTTTATCAACGATTGGGATCGGCTTATCAAACCCAAGATCTTCGGCAACGTCAACGAAAGACCGTTGCTGGATATCTGGAACGACGAAACGTTTCGCAGCTTCCGCGAGAACGTCCATGCCTTCGACTACCCCTACTGCAGCAATTGCGCCGTGGCCCCCTGCGATCTGCTGCAGGACGAAGACTTCCAGTTTGACTGCTATACCCTCCCGGAGCCCTGCGGTGCGTGCCAGTGGGCCATGGGCCTGTTTCAATGCCTGCATTAACTTTACAGACCGGCAACCGTTAAGCTTAAAAACGGCTCTTCCCAAGGGGAGAGCCGTTTTTTATGGCCGCTCGACATGTGCTGCTTGTTCGTTCCCGCCTCTGCTCAGTCTTCCAGACAACCTTCTATTTTTGTATTTATTCTAATTTATATACATTCTCCCCCCGGGACTTGGGTTATACTGGCGTCTATAAAACTGCCGGGAATCAGGCCAATGGCTTAAACCCCGGGTAACAGGTCCATCTGAAACAAGGGAGAAAAACCATGATCAGCAAATTATTCACCGCATTAGCGGTTATGGCGACAGGACTGGCGCTTCTCGCTACCGACGCAGCGGCTGACGAAACGGCAATCAGCACCATGCCGGTCACCGGAAACATTTACATGCTAACCGGCCAGGGCGGCAATATAGGCCTGTTTATCGGCGAGGACGGAACCTTTCTCATCGACGACCAGTATGCCCCCCTTACGGAGAAGATCGTTGCTGCGATCAAATCGGCCGGCGGCGAGGAACCGAAGTTTCTTATCAACACCCACTATCATGCCGACCACACTGGCGGAAACGAACATCTGGGGCACAGCGGCAGCCTGATTTTTTCACACGACAATGTCCGTGAGAGTTTACGAACCGGCTCGTATCTCGCCCCGTTCGAGATGAAAAGTGCGGCTGCAACCCCTGAGGGCCTGCCTGTGGTAACCTTTTCCACGGATCTCAGTTTTCATCTCAACGGTGAAACCGTCCACGCCATCCATATGCCCCACGCCCATACCGATGGCGACAGCTTCATCCATTTCAAATCCGCCAATGTCATCCATACCGGCGATATTTTCTTCAACGGTTTCTATCCGTTTATCGATGTCAGCCATGGTGGTTCGGTCAAAGGAATGATCAAGGCGGTAGAACAGATTCTTGCATTGGCGGATGACCGAACCAGGATTATCCCGGGGCATGGCCCACTGGCGGACAAAGCACAGCTGGCAAGCTACCATCAGATGTTGAAAACCGCCTATGACCGATTGAAAAACCTGCAAATGGCAGGCAAAACCGTCCAGGAAGCGGTTGCCGCAAAACCTCTGGCCGACCTGGAAGAAACCTGGGGTCATGGGCTCTTCACCGGGGATCGCTGGATCGAGTTGGTCTATTCCGGGGTTTATTAAAAGTCAGCGGTGCCACAAGGCCTTGCCGTGACGACTTCACCCTTTATGGCACCGGACTTTATAGAACAACTACAATGCTCACTTGCTCAAGACTGTCTTGACACTCTGCCCGCGGATGAATAGACTTCAGCAAATTTCAGAATCCGATCCGCTAAGGAGAATCACCATGAACAGCTGCCCCTGTGGCAGCGGCAACGACTACGCTGCCTGCTGCGAACCGATTATAACCGGTAAAAAATCAGCCGAAACGGCGGAACAACTGATGCGCGCGCGTTACTCCGCCCACGTAAAGGTCGCGGTCGACTTTCTTTATGATAGCACCCACCCCGATCATCGCGCAGGGTACGATCACGAAGCGACCAAGACCTGGGCCGAGGAATCCGAATGGCGAGGCCTTGAGATTATCGGCACCACCAATGGCGGCCTGAAGGACGACGAGGGAGAGGTCGAGTTCATCGCCCGCTTTCGAGACAAGACCGGCATACACAGTCACCACGAACGCGGCCAGTTCAAACGCACAAACAAGGAATGGGGATTTGTCGAGGGGATCATGGTCAAGGCGCAGCCACTCAGCGTCACCAAGATCGGTCGTAACGATCCCTGCAGTTGCGGCAGCGGCAAGAAGTACAAGAAATGCTGCGGCAAATAAACGATCCGGCACAGAATTAAATGAGGGGCAGGCGCTTTGGGTGCCTGCCCCTCTTATTTTGTTTCAGATTCCCCCGTCGCCCATGCACCCCGCAAATAGAAGAACCTTGAACGCCACTTGCTTGATTTCATGTCCATTCCCGGAACCCCTGGAAGCTGGGTGGAACCGCGAGGAAGACCGGCGGAACACTCTCAAAAGAGCTGAGGATCATCCAAATGAATCTCGACCTCTTGTCGTATGCGGTCCTCAGTATCCTCCAGATAGTGACTGCCATGTCCCCTGTCCAGGTTGTTTTGACTCATTCTGGCCTTGCGCCCCCTTCTTCTCTCAATGCAGAATAACGGATCGGCCATGGCCCAATGGGCACCGTAAAACTTGTTGCCGGATATCTTCGGTTTACGCTTAAATTTGGCAAAGAGTCGCAAAATCTTATTTTTCGGACGTAAAAAATGGAGATGATGGCAACCTGCCCCCCACTTGATGTTCAGGCCGGCCTTGACGATGACAGGTTTGTTGTAAAGAGCATTGAGTCCTTCCGAAACGTTAGGATCTCCGTGCCGCCGCTGAAGAACGGGGGGCAAATCAGGATCAAGATCCTTATCACTCCGATGACGGTAAACCTGCCACATTTGCGCATAGATGACATCATTATGATTTTCTTTTGCCAAAGCCTCTCTCATCGTTGTCTCAAAAGGCAGGGGGAAAAGAAACTCATCACTATCAACCGCAAAAACCCAGCCATGTTTGATTTTCTTATAGACCTGCATGATCTTTTCGATTTTCATGCGATCATCAAACTTGTCCGGATATTTGACATATTCAACATTGACATTGCCTGCCTTCTCTATTTCAAGAAGGGTTTTGTCGTTCGTGTCTGCATCGAGCAAAATGTGGATTTTATCGGCAAATGAATAGTGCTTCAAAAAAAACGGAGCCAAAAACTCTTCGTTATACCAAGCTGTAATTATTTCTACATTTATCATAAAAATTCCACGGACAACTAAATGCCCTATAAATAGTAATATTTAGTAAATTATTTTATTTATGATTAATATTTATTTCTATTTACAGAAATTCTAAAGTTGGTTTTATTGTACTGAGATAAGTATCACGGATTTACGACCAGCAATCCCTTATCAGCCCAATCGATCTTTGACCTTATCAAAGCTTTGTATTGGTTCTACCCCAAGAGATGACTTTACAACCGTCAATCGCTTGGTACGTTTAAAAATACTTTTTTTGATATTTTCAACTCTGGCGGCCAAATAACCATAAAGTATTTTAAAAGGGTANNCCAAGCTCTTTATGCCACGGGGCGTTATAATGGAGCGTTTTTGCCTTGAATAGTGCTTACCCCGAAAGCTTTTTTCGTGTGAGCCAGGCGCTGGTAAAAAAGAATAACAAAGCCCCAGGTCATCTTCCGAATCAATAATAGAATGCGGATGCATGTCTTTTAACGACAAAATAGCCTGGGTGTACGCTATCGGTCCGGTCAGTTTAAGCACACCAACCCGCCCCACTTCGCCCGTAAGCGGACAATACCTGTCGATATTTTCACAAACCTTATCGATTGTTTTCCGCAAGAAGGGATGCCCGGGCGGGGCAACAATAAACCATTGCTGATATTCTCCCCGTTCAGGCCAATTCCCCCCTCTGTCTTGTTCACAAGCCAGTAAACCGTAACCCGCGTACCTGTCGTCAGGGCCGTTTTTCCAATGAGACAGCAAATAACTATTTTTCGAAGGCACCACTTCATCCAACGGCCGAGTTACAGTACTTTTTATATCAAGATAAATACCTCCTTCGTTATAGATCAACAAATAGCGAAAAAGATCTGCTTTTGCTACTCCATAGCGTTTATCGATACGATGATAATAATCCAGCACCTCCGGGAAGTTCCTGGCGATATAATCCTTAATATCCTCATCATCATAAAAACGATAGTCCCACCCAGGGTTTAGCTGTTTTATGCGGAAAATATTCTGTTTATAACACGAAGGCAGCTGACGATCAGGGTACGTTTGATGAATGATTTTTGGCAACCAGCCATGCAACTTATCGACTTCATACATACTGTCAAAATCTCGGAATAGGCGATCTATATTTTTGCTTAACCATTAATAATAGACAATGCCCTGCAACATATTTTCTACAGGAGTAAATGAAAGATTGTCAAGAAACATTCTATTACATTGCAGAGACACTCGATCTGCTTGTTATTCATAGCAAGGTATCGAAATTACCCCGCCCGCAAGAGTTCAGCAGCTACCACAATTGGCACGGCTGCCCAAACGATTATTACTAAGGCAAAGGTTCGTTCATGCAACGTTTCGTATCGCAGTCCCTGGCAGTATGCTTGCAGAGCTCGAACCAGTCCGGGTGCTCATCCGTCAGGGAACGGTCCATAACGTCCTTGAACGGGTTCAACCCCGTTCCCTCGACAACATATTCGAACCTCTGAAGCAGCTTCGACAGGAGCAGATCATCGACGTTAAAACAGGGATGCCGTTTTTCTGCAAGATCTTCCCAAACGGTCTTCAATTTAATATCCGTGGCCAACCCCCTGAAGAAGTCTATCGGCACAAGGATGCCCGCATACCCGGCTACCGTCGGCAGACCATCAAGCGAACCCGCATCGTTGGCGAGCACAAGGCGATGACAGTCCTGCACGGAACTCCGCACCTGAAGCCGCCTCAGCATTTTTCGAAAGACATGGTCGCGCAGGATGATATCGTCATCGGCAATATATATGTGGGTGACGTCTGCATCGACCAACGGAAGATAGGTAAGCAAACCGGTAAATTTCGTCGCCGGACCCATGTCGTCGCAACGGTGGATATCCAACTGTTTGTTGCCGTAGCGCTCCCGGAGAAATGTCGGGTCGGGATAAGGCTCACCCGTGCGCAAACTGCGGTGGGGTACAAACAGGACAAGTTTGAACCGGAAAGAGGTTTTTTGAGACAAGATCGAATCGAGCACGCGATACAAAAAATTTGAGGCCAATCGCTCAGGAAGTGTCGTCATGCAAACGAGCACTTTGAATGTCTGAGGATTGTGCCTTGCGCCTCCTGCGGAATGTTTAAAAAAAGCGACGATTCGTCCGCCAAGCATTTTGAATTCAGCGACCAAATGCTCCAACATTCATACATCTCCTTCAAACCAGACAACGGCCTGCTGTTGACCGTGGGATTGCTGTGATGTCCGGGATAATTTACGGGCTCGGCAACCGGCAAAAACAACAAAAAAGGCTCCTCCCGGGAGGAAGAGCCTTTTTTGATGGCGAATCGCCAATGCGGCCGGGTAACTCAATCAGCAGATTGCTTGAACATCCGAGTCCTCACAGCCGATGAACAACGAGTCCCCGCCACCTCGCGTCGCGCGATTATCCTCCGGGGCTTTCGCCAACATCAACCGGGGCCTGCTCCCTGGCCGCCTCGTTCTCAACAGATTGTCTTTCCCATAGGCGAAGGTGATTTCGCCCGGAATTTTTTGCCTGGTAAAGCATCTGGTCAGCCCGTTCAAGCAGGATCTCGGGGAGAGCATCTTCCTCCTCGGTAAGACCGGCAATGCCCATGCTGGCGGAAAGGGATATCTGTCCATGCTGCAGGACGATGGGAGCCTGCTCGATGCACTGAAGCAACCGTTTCCCGAGTTTCCGTGCCGTGTGGGGATCCACTTCCGGCAACAATACGGCAAACTCTTCACCGCCATAGCGACAGGCCAGGTCGGATTGGCGAATGGTACCGGTGATGATAGCGGCGACTTCCTGCAATACCCGATCACCGACGGCATGACCGAAGGTGTCATTGACGCTTTTAAAGTGGTCGATATCCAACAGCATGATGGAAAGGCTATGCCGGTAACGGATTTTTCGCTCATACTCCCTGGCCGCCACTTTGAAAAAATGACGTCGGTTGGCCAGGCCGGTCAAAGGATCCTGAAGCGAAAGTTCCTCGGCCCTCCGCTTTTCCTGCTCCGTGTCCCGCAAGGCCCGCTCCAACTGCCCGGCTTGCCGCTCGATGGTGAGCCGCTGCAGGTAATCCAGACGCCTGAATAACTCCATCGAGTAACCGATGAACATCCCGGCGACATTGAAAAAAAAGTAGATGAACGTGTTGCTGAAAAGAACATCCCCGGGGGTAGTTGTAAACAACACGGCGGCGACCAGGTAAAGACCGAAGGTGCCCCAGGATAGAAAGTTGGCAATAACATGGTCGGGAATCTTCCCGTAGAAAAACATCGAACACAGGAGCAGGCCGGCATAATAAAGATAATCGCCGGGCGACGAGGCGATGGAAATCATCACGATGAGTCCCACGCTGATAAACAACCCGCCCACAACGGTATTCGCTGTCCTGACTTTTGGGTACAACTTCGTAAACGAGAAAAAATACGACCCGACGAGAAAAGGGCAGACGAAGCAGAATCGTATGATCCAGCAAATTTCCTTTTGCTCCGGCAGGATGACCCCGTCGAGGATACCGAAAATGGCGTAGAGAAATGCCCCCTCGAGACAAGCCATACGATGTTTTTTCAGACTTTTAGGAAAATCGTCCTCGCGATAGGCATCTTCCTGCGCCTTATCGAAGAATTTTAAAGTCCAAAGGTTGTAGGGCTTATTCTTCTTCACAAGCAACTGTTTCCTAACCGGCCGCAAACAGACCCTTCTGGAAAAACCGGCTCACTGAGCGGGGAGTCTAACAGCCAAGGGATAGTGTCAGAGGGATATAATTAATCGAGACGCGATCATTAGGTCTACGCAAAAAACAGGCCAGCAATGGATAATTCGCCACCCCCCTTTCGCCCTCCCGATCAAGACCGGCTATCCATGCAACAGCCCGGAACAATTGGAGCTTTTGACATGGAAGGCGATTCACTCAAATATGGGGCATGCCACAAATAACGGTACTCATGTGTGGCCCATGCGTCACACTGAAGGCATTATCCGGGATCAGATGAGCACAGTTCGATGCCACGGCCAAACTTCTGCCAATTCTGCCAAAGTCTTTCTTCAAGCTCGATGACGGGCATCCGCTTGATCTCGGCCAACTTCTCCAGGATTTTCAGCAGCAGATCAGGCATGCCGATCTCTTTGGCCTGCCATCGATACCCGTCGGGGTTGTCCGTCTCCAAAAGGATGCGCTCCAGTGGGAGGAACTCGGCGATGCTGTGCTCTATGCGCGGATTCAAAACATCTACCCCGACCGTGAAGTAACACCCTTCCGCCAGGTAGGCCTCGATCAGCTCGACCGGCCCACCGTACCAGTGAATGATCGGGGTAACGATCCGGTAGCGCCTGATCATCTCCAGAACCTCGGGCTCGGCGCCGCGCGTGTGCAGGTTCATCGGTTTGGACAGACGCTGTGCCCACGCGCATTGGTATTCAAAGACCTTTACCTGCCCGGGATAGAGTCCCTTGTCCTTGACATAGCGGAAATCCAGCCCCGCTTCACCGATGACCGGGGTTTCCCGCAGGTAGTCGTCAAGCTCATGCAGGGTATCGGTATAACGCCCGGCCTCCCAGGGATGAATGCCAAAGGTCGGAATAATATAGGAACAGGATTTGGCGATCTGCCTGGTTTTGAGATAGGCCGGCACATCCATGGCCACCGCCATGGTCACGATACGGTGCCGCGCGATCTGGTCGAGCGCCTCGTTCAAGGCATCCGTGTACCAATCGATGTGGGCATGGGCATCAACCAGCATGCAGCCTCCTACAGGGGGGGGGAATTCAGGCCTACTGTCCGTCACCATGTTCCGGACGCCAGCGCTTGCCTTGCCGGGTGTTGGTTTTTCTTTTGCGCTTTTGGGCAACCTGCGCCGCCAACTCTTGCTGCACCGTGGCGGA
>DIKU01000105.1 GCA_002424645.1 Pelobacter sp. UBA5610 | reverse complement strand
AATTAGGGTTTGACTTTGCCATTAATAAATACAGAAAACCACCTATGCCCATTGGTCAAAGAAGAACATGAGGAGTGTTATTTCATGAAAATGACCAGCAGCGACATTCAAAATACCGTGCTTTTCTGCGTCGGGAACTTCCAATCCTGTACTATTTTCCGCCGCAAATCCGCCACCCCACACAATATTTAACAGTTCAATCCCTTTTTTATGGGAGCCTCTGAGACGACATCATCTCACCATAAAAAAAGGACAGCACATGGCTGTCCTTTTCTACTCAAATCTTCCAAAAAAGAAAGTGCCGGTGGACGATCTTGATCCATCCGGCGAGAACTCTCCCGCTGTCAGTACGATCATTAACCTTTCAGCGTATTGCCGGCAGCTTTCACTTGCATTTCTACAACAAAGCGCCCCGAACCCAATTCAAAGAACACCGAAGTACGTTCAAATTTTCCTGTCGCTTCGCAACTGTAGGACTGACCGCACACTACCGATGGGATAGCCAATTCTATATCCTGATCCTTTTCGGGGAGCAGAAATTTCACGCCTCCTGCTACCATGTTCGCCAACTCACCAATGGCATCCTTGACATCATCATCCACAGTATCGATTTCCAATCCCAAAAAGGCATTGGTTATGTCAATGGCAACAGGTGCAGGCAAATGTATGAGAACGGTCCCCTGGAGATCGCCGGCCAGTCCGATCATGCCAGAAAGCATGGAACCCTCTATAGGACCAGGTGTACACCCCTCGAGGACGGTGATATCAAGCAACACCATGCTTGAGAATATGTCAACAACCGCTTCCTTGATAATGTCTTTATATTCCATTCGAAATCAGCTCTCCATGGTTGGCAATACCCAAGTCAAGATAGATCTGGATTCATACCTTCATATAAAATCCATATTTCAGCTACACCCCTACAGAACAAAACATTTCTCAGATCAGGCAGAAATAGCATCCCGACGAAAGAACCACAAAAAACACAGGTTTGTAGGTTTAGGTTATTTCCCTCCGCAAGTCAACAAGGGATTCAAAAACCAGCTCAAACTTCCGGTTCATTGAAAAGCCATGGAAGAAAGGACTCACCAAGAATAACTATTGCTTTTTTTTAACGTTTCACATAGTCTCACAAATTATTCATAACCTTTAAGGTCTTGTTATTCAAGCAGCATTAAATGCTTTAGGCCCTGCTTCAGGCGATAGTTGTATCTCGCTGAGTATTTATCAACATTCAAACGGAGATGGCATACCTATTTATATGTACTTCAGGGAGGAGGAAACCAGCCATGCTAGGATACTGTGGACGCGACTGCGAAAACTGCGAAGCCTTTCATGCTTCTGCAGTCGAAAAAAATCATTGCACCGGTTGTCGATCTGAAGGGCCAAATGCCAATATCTGCAGCAAGGATTGTCACATCCGCTTGTGCGCTCAAAGCAAGCGGCAGGCTCTATGCGCCAACTGCATCGAGTTCCCCTGCTCAAAGTTGAACCGCATCTTTGAAATAACCCCGGAGGCTAAATATCACTCGTACTTGATCTTGGGAATTGCCCCTGCGTAGAGTCCACACGGACACCCCGCGAAAATCCTTATCGTTGCCCGGCAAACGACATTTAATCGTTGCCAACTCCCGATGCCATGTGTTATCGCGTTTAGAGCGGTTGCTGCATCAGCATCCGTTCTCGTTCGTTATACACATTATCCTGTGGGAGTACCTTTTATGGAAAGCCTGGAGCAGCGATTGGCTCAGCTGGAATCCCGCCTTGAGCGGATTGAACGACACCTGCATCTGGCAGCCCAGCCATCCGCGACGGAAGAATCATTTTCCTTCCATGCACAGCAACCGGCGCGGGACAAAAACGCTATCCACCCCACCTCCACCACCAGCCCGCCAGTCTCGATCAAGAGCAACGACAATGCCAACACGGGGAATGCTATCACGCGGCTACTCGGCTGGGGAGGAGCCATGGCTCTGGTCTTGGCGGCCTCCTATCTGATCAAGCTGGCCTACGAAAGCGGATGGCTGTCGCTTCCCGCACAGGCGCGAATCGGACTTGCCATGACCAGCGGTTTGGCCCTCATCGCCTGCGGCCTGCTGCTGCGTCGCAAAGACCGCCACTATGCATCCCTGCTTCCGGCCGCGGGTATTGTCATCCTCTTTCTTTCGATCTACAGCGCACATCTCGGTTATCACTTTATAGGCAATGGCGCATCCGGGCTAGCCGTAGTTCTGACCTGCATCGCATCCCTGTGGCTGTGCCGCATGTTCCACAGCGATCTTTACGCCCTTTTTGCCATCGTCGGCTCATACTCGGCTCCCTTCCTCATTCAGGGCACCTCCCAACAGATCTGGCCATTGATACTGTATTTTTCTGCCTGGAGCATCGGCTTCAGCCTTTTTTCTCTCTTTGCCGGGCGACGCCGCTACTACCTGCTAGCGCTGTACCTGGCCATCGTTGGATTCGACCTCATCTGGCGTCATACATTCCGCCATCAGTGGCTGGCGGCTTTTGGCTACCAGACCGCCCAACTTGTCATTTTCTCACTTTGCGCCACCCTTTTCACCCTGAGGCACAAGCGCCCTCTCGATCAGCGCAGTGCTGCAATACACCTGCCGGCTCTGCTCATTTTTTATATTCTGCAGTACTCTCTGCTGCATCGACATCTGCCGCAGACTGCACCATGGCTGGCGCTGGGCAGTGCCGCGGCTGTCGGATTGTGTTATCTGGTGCCGCGACTATTGTTAAAACGGGAACTCCAGGGGGGCCGCCTGATCCTGATCTGCTATGGCAGTCTGGCGCTGGTGCATGCCGGCTACCTGGAACTGACCCCTCCCGGCTGGAGACCCTGGTTGGCTTTGCTGGCCTTGCCCGCGGCTGTTGCCTGGCTAACGGCAAGCCGTCGCAATATTTCTACCGATTGGCCATTACTGGCGGCCATCGGTCTGCTGTGGCTGGTCAATTTTGGCCAGATCATCAGCCATGAGCTCCCTGCACCCATCTATGGCCACAAAGTACTGGCCCTGCTGCATGCCCTGGAACTCTACGCCGGCTATGCCCTACTGCGTAAAAACAAAGGGATCACCCGCCTGTTATCGTGCGCCCTTGTCTACCTCGGGCACCTGGCCGCCATGGCTGCGGCATGGCAGATCCTAAGCAGCAGCCTCGGCGTGTCCATGGCCTGGGGCCTGCTGGCGCTTATCTGCCTGGGACTTGCCCTGACGCTGGGGGATCGCATGCTGGGGCATTCATCTCTTCTGCTGTTCATCTTTTCAGCCCTGAAAGTGTTGCTCCACGATCTTGCCGATGCCGCAACGCCGGTGCGCATCGGATGTCTTGTGATCGTTGGTGTCACCTTCTATGCAGGCGGCTGGCTTTATCGTTACATGGAAAGGATGGCGCCGCCGCAATCCTCCTGACCGATCCAACACCAATGATGCCAATACCTGCACATCACTCGGTCTGCGCGGGCAGAATCGTCACGGGACCCCATTGAGCCGTCCTTCGAACCTGAAAACCTCTCCATGGACTTCGGATCCGGGTTAGGGATATGAGTCCAGACAGGCGCATGTGAGCACTCTCTGGCACAGAGATCGCGTACAAATACTTGACTGTTTTAGTCAAACCTAACGCATTTTGTTTAAATTTTTATACACAAAATCACCATTGTTTAAGCATAATCCACCAGTTTCAACAGGTTATAAACATGGCAGATTTTTTGCTCACATTTTGAGGGTAGACAGGTAGATGATTGTTCGTAGTCCCTGCATACTTCTACCGCCATCACTCCAAAAACGAGGCAGAATTTATGTCATGGAAAGCCCTGAGTCCATTACCTCCCCGGAATTGGCTTGACCTCTGGGAAACGGGACGCATCATGCAGCGCGCGTTTGCAGAACAGCGTCAGTGCATGCGTGGGATCTATTCCCTGCTCGACAAAACACTCAATACCTCCGCAGACACCCCCGAAGAATACCGGGTGCGTATGGGGGACATCCCGGACGCTTTTTACAAGCGACGCAAAAATCTGTTTTCTTCATTGTTTCAAGCTACTTATCAGATTCTGGACATTGCACCTGAACGCCGACTGCTATACGGAAAACTCAATCATCTGTTCCGGATCTGGGTAACCAGCGCCGACAACCTGCTCGATGACGAAAACAAAGTGGTTGTCCCCCTGGCGATGCCTGGAAATTCACGGGTCATGAATCAGGTGGTGGCCATTATGGCCGCCGACCGCGCATTGCACCATCTGCTGGATGAAGCGGTGCAAAATGGAGTCATACCGGCGACCAAGGCGATTGAACTCGGGGACCGGGCGCTGCAGGTTCTATTACCCAGCGCCGCGCAGGAAGCCTCGGAAGAAGGTGGCATCACCCTCCGCCCCGAGCCGCACTATGTGCTGAACACCATCCACGTGCTTAAAACCGGGCTGCTCTTCCACATCCCCTTCGTGGGTCCTGAAACCGTGGACACCCATCTGGACCCGGTTCGGCTGCAAACCATCAAAAACGCGCTGCTGCATTTCGGTCTGGGCTGTCAGTTGCTGGATGATCTGCGGGACATGGCCCGTGACTTTGTGGAGAATCGGCATAATTACGTTCTGTCCATACTGGCCTGCGAGAACCATCCCATTCTGAAGGAGTGGAAAACCCGCGGCATCGGCCTGGACGAGCGACTATACCGGGAAGTGCCGCATGCCGCCCTGCCGACGTTACGGCTGGCCCTCGACACCATGCGCGGTGCTCTGGCCACTTTGGCCAATAACGGACTCAAGCTGGGACATGGTCGCAGCCACGATATGGCCTGTTCGATGCTCAATGTCCTCGATCTGGAGGATCTCAGCCATGCCTGCTGAACGCGACCCCGCTTCGTTAAAAACCCGCGGCCGCACCCTCGATCACGCCGCGTCGGTCTACGACCTGCTGGCACCGGTCATGACCCTCGGGCTCGAAGGCCGATACCGAAAGAGAGCCATTGAGCTGTTGCAACTGCGTGGTGACGAAAAAGTACTCGACATCGGTTGCGGCACCGGCATTCTGACCCGTCAACTGGCAAAGGTATTGGACGGTTCGATTGACGAACAAGCCATCGGCATCGATGCTGCAGCCAAAATGATCGCGGTTGCACAGCGAAAAGCCGCCGGTCTTGCCAACCTGCGCTTTGAAACGGCGTTGGCCGAAAAATTGCCCTTTGCCGATGCCAGTTTTGATGCGGCGGTATCGACCTTCTTTTACCACCATATCGACCGTGATCTCAAAAACTGCTCTCTGGCGGAACTGCGCCGGGTTTTGAAACCTGGCGGGCGCGCGGTGATTGTCGATGTCGACACGCCGAGCAATCTGTTCGGCAAGCTGTGTGCCTGGTCCGGGTACTGGCTGTTCCGACAAGAGGAAATCCGCGAAAACATCGAAGGCCAACTGGTCGAGGCTCTGAACGGCGCCGGGTTCTCCCTGGTACAAAAGGTTTCCCACCACGCCGGGCATATTTCGATCTTTTATCTTGAAAATTAGGAGTTACTGCATGCAACGTTTGATGCGCATTTTCAGCATTTGTGTGGCACTCTGTCTGTTCGCCTCTGCATCCTTGGCCGCCCCGAGCGAGACCCAGATGGCGGCATCGGTACAAAACTATTTTGCAGGGATGTTCGAAAAACTCGAGCGTGCCGCCAGACAGCACCCGACCCCCGACACCTTTCGTTCCATCATGAAACCGCTGGTATCGGATATCGATGGGTTATACGGCTCCACCCTGATCGATGACAGTTTCGTCATCCGGCAGGTCTATTTTTCACGCAATTTTCTGGCACGTGGTTTTGACCTTAAAAAAGTTAAGGAGCTGGACTACTTCTGGGATCTGATGCGCACCGCCCCCACCCCTCAGTTAAGCGAACCGGGACACGGATCCATAGTGCAACCGAGACTGATCGCCATGCGCAGCCCGATTCTCAACAATGGCAAACTGGTTGGCGTTGTATCTTTCATGGTTCGTACAGAAGCTTTTCTCAAAGCCACCGGGCTTGACCAGTGCAAGGCTTACCGCATTACCTGCCGGGGCAAACTGGCCGAAAGTGAAGGAGAACTTGGCAACCATCCGCACCGGGTACGCCTGACCTTACCCGCCACCGACTGGCTTATCGAGTACCGTTAAAGAGCGTTTGACAAACTTCCCCTGTCAGCTAGATTGAAAAGAGTAAAATCTTTTTAAAAGCGACAGGGGAGGTGCTCTATGGCACACCGTTGGATGTTACTGGTTCTGTCTATGGCGGCCATTTCATTTACAGCCGGATGCCGTGAAAATCCCGCGCAGGTAGAAGCCAAACCCGGTGGCTATGTCGGTTCGCACGTTTGCGGCCAATGCCATGATCGCATCGCCTCCACCTGGAAAACCACCCCTCACTCCATGGTTATTCGACAGGTCAACGGTCCGGATGATCCTGCAATCCTCGGCGACTGGGCTACCCCTCCCGATTTCACCACCAAAGATGCATCGGGACAGTCCGTTTCCGTCACCAGCCTGGGCGACCTTAAAAAATCAGACATCCTGCTGGTCCACGGGGTTCTCTGGAAACAGCGCTATATCAATGCCGATTGGGAAGTGCAAAAATTCCAGTGGAATATGGTCGACAACACTTGGGCACCTTACCACTTCAGCGATCCTCAAGGCCCCAACTGGAAAACCGATTGCGCGTATTGCCATGTCACCGGCTTCCGGCCTGCCGACAACAGCTGGGCGGAGTTGAGCATCGGTTGCGAAGCTTGCCACGGTCCCGGCGTAGCCCATGTCAAGGCCCGCGGATTGGCCAGAGCGAACACCATCGTCAACCCGGCCAAATTACCTTGGCATCTGGCCTCGGATATCTGCGGCCAATGCCACACCCGTGGCAAAACTCCGGATGGAAAGCAGTCCTATCCGGCAGGATTTCAAGTCGGCAAGCGCCTGTTACCGAGCATGTTTCAAGTAGCCGGATATGACGACACTAGCGCCTGGTGGCCCTCCGGAGCCATTAAACAACACCGCCAACAATATCCTGAATGGCAAACATCTAAACACTTCCAGGCGGGAGTGAGCTGCATGGACTGCCACACCACCCACAGCACGGGGAATCGTTTTTCCACCAAGGTTGCCGGCAACAATCTGTGTCTTGGTTGCCACGCAACCATCAGCACCGATCCGGTCAGCGGTCATGCCCCCATCAAGGATGCGCCTCAACACAGCGACTGCATCGGTTGCCATATGCCCGCCACCGGCAAGAGCGCCACCGTCGGCGATGAACGCACCCATACGTTCAAGGTTATCCCTCCTCGCCTGACCATGGAACTGGGCGACGGGGATGTAAACAAGCAACCCAACTCATGCAACAGTTGCCACCACCACAGCAAACACGCACCGGAACAACTCCAGGCAAGGCTTGACGCCGCGCGGCGTCCTTTACCACAAACACCGTGATGCATGCCCGATTGCCGGCAAACAACCGTCGATCGGAGCATCCACAAAGAGGTCCCATGCGGCGTACTAGCAAATGGCTTGCCGTCGGAGGCATGGTCGCACTGGCTGGCGTAGCGATCCTGACGGGACTGTTGGCATGGTCTTCCACGCCGCGATTCTGCGCCTCCTGCCACCTGATGGAAACCCGCTATATCTCCTGGCGCAATTCAGACCACGCCATGACGACGAGCTGCTTGTCTTGTCATGCCGAACCTGGCTGGCGCGGCGAGATAAAAGCCCATATGGCCGGGGCCCGCTATCTTTACGCCTATGTGACCGGCCGCATCAGCGGCCCCATCCTGATGGCGGAAGTTCCAAACGCCAATTGCAGCAAATGCCACCCCGGCGAAACATTGAGGGAACACCCCGAGCCCGGCGACGTCCATAAAACGTATCACGCCCTGCACCTTGAACGCGGGGTACAATGCACCGCCTGCCATGGCGGGTTGGCTCATGCCACCATGGTTCCGGTCAAGGCACGTTCGGCCATGTCGCTTTGCGAAAGATGCCACGCCAACCGCAGCGAACCGGTTAGGTCCTGCAACCGTTGCCACCCCTTCGGTCCGTCCGGACCGGCTTTACAACCCGCTGGTCATGCCAGCCGGCGTTAACGTCCGCCTGCTTTCCCCTTGACAGTAGCCCCTTAATCGCGCAAGCTTTCTCCCCGATGACCCGGTAGCCCATCAGGAAACGCCCGGTGGAATCAATCATGTCTCGGAGGAGTTGTATATATGGATACCGCCATTTTAGAAAATCCCGGTCTCGATGAAGAACAACAGCGCTGCCTGGATCTTTACTGCGAGGAAGACCTTAAGCTGATGGCGCTTGCCGAAGCCGCCAAAGGCAAGGGGTTGAACAGGGTTGAGGAAATTGCCCGATTCACCCGGGCCGCCGGTTATACCCGAATCGGCATCGCCCACTGCGTTGCGGTCAGGGACGCGGGTATGCGCCTTGAAGAA
>DIKU01000144.1:3356-4711 GCA_002424645.1 Pelobacter sp. UBA5610 | reverse complement strand
ATGGCAATCGCTTTTATGGGGGGCTTCGTCCCTTTATGGGCCGGCCTCTCAGGTCGCGTGGCTCTGCTCATAATGATTGTCGCCGTCATCGTTCCCGCGGCCATTTATTACTATTTCATGATCGATAGCCTTGAGGTTTCTACCCGGGGTATGTGGCCTCTTGCCCTTGCCCTTCAATATATACAATCGGTGTTCGCCGCGGGGCTGGGGTTTGTCGTCGTCCAACTGGTGAAAAAACTGCTCAAATAGAACAGCATGGCGGCGTCTGGATTCGGGCGGCATGTCGTTGAGATTGGGCGCGGACAAAAGCTGGTATTCGCATTGTTACGGTACATCGTGGTTTCAAGTCTCTTTTTAGGACTTACCAGTGCGTCTTTACCGGGAAAAGGAGGCCGCCAGCGATGGGGATAGCAATTCGCTGTCTATTCCGGATGGCTGGCGGCGCATGAAGATTTTGTTTCTGGGCAACCTTGTTATGTTTTGCTCTCCAGATATTCCATAATCGCCGCCGCGGACTTTTTTGAAAAGCTCACCGCCTCGGCAACGGTTTTTGCACCCGTCACCACATCGCCGGAAGCGAAAATGCCTTCGCGCGTGGTACGGCCCACTTCGTCTGTAATCACCAGTCCGCTTTTGCCGATTTCAATGCCCTTGAGATTACTTCTGGGGGCCTGACTCACAGCGATAATGACGGAATCGGCTTCAACAAACACTTCCGATCCTTCGATGGTACGCAGGCTCGTGCCACCCTCCTCGGTTTCCACCATCTCGGTCCGCACGCACTGCACGCCGCTGTCGGTAATCTCCACAGGGGCATGGAAAAAGAAAAAGGCTACGCCTTCTATGCGGGCGTAGTCGTAGTCATGCTGCGTGGCAGACATGGCTTCCAACCCCCGACGGTACAGTATGCTCACCTCTGTTGCACCGTTGCGCAGAGCGGTGCGGGCGGCATCCATGGCGACGTTGCCCGCCCCGATGACGGCAACCTTCTTCCCGAGTTCATAGGCTTCGGGGCTCTTGAGGTAGTTGATGGCGTAGTGCACATGGCCGAGGGTTTCGCCTTTAATGCGCAACGGGCGGGGGTTCCACACCCCGGTGCCGATAAACACGGCGGAGTAGGCATCATTGAGCAGGTCATCAAGGGTGATGATGGGGCCAACAAGCATGTTGGGGCGAAATTTGACCCCCAGAGCCAGTAATCGTTTTTTTAATTTATCCAGCAGATCCTTGGGCAGGCGGAAGTCGGGGATGCCGTACCGGAGGACGCCGCCGATTTTGTCTTTGGATTCGAAAATCGTCACATCGTACCCGTTGGCGGCCAGGATAAAGGCAACGGTGAGTCCGGAGGGACCGGA
>DIKU01000144.1:0-3256 GCA_002424645.1 Pelobacter sp. UBA5610 | reverse complement strand
CCTTCGCAAAATCTTTCGTGCGGACAGATGCTGGCACAGATAACCGACAGCGGATTGTTCTCAAACAGCATCTTGCCCGCTTCTTTCATCTTCCCGTCAAGAAGCAGGCTTACCATGTCGCTGATGGCCGTCTGATTTGGGCACCCTTTTGTACAAAGAGGCTTTTTGCATTGCAGACAGCGCCTTGCCTCTTCGATGATATGCTTTCCCATGGTGAATCACTCCCAAATTGTGGCAACCCCGTCTGCGTTTCTGTATTCCAGAGAAGGTGTATCCTCTGCACGACGGACAATGATAACGCACTGAAGACACTTTATTGGCAGTACTGTCCAGTCTGTTTGCAGAGTTCCGCCTTTTGATCTTTGAGTTTTTGGTCCATCTGGTCGTTGTATTTGTCTGCTGCTTCGTTGGCTTTATCCAGCTTGTCGTTGATGATGACTCCAGCGGCGATAGCGGCTCCGGGGACGCCGCCTCCGGTTACGCCGGCACCGATAACGATGGCGGCATCCCTGAGGCCTTCACTGTAGTTGCTTTTGGTGACTTCGGACGTATTCGTGCTGTTGTCCTCCGCATGAGCGACCGTGCCGGTTGGCAGACTCAAGAACAAACAGCAAAGAACCATTCCTGCGAAGCGTTTCATGTCTATTCCCTTCCCTTTTGATTTGTTGTGATGTTTGTGTGAACGGCTTCCGGAAAAGCGGGAGCCTGCAATAAAAAGGCTACGGTTTATGGGTACGTTATAGCGCCGGTCTCTTTAATTTTCGGTGTCCAAACAGTCTTTTTGGGTAAATGGGGTCATTTCCCGTCCCCGGTTTTTTGCCGTCTGCCGAGGATGAAATAGGCGAGTGACAGGATCATGGAAATACCGGCCGCCAGGCCATAAACGACATTCTTGCCCGGAGTTTCGGCGGGGATGACATAAACGCTGCCGATTCCGATGAATGCGAATAACAATGCGGATAGGCTGATTATCAGCCAGGCCAGTTTATGGTTATCTTTAAAGGATCCCATGGCAATATCCAGCAGCGCCAATAGCGCAAGGATCACGCCGAGGCCAATGGGACCGGTGTTGAGCGCTGCAAGCGCGCTCCATATAATGGCGACACCGAGAACCAGCAAGGTTACCTTTGCAGGCTTATTCATCTGTCATCCCTTTCGAGTTGAAAAATCTTCCTTCATCGATAATTGCCTTTTCAAGGGGGCGGGTCGTCCATGACTGCCGGAGCGGTCTTTTGTTTTTCAGCGATTGGCTTTAATAGCGCAATTTTTCGTCCATAGCCATAGCGCCGCATTTTCTCAAAAAAGGGTGCGTTTACGCTACAGAATTTAAGAGAATACCGTGATTATTTTCCCGTAACCTTGGTTTTGATGAATCCGACCTTTACAGTGCTGCTTTTGCCTCTTACAATGAGCGTTTAAAAACGAAAGACAGCTATTCTTTTGGGTGTTTTTGGCAAGATTCAATGCGTCCGTCCGGTTTGCCCCGGGAGATAGGGGACGGCCATGTGATGGTAAGCACTGCCTTGACGGGAGATCATGCAATGTCTGAAAAACCCGAGGTTTTATCGGAACCTTTTCAGGATTCCTGGGAGTTTCCCGGGTGGGGTAAGTCCTCGCTGATAAAGGATTTATCCGCAAATGGGGAGCAACAATTTACGCCTCTTGATCAAACCCCCAAGCATAAGCTGGGGACCTGGAAGTCTACCGCCATTTGCGGAAATGATATTACCTCGAGCGTTCTTTACGTCTCCGCGCTTTGCACCGCGCAGGCAGGCGTTTACGCGCCCATCGTATTGCTTATCGTAAGTGCAGTGCTCTATCTTTATCGCAAGGTTTACGCGGAAGTGGGGAGCGCCCTGCCCTTGAACGGCGGAACATACACCGTCTTGCTGAATACCACGAACAAAAAGCTCGCGACAGGCGCAGCCTGCCTGACCTTGTTGTCCTACATCGCGACCGCTGTCATCAGCGCAAATGAAGCCATGCATTACGCGCATGGCCTCGTGGGTCATTTAAATGTCATGACCGCAACCATCGGCGTACTGGCATTCTTTGCGCTTTTGAATTTAATCGGGATCACGGAATCCGCGGTGATTGCGCTGGGTATTTTCATCATCCACATGCTGACCATGACCGTATTGTCCGTAGCGGGAATTTATGCGGTCTGGAAGGATTTTTCGCTCTTTCAATTGAATTGGAATGTGCCGACTTCAACCGGTTTATTTCACGCGCTTATTTTCGGCTTTGCCGCAGCCATGTTGGGAATCAGCGGATTTGAAAGTTCCGCCAACTTTATCGAAGAACAACAAAAAGGGGTCTTCCCCAAGACCTTGAGAAATATGTGGCTCGCGGTCGCGATTTTCAATCCTTTGATCAGCCTGCTTGCTCTGGGCTTGCTTCCTTTGGCTCAGATTCAGGACGTTCCCCCCGATCTTTTAGCGACGATGGGAGACATATCGTTAGGTAGCACCTTTGCCAAGATAATCAGCGTTGACGCGGTTTTGGTCCTCTCTGGTGCCGTGCTGACCAGTTATGTCGGTGTTACAGGTTTGGTTCGACGCATGACCCTGGATCGTTGCTTGCCGCAAATCCTGCTCCAGGAGAATGCGTGGCGTAAAACCAATCATTGGATCATTCTTGGTTTTTTCGGGCTGTGTACCTCGATATTGCTTGTAACCTCCGGCAATATCACAACGCTTGCAGGTGTCTATACCTTATCTTTTTTAAGTGTTATGGGGTTGTTCGCCATAGGCAATATGTTGCTCAAAAGAAAACGCTCCCGCTTGCCAAGAGACGTTCGCGCGAGCTGGATGACGGTGACCATCGCGCTGATTGCCGTGATGATCGGGTTTATAGGCAATGTGTTGCTGGACCCGGTCAATGTCGAGATTTTCGCGAGTTATTTTCTACTGGCCATCGGGGTCATTACCATCATGTTTTTACGGGTCGAGATCTTGAAGCTGGTGCTATTCATGTCTCGGGCTATTCTGGAAAAAGTAGAGGCGTTCAACGAACGCGTGCATGTCAGGATAGTGAGTAAAATAAGTGAGATCAATAGCCTCTCGGTGGTGTATTTCACCAAAGGCGACAACGAGGCAACCCTCAATCAAGCGGCGCTGTATGTGTTGGAAAATGAAGAAACCAACAATCTGAAAGTTGTGCATGTGTTTGACGATGACCAGAAGATTCCCCATGATTTAGCCCAACATTTGCAAATCATCGACAAATTATACCCTCAACTTCGCATTGACTTTTT
>DIKU01000017.1 GCA_002424645.1 Pelobacter sp. UBA5610 | reverse complement strand
AAGCTGATGGTCATGCTGCCTTCGACACTCTCGGAGGCCATGCCGATGATGCCGGTCACATCGCCGTAGGTGGCGACTCCCTGCTTGAGGTAAGGCTTCTGGCCGGTCAGCTTGGTCTGGGCCATGGTTTCCAGGACATTTCTGGTGGCGTGCAGGAATGGGTTGAGATATTCGGCTTTCATGGTCCCTCTGTACTCCGGCGGCCGGGGCCGCCCTGGGCAAAATTATGGTTACTCCTGCCTGTTGCCGGCACATGCCGGGGAACAACGGTCAGGGTGGGTAACGATTTTCAGGATTGTTTCCCATTAGTCTTGATCCGGGAAAAAAAGTCAAGGCAAAGAGGCGTTCCCCCTTCCTTTTCCTTGCCTCCCCTGCCGGTCCATTGGAAAAGCCATCCCTGGCTTTTTCAACTGTCGGTTGGCCAAAGGCGTTTCGGCCAACCTTACGATTTTCTTGGCTCTTTCAGAGCCTGCGAAATTCGGCGACATTTCCTTGTGGCGCTCAGCCCGTTTTTCAACGGGCTGTTATCCGATACTTTCCGGGCTGCGAGCAGTATTGCCGGTGGAAGCGGTTGACAACATCCAGAAGATCCGGGACCGGGCGCGTTTGCCCGGCGAACAGCAAAGAGGCGCTATCTCCTTGTCTGCCGGTAGAGCAGCAACAGGAGAAGCGCGCCGCCGACAGCCAGCAGGAGGCTTGCCAGATTAAACCCGGTGACTGTGCCAACCCCTAGAAGCGAGCCGATAAATCCGCCGACAAAAGCGCCGGCGATCCCCAGCAGAATGGTGATGATCAGTCCTCCCGGGTCCCTGCCCGGCATGATGAACTTTGCCAGCAGACCCACGATCAGCCCCATTACGATCCAAGATAAAATCCCCATCGGCAGTCTCCTTCAGCAGTTTGTTGAAAATGGGACAATGGGGTCGTTGTTGCACTGTATGCGATAATCAACCGGATCGCAGTCTTGCTCCTCTGCCGATGGTACGGCTGATCGTGGACGCATACAGTGCAACAACGACCCCCCCCGGCTTCTATGGCACAAATTTCTTTATCTGAAGGTCCTTCATTACCTTTTAAATTAACTCCGTNNGTCCCCTTGTTTCCCTTGTTTCGGGATTGCTACCGGCTGTTGCATCACAGCCGGTAGCGGTCATTCATTTTCTTTTGTTTCTGACTCGAATTACTCGATTGTCATGCGGTTGTTTACATCCTCGACGCCGTTCACGTCCTTGGCGAACTTGGTGGCCAGATCCTTTTCGGCTGCATTTTTGGCCTTGCCGCTCAAAGTAACCACGCCATTCTTAGTTTCAACCTTGGTCTGAAGGCCACTGGTCGAGCGGTGATAGAGCAAAGTCGTCTTGACCATGGCGGTGATGGAGGCGTCATCAATCTTGTCTCCAGCCGTACGCATATCCTTGGTTTCTTTAGAGAGCTCTTTCCCGGTCTTGGTCACGGTCATTTCATTCTTTACGTTTTTGACCCCTTCGATATCCTTGGCGTATTCAGTCGCCAAGTCTTTTTGGGCCTGATTCTCAGCAGTGCCGCGCAAGATTACAACGCCGTCTTTGACGTCAACCTCGGTTTTGAAGCCGCTGACGCTGCGACGGAACAAAAGCGTGGTTTTGACTTTCGTCATGAGCCACGCATCCGACAGCTCAGGGTGTTTCTCTCCTTTGACTTCCAGCTTGTTGTCTACACTCTTGACGCCGGGCAAACTCGCCACGGTCTCAGCGGCCAAGCTTTTGCGGGATTCTTCGGATACGGTCCCCGTCAAGCTGACGACGCCGTCCTTGGACTTGATCTTGATATCATCGTCCTTGAGGTAGGTCTTAAACACATACGACTGTTTGGCTGACGATTCTATTTGGGCGTCCTGGGCGGAGGCCTGCACCGGTAGGCTGAACGACAGAACTGCTACCATTGCCAACATTAGAGCTAGGGAAAATAATACTTTCATGTGAAGTTCTCCTTATTACTGTTAGTTATCGACATTTTACTCCGAAGGCCCTATGCTTTACGGAGTACTGTCAGTGGCGCCTCATGCGACCGCAGGCGGAAGCCGAGGGTACAGCCGGGGCATGAGCAGGCCCCGCCCATCAATCACCCAAAACCTCCTTGATCTGACCTATTTTTCCCTGAACCTTGCCGGCCACCTTTTCGCTGGCGCCTTCGGCTTCCAACTTCGGATTGTCAGTTAGTTCCCCGGCCGTTTCCTTGACCTTGCCTTTTGCCTCGTGCAGCTTTCCTTCCACTTTGTCTCTGGTACTCGATTTCATGATGACCTCCGGTAGATTTTATGGGTAACTGCTTGACAATTGGACCATGGCCCATCATTAATGTTGCTTGAAGTCTTAGTAAGCAGAATGTGTGCCAGGGCGGCCGTTGACTGCACCAGCGTTTCTATGATGCTGAAAACATTAAATTATAGATGAGGAATTCGCTGCTGGAGTGGTACGTTGAAGGGCGCTGTCTGCTGATATCTCAGCGATTGCTGAGATATCAGCATTTTTTATCCCCGTGGGTGGTAATCCCCCCGAAAATTAAGGGTGTCCAGAAGTAGAATTTTCTCGTATTTTTTGCCGAGGAGGTTCTGCATGAAAAGGTCACGTTATAGCGACAGCCATATTCCTGGGCGGTCCTGCCGGCAACCAGTTGTATCGATCTGAGGATAGTTTCACGATCAGGGCCGTTATAGACCAGCAGGTGCACATGATTTGAGGTGACCGTATAGTTCAGGATTTCCAGATCGTATCTCTTCCTTGCTTCAAACAGCCACTTTATCCACACCTGCCGATCCCGGCCGAAACCAAGAAGGAATTTCTTCTTATGGCAGCGATGGGTGATGTGCCATACATATCCAGGAATGAAATATCTGTTCGCCCTTGGCACAATTACCTGCCGAAATCGTTAAAATGCTTATTTCCACACCAAAAAAGCCGGTTTAAGGCGAAAATATGTCCGCTTTTTCGTCGTTTATGGTTTTAACTTAATAAGTTATCTCGGTCCGACCCCCTTCTGACGTGAATTTATCCGGCTCGATGATCTTCTTT
>DIKU01000030.1:1956-3130 GCA_002424645.1 Pelobacter sp. UBA5610 | reverse complement strand
GAACATCTTTCGATTTGTACAAGCGACGGTTTCTTCGCGCCCGGTTGGAACACCAGCCATAGTAAATAGCCGGGTGAACACAAATGGTTCACCCGGCGCGATTTTAAATAAACAAATTGTTGTCGGAGTGCTCGGAGGCTTCAAGATAGGCGGCTACTCCGCCGATTTGTACCCCGTCAATGAGCTCCTCTTTGCGGATACCCATCAGGTCCATGGACATCTGGCAGGCCACAATGTTCACACCGCCTTTGATGGCCATGGCCATCATGTCTTCAAGAGCCGGAACATTGTGGTGTTTCATGATGCCGCGGATCATCTTGCCGCCCATGCCGCCCATGTTCATGTTGGAAAGGGGCAGTTTGATGGAGCCTCGGGGCATCATCCAGCCGAAGGCCTTTTCGATGATATTTTTGCGGAGGCCTTTTACTTTGCTCGGTTTGCGCAAGGCATTGAGACCCCAGAAGGTGAAGAAAAGCGTGACCTTGCGACCCATGGACAGGGCGCCGTTAGCGATGATAAAGCTGGCGATAACTTTGTCCAGGTTGCCCGAAAAGACGATGATGGTTTTGTCGTTGCCGGCAGCTGCAGGAACCGCCTCGGGCGACAGGCCCGCCTTCTCGATAACGGCCTTGACGATGCCTTTTTGCACCGAAATGTCCCGCACCACGTTGCCGGTGCTGCGCGCCCAGGCCGGCGCATCGTTCATGAAACCCGGATCGCTGGCGGTAATCGACAGCGTATCGCCGGGCTGCAGAACATCCATTTCCTGCTTGAGTCGCATGACCGGTCCGGGGCATTGCAGCCCGCAGGCGTTCACTTCGACCGTTTTGGAGGGGGTCGCGCTGGCCGGTTTCACCATGGGAACAACCTTATGTTCCGTCTGTGCTGCGGGCGCGGTCTTGGTCGCCTTGTGCTTGGTTGTCGCTACGAGATAGGTTTCGTAGCCGCCGGAGAGGTTGTAGACATTGTCAAAGCCTTTGGCCGCCAGTACGCGTGCCGCCTGGTAGGCGATGAGTCCTACGCGACAGTAGAGAACGATTTTCTTGTCGCGGGGGAGTTCGTCAAGCCGGTTACGCAGCTCGGCTTGCGGGATGTTGACCGACCCGGGCATGACGCCGCTGGCGCACTCCGCCGGAGTCCGTACATCGAGAAAGAAGAACTCCGAAGGATCGGC
>DIKU01000030.1:1112-1834 GCA_002424645.1 Pelobacter sp. UBA5610 | reverse complement strand
GTCATGTTCCCTTTAATGGCCGTGGCGATGACGTCGATGCGTTTGTCGACACCGCTATAGCCGGTACCCTGGGCGCCAAGCACCTTGCGGGTGTCCGGCGAAAAGAGCAGCTTGAGGCACATCTTCATCGCTCCGGGATAGTACCCGGCGTAGTCGTTGGGGTGGATGATGACCGAATCAAAGGGGATGTTGTGGGACAGGCAGAGTTTTTCCGAGGCGCCGGTCATGCCGATGGTGAGATCGAACACCTTGGCGATGGCGGTCCCCATGGTACCGGTGTAGGTGCGAAGCTTTGCGCCGTGCATGTTGTCGGCGGCGATGCGGCCCTGCTTGTTGGCCGGACCGGCCAGGGGGATGGCCGTTTGTTTCCCGGTCAGGGGGTGCAGGACTTCAATAGCGTCACCCGCAGCAAAAATATCTTTTTGGTTGGTTCTGAGGCTGTCATCCACCAGGATGTGGCCGCGTTTGCCCAACTCAATGCCGGAATCCGCAATAAACGCCGTGTTCGGCTTGACCCCGATGGAAAGCAGAACCAGATCCGCTTCGACTGTTTTGCCGCTGGAAAGCTTGGCGATCACCCCGCCGTTGGCCCCGGGGGTGAATTCGCTGACGCCATCCTCCAGTTGCAGGTCCACACCGTGCATGGCCACTTCGCGGTGTACCATGGAGGCTATCTCGAAGTCGACGACGTTCATGGCCTGTTTCGCCATTTCCACAACCGT
>DIKU01000030.1:0-915 GCA_002424645.1 Pelobacter sp. UBA5610 | reverse complement strand
GTCTTGAGATCTTTGGCCTTGATGCTTTTGGTCCCGGGGTTAATGGCCAGCACCTCGTTGCTGGTGCGCACTTCGATATCCATAAGTTCCCTGAGTGCTTCGGGGGTTTGGACAACGAGCCGTTCCCGTTCCTTTATCTCATCGCCGATGTAATAGGGCAGACCACAGTTCGCGTAAGAAACGTACTCCCCTCTCTCGAATACGATGATTTTCGCAGTTTCGTCCAGACGTCTAAGGCGGGCTGCCGCGGACATGCCTGCCGCAACGCCTCCCACAATCAGATATTTTGCCATTACTGCCTCCAGATAAGGGTGTTAATTGGGTCGCGTATCAATCAGGTGGATGCTTGTTTTATGGATCCTCTTTAAATACCTCGATCAATATATATGGAAAAGCATATGTAATGCAACCCCTATTTTAGTAAAAAAGTTGGTTCCCGGGAGCCGTTTTCGTTCAGGGTCAAAGTGAGCCTGGAAACTGCGGAAAACACATGGCGCTTTTATAATTGAACCGTTCCTGGTGAGATAGGTGGTTAATTGACAGAAACGGTGCTATTTTAAACCCCTCACCGGGTTTTTCGGCAACGATCAGGCTGGGTGTGAGGTCTATCCGTATTATGTGTACCATGAAAGTTATCTCCTCGCGCGGCCCGGCCTGTCGGGTCGCTTTAATACAAGGATTTTGATCGATGTCTTTTGACTCTCTTGGCCTTCGCGCCGAACTGCTTAGCGCCATCGCTACGCAAGGCTATACCACGCCGACTCCCATCCAGACCGAAGCGATCCCGGTGATTTTTGAGGGTTGCGACCTGTTGGCGGGTGCCCAGACAGGTACCGGCAAGACGGCCGCGTTTGCCCTGCCGATCGTACAGATGCTCAGTGAGGAGACCCCCAAGGAAAAGCGCAGGCGCCCGCG
>DIKU01000129.1:44005-47293 GCA_002424645.1 Pelobacter sp. UBA5610 | reverse complement strand
GCGGCTATCGGGCCTTATTCCCAGGCCGTACGGGCCGGGGACTTCCTGTTTTTTTCAGGACAGATTCCTCTTGATCCTGCCACTGGAGAAATTGTCGGAAAGGATGCGGAGGGGCAGAGCAGGCAGGTGTTGACCAACATTCAAGCGGTTTTATCCGCTGCCGGGTTGGATTTCGGGAATGTGGTCAAGACCACGGTGTATCTGACTGATATGCGGGACTTTGAAGTAATTAACCGCGTTTACGGAGAATATTTCGGGGCTGCGGCTCCCGCCAGAGCTACGGTTCAGGTGGCTGCTTTGCCAAAACAGGTTCTGATTGAAATCGAAGGAATCGCTTACGCAGGAGTTTGAAATCGCATTTCCGAAGAGATGAAACGCAACAGGGGGAAGCCGGATGGCTTCCCCCTGTTATTTTTCATTCTGGCAAGATTCGACTTAGTTGGCCTTGGTCACGGCACCTGAACGCAGGCAGCGGGTGCAAGCTTTGATAGCCTGAACTTTGCCTTTGTGTAAAGCCCTTACTTTCTGAAGGTTGGGGTACCAAACCTTGCGGGTTTTGTTATGAGCGTGGCTGACGTTATTGCCAGTGGTCGGTTTCTTACCACAGATATCACATACTCTGGACATGTTCTTACCTCCTGGAGATTTAGAGCGCCTATATGTAGCATGTACGGTAGGGTATTGCAACCAGTTTTTACTTTTGCTGGCGCTTCTTTCTCCCCTCTATTTGGTGGTTGGTATTAATTGGTTCGCTATGGCGAACCCGAGCAGTAACTCACTATTGATGCCGGACCCTGGGAAGAGCCAACCGGGAATGGCTATCAGAAGGTTGCGCCGCGGCATGGAGCAGGGCAGTCCACACAGTTTCACATAACCTTTGTGCGGGCGATTCCTTGCGGGCAGGGCGACTTCTTCAACATGGAATTCGGTAAAGGCCAATATCTGCCGTAATCGTTGGTCTATGTCCTTACAAGTATAAGGCCGCTCGCCGGAGTGTACACCTGCCTCGATTAAAAATCGTACCCCCTCAGGAACATCGTATCTGGTCACGAGCAAAGGTACGGCACCGGCGAGAATAAAACGTTCTGCAAGGAGGGGGGATACTTCCCCTCGGATGGGGGTGGTTGTCCAGGTTGGTCGCGTTGCGCAAAGCATTTGTTGGTATTTTTTGTTTGTGACCGTGAAAAAGGACAAGGCGTCCTGACTGGCTAAAACAAATTGATCGGCACGGATGTTTTGGCCGTCACGAAGGCGGATGCCTTGAAGCCGGCGACCGGACCAAACCAGAGATTCGATTTGTGTGGAAGGTGTTTCTGCAACATGGAACTGCCTGGTGCGAAGGGATAAAAGTTCCGAAAGGGTGTCGCCTTTGAAGGTTTTAGGTAAACAGGTCCAGTGCCAGAGAAGGGCGGCCTGTGCCATGCTAAGCATGTCTACGGAAAGCCCTGACAGGCCACAGAAAAGATCCCTCAACAGATTGCCGGCTTCATGGTTGGTGTGGCGCTCCAGATAGCGGGACAATGACGCGCCGGGTGAGAGTCTTTCATGTGCGGGCTTCCAGCCCACAGCGGCAAGGCGAATCTGACCCCTCAGGCTGAACAGCGCAGAAGGGTTCCGTGCGGTGAGGGTTTGAGCCAGTTTGGCGCCCCATATGTCGAGTTTTTGCAGCAGTTGGGCAGGTTTTTCGTCCTCGGTGGTTAATTCTCTGCGCCATTCGTCATCCAGAGGCTTGCCGGTAAGGTCCAGGCGGTGTTGTTGCGCAATAAGCTGTAAATTACCTGCGGCTTGCAGTTGAGAACGGTCGGTACCGAAGATGGTGAGAAGTTTTTCCAGATGGTGACAGAAGGGTAATACAGACGGCAAGGTGGCAGGCTGATCATCGCCGCAGATCAGAATTCGTCGTCCGCGTCTGCCCGCAAGAAATGCAGCGATGCGAGCTGCCGGTCCGTTGCCGAAGATAATGGTGTCAAAATGAGGTGACTTCACCGAAAATGCGTCCTGTCGACAGAGCGGCGGATACGGGCCGGGGAGGTTAAATATTTTCTTCGCTGAATACCTGCAGGCCGTTGCGTTGCAGCAACGCCGTGGTAACTCCCTGTCCCGCGACCCTTGACCCTGCACGGCAGATCCGGTGAACTCCGCAGGAAGGGCTTCCATCCTTGAACAGGGCTCGTGTACATTCGGTCAATCGGGATATTTTCAGCGTCTCCATGGCCCCTTTGATAAAAACGGCGTTCATGTCGGTCTGATCCGCGCTTATGACGCAACCGCGGTTATCCAGCACGTCATGTCCGCTGCCGGTGGCAAAAAAAGTCATGGGGCGCGGTGTCGGAAGGCCTGCCAGTTGTTCGGGGCAGACGGGGATCGGGAGCAGATTATGGTCGCGCAGGTAATTCAGCACCTTTTCGTTATGTTTGCTTCGTCCGTCGTAGCGGGTCGACAAACCAAGCAGGCAGGCGCTGATTAAGATCGGTTGCGGCATGACGGCTTCCTTTTACTGATAACAAAGCGGCCGGGTTCCTGAGAAAAGGAACCCGGCCTCTAATCTATATGCGGCGTTCTCAGACCGCCGGTGGATTCAGCAGAGCCTGATTGTCCGGAAGAGTCGAAGGGGTGATGCGCACATGACGTCCTTCGATCCGCAGTCGTCCCTCGGCATAGAGCTGAATGGCACGCGGATAAATGCGATGTTCCTGTTCAAGGATGCGCTGGGAGAGCGTTGTTTCATCGTCATCATCCAGCACCGGGACCGCAGCCTGAATGATGATGGGGCCGCTATCGACTCCCGGGTCCACAAAATGGACCGTGCAGCCTGCCACTTTAACGCCGTATTCCAAGGCCTGCCGCTGACTGTTTACACCTGGGAAGGCAGGCAGCAGGGCCGGATGAATATTCATAATGCGCTGGGGAAAGGCGCCCAGAAAAATCGGAGTAAGAATCCGCATGAAGCCGGCCAGTATGATCAGGTCGACTTCGGCTTTGTGCAAGGCTGCCACCATGGCCCGGTCGAACGCTTCGCGATCGGGGAACTCCTGATGGTCGACAACGACAACCGGAATACCGGCCTTGCGCGCCCGTACTAACGCACCGGATTGTGGTTTGTTGCTTAAAACCAGGGCGATTTCGGCGGGCAGTAAGCCCTGCTGGCACCGGTCGATAATCGCCTGCAAATTGCTGCCGCCGCCGGACGCCAGCACGCCAAGCCGCAATGTCTTACTCAAAGTTTTTTCCCCCATGGACAAGGTTGCCTGGTTAGCCTGGGTTTTAGACCAGGGTGACGGTCGGTTC
>DIKU01000129.1:15256-43966 GCA_002424645.1 Pelobacter sp. UBA5610 | reverse complement strand
ACCATGATTTCCTCTGCTTCCGCCTCAGGCACCACCAGTACCATGCCTATCCCGTAGTTGAGGGTCCGGTACATTTCTTCTTCGTCGATGTTGCCAGCTTTGCGCAATAATTCAAAGATGGGGGGCTTGGGCCAGCTATCCTTGTTGATGATAGCCTGGCAGTTGTTCGGCATCATCCTGGGGATATTTTCCACCAGACCGCCACCTGTGATGTGTGCCATCCCTTTGATCTGGAAGTCCCGCAACAGATTGAGGATGGTCTTGACGTAAATCCGGGTAGGGACCAGCAGTTCCTCGCCAACGGTCAGTTCGAGTTCTTCGACCCTGGAATCAACATTGAGACCGAGGCGCTCAAACAACACCTTGCGTGCCAGGGAGTAGCCGTTGGAATGCAGGCCGCTGGAGGCCAGGCCGATGAGGCGATCACCCACGGTGATGCTGGATCCGTCAATGATGTTGTTATTATCGACGATACCGACGGTGAACCCGGCCAGATCGTATTCGCCTTCGGAATAAAACCCCGGCATTTCAGCTGTTTCTCCGCCGATCAAAGCGCAGCCGGCCTGGATGCAGCCTTCGGCTATGCCTTTGACGATTTCCTGAGCTTTTTCAGGCGAAAGCTTACCGGTGGCAAGGTAATCGAGGAAAAACAACGGTTCGGCACCTTGTACAACGATGTCGTTAACGCACATGGCTACCAGGTCGATACCGACAGTGTCATGCTTGTCCATCATNNAGCTTGAGCTTGGTGCCGACGCCGTCGGTGGAGGCTACCAGGGTAGGTTTTTTGTACTTGTCGGCGTGCAGCGAAAACAGGCCGCCGAACCCTCCGATGTCGGTGAGTACCTCCGGGCGGGACGTTGCCTTAACCAGAGGTTTGATGAGTTGTACAAAACGGTTGCCTGCGTCGATATCAACACCAGCATCTTTATAGGTCATTTTTTTCGGGTCGCTCAAGGGAACCTCTCTTGTCTTTGGTAAAAAGTATGACGCCCATTTTTAAATCAACCCTTTTAGGTTGTCAACGGCAAAGTCCCATGTAGCTGACGATGTCTTGGCTCTTTACAGACCCGAGCCGGTGCTTTATCATTCGCTGAATATAATTTTATCCGCATAGTTTAACCGTGATTCGGGGTTGCGGTTCCGTTTTTTTTACCGAAAAGGAGTTTTTTTTATATGTCTGCCTTTGCATCGGAGTTTTTTTCGATCCGTGTCATGCTGGCGGGCGATCTTGACGCAGTTCTCGAGCTGGAAAGGCGCTGCCATGTCAGCCCCTGGTCCGCACAGCTTTTTGAGGAAGAACTGTCCAGAAATTATTCCACCGTTGATCTGTTGTGGCAGTCGCAGCGGCTTGTCGGGTATCTTTGCAGTTGGCAGATTTGCGATGAACTGCATATTCTTAATGTTGCCGTGGATCCTTCGTTCCGTCGCCGCGGACTGGGACGCTTGCTGCTCAGCCATGTGCTGGATCGCAGTTGCGCAAGCGGGTGCACTCGGGCCCTGCTGGAGGTGCGTGCCGGTAACAGCGGTGCCCTTTGCCTTTATCAGGGATTTGATTTCAAAATTATCGGCCGCCGGGCAAAATATTATCCGGACGGTGAAGATGCACTGGTTATGGAGCGGGAAATCTCCTGCGATTAGTTTGCCCGTGGGAAGTCCCTTCATATTTCGGTTTTTGCAATCCGGGCGCGGGTTTGTTCGTCCGGATATTTTATCTTAAATACCAATAACAGCGGGATAGCGTATGCACAATTATAATACAACCATCCTTTCCAATCAGGAACTTTCGCCCGGCTATTATCGTATGCGGATTCTCGCGCCGGGTTTCGTCGCGGCCTCCAAACCCGGTCAGTTTCTGATGATCCGGGTCAGCGGAGGCCTGGAACCGTTGCTGCGACGCCCCTTCGGGATCTTTCGCACAGGGTTTTTACCGGCGGATTGTGAAGGTTTGCCGGACAAAGAATATGTGGAGATACTCTACAAGGTTATCGGTAGCGGCACCAGAATTCTCAAGGATTTGCACCAGGGCGATCGTGTGGAGTTGCTGGGCCCGCTGGGCAACGGTTTCGATGTTCAGCCTGCTGCAGAGCAGATTCTGGTTGGGGGCGGTATCGGTCTGGTGCCTCTTTATATGCTGGCGCGCCAGTTGGTAAAGACCGGCAATGTCCGGTTGTTGATGGGCGGACGCTGCCGGGACGACATCCTCGCGGTTACCGAGTTTGAGCGTCTGGGGGTGGCCACGTACGTCTCCACGGATGACGGGTCGCTGGGTGAGGAAGGCCTGGTTACCGACGTGTTGCAGCGCAAGCTCGATAAATTCCCCCAGGCTATGGTCTATGCCTGTGGGCCCATGCCGATGCTGCGGGCCGTACACGAGCTCTGTGATCTCCGCAAGGTGCCGCTGCAAGTCTCTCTGGAGGCTTTTATGGCGTGTGGCGTCGGTGCCTGCCTCGGCTGCGTGGTCAAAGGGGCCGGTCATACCGAATCCGACCCGCATTATCTTTGCACGTGCAAGGAGGGGCCGGTATTTCGCGCCGATCAGCTGGAATGGGATACGTTGGAAGCCGGACATGATGAATGCGGCTGTGAGGAGGGTGAGGCATGAACGATCGCAACCGTGAAAATAGTAAACAGCCGAGTCTGGCGGTGGAAATCGCCGGCTTGCGCCTTAAAAACCCTGTTATGCCTGCCTCCGGCACCTTCGGTTACGGTCAGGAATATGCACCTTTTTTTGATCTTGACGAGCTGGGGGCCATTGTTACCAAGGGACTGTCCCTGAATCCCAAGGCGGGAAACCCGACGCCGCGCATTGCCGAAACGACCAGTGGTATGCTTAATGCCATCGGTTTGCAGAATGTCGGGGTTGAGGCATTTATCCGCGATAAAATGCCCTTTCTCCGGCAGTATCGCACCCCGGTTATCGCCAATTTTTTTGGTAATTCCCTGGAAGAATACGGCGAAATGGCGCGGCGCTTGTCCGATTTGCCGGAAGTAGCGGCCGCTGAACTTAATATCTCCTGTCCCAATGTTAAAAAAGGCGGCATCGTGTTCGGTACCGATCCGCAGGCCGCCGCCGAAGTGGTGTCGCTGGTGCGGCGCCATTTGAGCAAGCCCCTGATCGTCAAATTGACCCCCAACGTGACCGACATTACGGTCATGGCCCGGGCGGTCGAAGAGGCCGGGGCGGACGCCATCTGTTGTATCAATACCCTCACCGGGATGGCGGTCGATGTGCGTCGACGCAGCCTGCGCCTGGCGAATTTGACCGGAGGCCTTTCCGGTCCGGCGATTCGTCCTGTGGCGGTACGCATGGTTTACCAGGTGGTACAAGCGGTAAAGGTGCCGGTTATCGGGGTGGGCGGCATCACCAAAGCCGAAGACGCGCTGGAGTTTTTGATCGTCGGGGCTCGGGCGGTGCAGGTGGGTACGGCAAATTTTGTCGATCCCCAGGCTATGCCTAAAATCGTGGCCGGACTGCAGCAGTACTGCCGCGAGCAGCGGGTGGACGACATTAACGACGTCATCGGTTCCCTGCAGTTGCCCTGATCCATGGCACCATATTGTTGGGAGGGACATCACTAAGCTGTTATGCTTGGAGATATAAGGTCGCGCACATTGGGGTGGCGGCAGGCAGGCACATCTTCTCAGGGAGTCGTTGATCTTTCATGGATGTCATAACCACGCACATCAATGCCGATTTCGACTGCCTGGGGAGCATGATCGCCGCCAAAAGGCTCTATCCCGATGCCGTGATGGTCTTTGCCGGTGCTCAGGAACGCAGTCTGCGCGAGTTTTTCATGCAGAGTGCGTATTATGCTTATGAATTCAAACGTATCAAGGATATTGACCTGGCGGCCATTAATCGACTGATTCTGGTTGATGTCTGCCAGGCGGAACGCATCGGTCCTTTCGGGGAGGTGGCCAAACGCCCCGATGTCGAAGTGCACATCTACGACCATCATCCAAATAAACCCCACGCTCTGCGGGGAACCGTGGAAGAGATACGTCCGGCCGGTTCCACCGTCACGATTCTGACCCACATATTCCGGCAGCGTGATATTCATCCGACCCCGGATGAGGCAACCATGATGTTGCTGGGGTTGTACGAAGATACCAGCAAGCTGTTGTCCCATGCCACCGCCGCGGCCGATTACGAAGCTGCGGCCTATCTTGTGGAGCACGGTGGCAACCTCAATACCGTATCCGATTTTCTGGTGCAGGAGCTGACTTCCGATCAGGTGGCATTGCTGCATAAACTGCTGCTGTCCTTGACGGCCATCAACGTCAACAGCATTGATATCCACATCGCCCATGCTTCCATCGATGATTTCGTCGGCGATCTCGCGGTGCTGACGCATAAAATCAAAGACATGAAGACGTTGAACGCCCTGTTCGTGGCGGTGCGCATGGGGGATCGTATTTTTATGGTCGGCAGGTCCCGCTTACCGGAGGTGCCCGCCGGTGAAATCCTTGAGGAGTTCGGCGGCGGTGGCCATTCATTTGCGGCCTCGGCCACGCTCAGAGACCTGACCCTGGTGCAGGTGCTTGACAAGCTGCCCGTAGTGTTGAGGCGGCATGTCAATCCGCACTGGGAAGCGCGTCACATCATGTTTTCGCCCGTCAAATCGGTGCAGAAAACAGATACCATCGCCCAGGTGCGGGAAATCCTTACCCGCTACAATATTAATGCCATGCCGGTACTTGATGGGGAGCAGGTGGTCGGTATCATTACCCGTCAAATCGTCGAAAAAGCCGCGCATCATCTGCTCGGGGACGTCCAGGTCGGTGAGTATATGAGTTTCGATTTTTCCTCGGTGGCTCCCGATACTCCCATGGAAGAACTTCAGGATCTGATTGTCGATCGTCATCAGCGGTTCGTGCCGGTTGTGGAGGGCGGCATATTGGTCGGCGCCCTGACACGCACGGATCTTTTGCATCATCTGGTATCCGGTGCGGTAGCGCGCCGTCGTGTCGGCATTGGTGAACCGGGCAACGGTCTGACTCTCAAAAGACGCGTGGTCGGTCACCTGTTGCGCAATCAACTTCGTGATTCTCTGCAAAAAACCTTGTCCCGTATCGGAAAAGTCAGTGATGAGCTGGGGTGCAATGTATTCGTGGTGGGCGGTTTCGTGCGTGATTTGCTGTTGCGCCAGGAGAACTTTGATGTAGATATCGTGGTGGAGGGCGATGGTATCGCCTTCGCCGAGGAGTATGCCCGACGATATGGTTGCCGGGTCCGGGCACATAAAAAGTTTGCCACCGCGGTGCTGATTTTTCCGGACGGTTTCAAGGTGGATGTCGCTTCGGCCCGCACGGAATACTATCTGGAGCCGGGCGCTCTGCCAACGGTTGAGACGGCCTCCATCAAGCTCGACCTTTATCGGCGCGATTTTACCATCAACTCTCTTGCCATCGCGTTGAATGGTCCCCATTTTGGCGAACTTCTCGATTATTTCGGCGGTCAGAACGATCTGCGGGAAAAAGCCGTACGGGTTTTGCACAACCTCAGTTTTGTGGAAGATCCTACGCGTATGTTTCGCGCTATTCGTTTCGAGCAACGGCTCGGATTCCAGATGGGCAGGCATACCGAACACCTGCTTAAAAGCGCCGTGCGTATGGGTTTTCTGGAAAAGATCAGCGGGCCCCGGGTTTTTAACGAGTTGATCCTTATCCTCAGGGAAACCGATCCCCTGCCGGCTATGAAGCGTCTTGACGAATTGGGCTTGCTGACCATTATTCACGCCCAGTTGTCGTTCCGGTCTCCGCTGAGCAGGATGTTTGCCGCTGCCAAGCGTGCCTACGATTGGTATGAACTGCTTTACACCGGTGAGCGTTGCCATCGCTGGCAGGTATTTTTTCTCTGCCTGTTCGCGGAATTGGACAATCTGGAGGTTCAACAGGTGGTCCAACGCTTGGGCATGCCGCCACGTCACGCAGAGTTTTTCGGCCCGGAACGGGACTCGGCGCATCGTGTGATCAATCAGCTCGAATGGCGCTGTCAACAGCGGCTGAATTTGTGTGACAGTGAAATTTTCAACCTGTTGAAAAATCTTAAGGTTGAAACGCTGCTCTATGGAATGGCTCGCGCTGAACACGAGGAAACCCGCCGTATTATATCCCACTTTATTACACACCTTCGACAGATACACTGTCTGCTGGGCGGGCGTGATCTGCAGGCGATGGGGTTGCAGCCAGGCCCCATTTATCGGGACGTGTTCCAGTGTCTTCTCGCGGCCCGCCTGGATGGAAAGCTTGTGACGCGAGAAGATGAAATTCAATTCGTTGCAAAACGATTTTTGGGGAAAAATAACGAAAAACCGCCACAATGAACGTACTTGGTTGACGTAGCTTGCAGGCATTTGCTAAAAAGGACTGTTATAGCCTTTTTTTCTCTTCTGGGTGTTTATGGATCTTTTTCTTCAAAAATTGTCGATTATGCTGGTGCCCGGGCTGTTGGCTATTACTATGCATGAAGTGGCGCATGGTTGGGTGGCGGAGCGATTTGGTGATCCAACTGCTCGTCTGTTGGGTCGCTTGACCCTTAATCCCATTAAACACCTTGACCCGATCGGCACTCTGTTACTGTTTTTTATCGGCTTTGGCTGGGCCCGTCCGGTGCCGGTCAATCCGGGTAACTTAAGAGACCCCCGCCGTAACATGTTGTGGGTGGCTCTCGGCGGGCCGGTCGCCAATCTGGGCCTGGCACTGGTTTCGGCCCTGGTATTGCGTGGATTGGGCCGTTTTCCGGCAGGATCCGTGGGGAGTATTGAGGCTATGGTACTCGAACCCTTGACCCTTATGGCTGCTTTCAGCCTTTATATCAATGTCGTGCTGGCGGTGATCAACCTCATGCCGGTGCCACCTCTTGACGGCGGCAGGGTGTTGATCGGCCTGTTGCCTCAAAAGAGTGCCGCGGTTGTAGCGCGGATTGAACCCTTCGGGTTTTTTATTGTTATTTTTTTGTTTTTCTTCTCACCTCTATCAGAACGTGTCTTGTTGCCGATCGTTGGTTCTCTGACAGCTTTTCTGGCCGGTCCGCAGCTGTCACTCGTTCAGAAGGTTTTTGCTGTGCTGTTTAAGGCATAATCAGATGTCATATGAAGTTGAACTTGCGGTTTTCAAGGGTCCGCTTGATCTTTTGCTGCATCTCATAAAAAAACATGAGATGGACATCTACGACATTCCCATTGCCGAGATTACAACCCAATATCTGGCCGCGTTGGATACCCTGCAATCCCTCAATCTGGATATTGCCGGGGAGTTTTTGGTTATGGCCTCGACACTGGTACATATCAAATCACGCATGCTGCTGCCTCTTGATCCCGATCCCGATTCCGAGGAAGACGATACGGATCCCCGTGCTGAACTTGTGCATCGTCTGCTGGAATACCAGCGCTATAAGGTGGCTGCCGTGGCGCTGGATGAATACGATATTCTTGGTCGCGACGTATTTGCCCGTTCGTGCATTGAATCGACTCTGGATGAAAAGAACGACGCCGAACTGGAAGCGATCGGTATTTTTGAGCTGGTCGAGGTTTTGCGGGATCTCCTCAAACAAACGCCACCTGAACCGGTTCACGAGGTCGTCCGGGAAAGACTGTCTGTGGCAGAGAGAGTGACCATGCTGCTGGAGAGTTTTAAGGGCTGTCAAAGTCTTGCTTTTGAATCCCTTCTGTCGACCCCGCCCACCCGCGAAGAGTTGGTGGTGACATTTCTGGCGATGCTGGAACTGGTGAAATTACGGGCGGTTCGCATCATGCAAAATCAGCGTTGCGGTTCCATATGGTTGTTTCCCCTTGCACCCGATCCGGCCCGCGAACTGCCCTTGCAGGATGAAACTTTTGGATACTGCTGAACTGAAATCTATCCTTGAAGCACTCTTGTTTGCGGCACCGGGGCCGGTGCGCCTTGAGCAATTGGCGCTTGCTGCCGAGGTTGATCCCGGATTGATTGCGCCTTTGTTGACCGAATTAGCCGAGGAATACCGGCGTACCGGTCGCGGTTTTGTGCTGGTCGCGTTGGCAGAAGGCTATCAGCTTCGCACCCGACCCGAGCATGCCGAAATGGTGCGGCGATTGCAGAGCAGTCGTCCGGTGCGGATGTCTCGCGCAGCGTTGGAAGCTCTCGCCATCATTGCCTACCGTCAGCCCGTGACGCGGGCCGATATCGATTATTTGCGCGGGGTCGATTCCGGCGGGGTTGTCAAAAGCCTGTTGGATAAGCGGCTGGTGAGGATTGTAGGCAAAAAAGATATACCGGGAAGACCCTTGATATATGGTACGAGCCGGGAATTCCTGGAATTCTTCGGTTTGCAGTCCTTGGATGATTTGCCTACCCTTAAAGAATTCACCGAGCTGACCAAGGAAAGCGAAACCCTGCTGTTCGATTTCGAAGCGGGCCTTGATGAGGGAAGAACCTGATCTGATTGTCTCACGATTATGGAAAGACGCGTGGGATGAAAAGAAGCTGCTTTTGGTTGACTTTTGTTGGCAACTGTCAACCTGAAGCCTTTTTTATATGCGAGATTTATGAAACAGCGATTGCAAAAATTGATAGCCAATGCCGGTCTTGCTTCCCGGCGTAAGGCGGAAGAGTGGATAGCCAAAGGTCGGGTGACGATCAATGGTGAAATAGCTGAACTCGGTGCGCAGGCGGATCCCGGAAAGGACCGGATTCTTGTCGATGGACGCCCATTGCCGCAGGCTGAAGAGCCTGTTTGTTTGCTTATGTATAAACCGGTGGGATATGTCACCAGTCTTCGCGACCCGCAGGGTCGCCCGGTGGTAACCGATCTGGTTCGCAACGTGCGGGCACGTTTATTTCCTGTCGGGCGCCTTGACCTGAATACCGAGGGGCTGTTGCTTCTTACCAACGATGGAGATCTGGCCTGGCGTCTAAGCCATCCAAGCCATGAGGTGAGCAAAACTTATCTGGTGCGACTGCAGGGAGGCTTGTCTGCCGAAGCGCGAAATGCTTTGGAAAAAGGAGTGCAACTTGAAGACGGCATAACGGCACCGGCCAAGGTGTCCCGAATCCGTCAGTCAGGGAGCCATGCCTGGCTGGAGTTGACCATTCATGAAGGGCGCAACCGGCAAGTTCGGCGCATGTGTGAGGCCGTGGGATGTCCTGTGAGCCGCTTGAAGCGTATCCGTTACGCGTTTCTCGATCTGGAAGATCTGAAGCCAGGGGAATGCCGTCAGTTGAGTCGCGACGAAGTGGCACGATTGAAGAAGTTGTGACCCATATTTCCTGACTGATCCTCTCATATTTCGACGAAGCTGTGCAGGGACTCCTTTTGTTATGAAAAACAGGTATTTTCCCTGATTGTAACGGAATCCAGCATGCTTGACAGGTCGAATGAAACTGGTTTAAATTGGCTGTCTGCATCATAAACTTCAACAACGGGTGAATGACCTTGTCAAAAAAGGAAAAGCTGCTTCAGGCGGCGCAAAAAAATATTCAGAAATCTCAGTGGCTGAAGGCGGCCAAGGACTATCAAAAAGTCGTTGAGCTTGATCCTAAAGATGTGAGAAGCCGTCAGCGACTGGCTGAATTACTGAACCGCGCCAGCCTGGTGTCCGAGTCCCTCGAGGTTTATGAAGTCGTTGGCAAACACTATGCAGATAATGGTTTTTATCTTAAGGCTATCGCTGTCTATAAGCAGATGCAGAAGATAGATCCCGCCAATGAAAAGATTTATCGGCGACTGGCTCTGCTGAATGAAAAACAGGGGCTCGTTGGTAATGCTCTCGGGGAATATCGCGGTCTTGCGGAGCTTTACGAAAAGGCGGGTAATGTCGCTGCGCTGAATGAAATTTTGGAAAAGATGAAAGAACTCGACCCCGATAGCAGCGGATTGAGGCTGCGTATCTGCAAGAGTTACCTTGAAAATTCAATTTCCGAAAAGGCCCTCAACGCCCTGCGCGATGCTTTGGTGGTGCTGGAAAAAAACAAAGACCTGGCTTCCACCAGAAAAATAAAGGATTTGATTGAATCGTACCTGCCGGGCGAAATCGGCTTGAAGCTCGAGGTCGGCCGGGTGCTGCTGCTTTGCAATCAGCCTGAAGAAACTCTTGCTCTGTTGGCGGGGGAAGCCGATAAATATCCCGATCAAAAAGAAATTCTGCCGGTCCTGGCCCTGGCTTACCGGAAAATGTCCGATTTTACCAGCGAACGTCAGGTATATGAGTTGTTGCTTGCCAGTGAGCCCGATAATCTTGATTTTCAGGAAGCTTTTGCACGTGCTTGCCTTGAAAGTGGAGAAGATCAAGCCGCTTTTGACCACCTTGAGAAATGGAAAGAAACGTTTCTGCAAAAGGGTCGCACCCCGGTTCTCAAGGAATTTTATGAACAGCTGCAGGTTATGCGTGGAGATGATGAGCTAGTCCGGCAAACCCTGCATCAGATCTATGAAAATACCGGGGAAGGTTCGAAGTTGTTCGACCTGCTTTCCGAGGATGGTCAAAAAGGCAAGGCAGCCTCGACAGATGAGGCAGATGTCTCCGGTGAATGGTTTGGCAGCGACTTGCTCGAAGTTGAGGAAAGTGGGTTTTTCGAAACGGAAGACCTTCAGTCTGATGCGCCCTCCCTTCAAGATCAAGACCTCGATAGCCTTTCTGTTGACGACAGCTTTTTGTTACAGCAGGAGTTGCAACCCGCTGTCGATGCCGGTGAAGAGGTTTTCGAGGGGCTGACGGAAGATGATGGTATCGCTGTTGGCGATACCATCCTTGATCTGATGCCATCCGAGGATGGTGACGACGAGGTGATTGAACTGGAGCTCGAACTTGAGCTGGATGAATTTGAAACAGAATCCTTCGGCGATGACGAAGTCTCCGGCACCCTGATTGAAGAGGCCGGGATCGCTGAGGGTGAGCTGGATCTGCAGGATGGTATTGATTTTGACGCTCTGGACATGGCTGGCGGCAATGATGTGGCGGAAGGTGGACTCGATGTTTCCGCCTCCGATTCCTTCGATATGCAGCCTCCTGTGGCCGAGACTTCCTCTTTGGCGTTAGAGGGTGTATTGCCTGACGCCTCGCCCATTGACGACAGTCTTGCCGATTTGCAGAGAGAACTTGGCGAAGTGTTTGACATGGATTCCTTCGATCTGGAGGATGAAGAGCCTGACCTTACCAGTGACCTGGAAGAGGCTGAGTTTTATCTGCAGCAGAATTTTTTCGAGGAAGCGCGGAAAAAATGTCAATCACTGCTTGAGCGCTCGCCGCGTTGCAAGGAAGCCCTTGAGCTTCTTCGTCAAGCAGAAGAACACCTGGCGCAAAACAAGACGGAGTCTGCTGCGCCCTTGAATACGAAGTCAATTTCAACGGTATCAGGGATTTCACTCCAGGCTGCTGATGACAGAGATCAAAGCAGGCTTGAAGGTAATATCTCCGCATTTAAAAAAGGTATTGAAGATGCTGTAGCCCAGGATGACTGTGAAACCCATTATGATTTGGGTATTGCCTACAGGGAAATGGGTTTGCTTGGCGAGGCTATCGACGAATTCACCAAGGCCATGAGTCATCCCAGTCGTTATACCGACGCTCTTACCCTGATTGGTACCTGCCTTGTAAGTAAAGGCGATTTCGACCAAGCGGCTGAGTTGTTCAAGAAGGGCTTGCACCAGGAGAATCTCAGCGAAGGAGACAGACTCAATCTCTATTTTGAACTCGGTCAGCTTTATGTGGTTTGGGGCCGGCCGCTTGAAGCCTTGGACAGTTTTCAGCAGGTTGCCGATGCCGACATTTCCTATCGGGATGTGGGAGATCATATCCGCAAATTGCGCGATGAGCTTGGACTGGACGATGGCGGGGATGTTGGCGGGCCGGCAGGTGGTGCTGGGAGTAACCGCGTTTCGTACCTGTGATCGCGGTGTCCTGACGAAATATCTTTACTTTCCTGCGTGTCAATTTGATTGATAGCCTGCACAAAAGAGGATGGGCGGATGAGTTATCTTGAGCATTTCGGTCTGGACCGGGAACCTTTTTCCAATGCGCCGGATGCACGATTTTATTACAACAGCGAGCAACATCGTCAGGCCATGTTGCGGTTGATGCACGTCATCGATTCCAATAAGGGATTGGCTGTCGTCATAGGTGGTGTTGGCACCGGTAAAACCACTCTGGCCCGCAGGATGCTCGATTTCCTCGACGAAGAGCATTATGTGGCGTCGTTATTGGTGATGGTGCATTCCGGAGTAACTCCCGAATGGATTCTGACCCGCATAGCTTTGCAACTGGGTGTCGAAAATCCGGCCCTGGACCGCATGGCCTTGCTCAAGCAACTGTACGATTGTTTGATAGAAATCGACGCGTCCGGACGTAAAGCCGTGGTGCTTATCGATGAGGCTCAAATGCTGCAGACCCGTGAACTTATGGAAGAGTTTCGCGGATTGCTCAACCTCGAGATCCCCTCTAAAAAACTGCTTAATATTCTGTTTTTCGGTCTCCCTGAAGTTGAGGATTGTCTGCGCCTTGATGAACCGCTTGCCCAACGGGTGGCGGTCAAATACCGTCTGCATTCCTATACCCACACGACAGCCGAAGCCTATATCAGTCATCGGTTGCAGGTAGCCGGAGCACGTCATACGATCATCGATCCTGACACCATTCCTGTTATCCACAATTATGCAGGTGGAGTCCCCCGCTTGATCAATACGATTTGTGACAATTGTTTGCTGGAAGCCTATTTGCTCAAACACAGCCAGGTTACCGCCCCGATAGTGGAGAATGTGGCCAGCGATCTAGGCTTGTGCCAGCAACCAGCGCAACCCTTCAAAAATGATATGCAGGATTTGGGGGATATTGAGGATATCGACGAAATGCTTGACTCCCTCGAGCGCAAATTCTGATCCTGGTCTCCTCGCTAACCCTGGGTTTTTTATTGCCTTTCAGGCGTTTTGTATTTATTCAATCATTATTTTCCCGTCATCGTGAGGGCTGGTGTCTCATAAGATTCATATACTCCCGGAAGCCTTGTGCAATCAGATTGCCGCCGGCGAGGTAGTGGAAAGACCTGCCTCGGTTGTGAAGGAACTGGTGGAGAATTCCTTAGATGCCGGTGCCAGCCGTATTCAGGTTGAAATTGAAAATGGCGGCAAGCGTCTTATCCGGGTTACCGATAATGGCAGCGGGATGCCCCGTGAAGATGCTTTTTTGTGTCTGGAGCGGCATGCCACCAGTAAAGTGCGCGCCGAGCAGGATCTCTTTCGTTTGACTACACTCGGGTTTCGCGGTGAGGCCTTGCCTTCCATTGCCGCAATATCGCGTTTCTCTTTACGTACCCGGATAGCCGAAGCCCTGGAAGGATGGGAAATTATAGCCGAAGGCGGTACGGTAAAGCGTGCTTCCGAAGTAGGCGTGCCCCCCGGGACGAGTATTGAAATTCGCAACCTTTTTTTTAATACACCGGCACGTCGCAAATTTTTGCGCACCGATGAGACGGAGTTGGGGCATATTGGCGAAACCTTGACCCGGTTGGCGCTTTCCAGTCCCGAGGTCTGTTTTCGGTTTGTGCATAATGGTCGCCTGCTTTGGGAGGTTAACAGGCAGAATACCCTTGCCGAGAGGGTGGCAGAACTTTTAGGCCGGCAAGTTGTACGCGACATGCTGTGTCTTGACTGCCATGGACCAGAAGGTATGCGTCTCAGCGGCCTCATCTCCAGGCCAAGTTTGAGTCGGGCAGGTCTTGGCAGTGTCTACACATTTATTAATGGACGGTTTATCCGGGATCGCGTCGTTCAACATGCTCTGGGGGACGGCTATCGCAATCTTCTCGAAAAAGGGCGGCACCCGGTTCTGGTTTTATTTCTGGAAGTCGAACCTTCGCAGGTTGACGTCAATGTGCACCCCACCAAGCACGAGGTGCGATTTCGCCAACAGGCCCTGGTCCATGATTTTATCGTTCAATCCCTGCGTGACCATTTAAGCATGTCCTCGCAGACCACACCGGGCAAGCAGGGGAGCACTCCTTTCGCCATGCCGGAACGTGAGTCCCGTCTTCCTGCCAAACCTCCGATGTCTAAAGGGGGGGCGCGTACCTCCTCAGCCCCTTTTCCAACTGTGGTTGGCGACCGTGACAGCGGAAGTTCAGTCCCGTCCCAAACCCAGATCAAGGAGACGTTGACTTCTTATCCCTCAAAGCAAGAAATCACGGTTCTGCCGAAAGAGGCTGTTTGTCCTGCGAAATCCGATCTTTTTGGTACACAGGGCCATCCCGACCCGCAGGTGCAGGTACAAACCAGTGGTTTTTTTTCCGGGTTACGTATCATCGGACAGTACCAGAACAGTTACCTTGTGTGTCAGGCCGGGGCGGATCTGCTGCTTATCGATCAGCATGCCGCCCATGAGCGTATCGGGTTTGAGCAGCTCAAGCAGCAGTATCTTACCGGTTTGGTAGAGCGACAACTGCTGCTCTTTCCCGTTGTGCTGGAATTCGATTTTCGCCAGAGTAGGGCGGTCGCGGAGTATTGCGAAGCTTTGTCGCGATTTGGTTTCGCATTGGAGCATTTCGGGAGCAATGCTTTTGCGCTCAAAGAGTTGCCGCGGATGTTAAAGGAGGCCGATGCTGAGCGATTAGTGCGTGATGTGATCGACGAGTTGTCCTCGATAGGCCGTAGTGAACTGATTGAGCAGGAATTCGAACGTATTTTACTTAAAATGGCGTGCCATGGGATGTTGCGTGCGAATCAGCGCCTGTCCCGTGAGGAAATGCAGGCGTTGCTTGACGCCATGGATCAGACCCCATTTATCAGCCATTGTCCCCACGGTCGTCCGACTTTTTTGCGCTGGACCCACGGGGATGTGGAGAGGTTGTTTAAAAGGGCTTGATGGATATGGAGGATCAGGAAATGCGGCCTCCGGTGCTTGTCCTGTGTGGTCCGACAGCTTCCGGCAAGACCTCCTTGGCTGTGCGCTTGGCTAAGGAACTGCCCATTGAAATCGTATCTGCCGATTCGCGTCAGGTTTATCGGTATATGGATATTGGTACGGCCAAGCCCTTGCCTGAAGAGCTTGCTGCCGCACCTCACCATCTTATCGATGTCGCCAATCCTGATGAAAATTTCACCGCCAGCGACTTTTGTCAACTGGGACGCACAGCCTTGCATGCTATCCGCGAAAGGGGCAGGCTTCCCGTGGTTGTGGGGGGAACCGGATTGTACATCCATGCCTTGCTGCATGGATTGGTGGATGTCCCCGGAGCGGATGATCGTCTGCGATCCGAGTTAATGCAAGAGGAAGAGAGGTGCGAAGGTATATTGTACGCGCGTCTGCAGTCGATAGACCCTGTGTTGGCGCAGCGTTTGCCCCCAAAAGATCTGGTTCGCATTGTGCGAGGGCTTGAAGTGCATGCACGGAGTGGGCGCTGTCTGTCCGATGTGCAGGCGGAACATGCCCATCGCAAGTCACCCTTCCGGGTCCTTACTCTCGGGGTGACCATGCCTCGCGATGATTTATACCAACGTATTGATCAGCGTGTCTGTATAATGATCAAAGATGGTTTGGTGCAGGAAGTAGAGGGGTTGCTGGCAGCAGGTTACGGCCCGGACTCCAAGGCGATGCAAACCATTGGCTACAGAGAAATAGTGGAGTATATTCGGGGAAATATGTCCCTGGAAGAGGCTGTAAAACTTATACAGCGTGATTCAAGGCGCTACGCCAAGCGTCAGCTTACATGGTTCAATAAGGTAAAATCAATAATTTGGCTTGATTCCTCGGGAGAGTTTGCTAAGGTATTGAAGTTAATTGAGAGTTTTTTTTATGCTACATAAAAGGAGTGGCTATGTCCAAGACGCCGTTTAACATCCAGGATCAGTATTTGAATCAGGCCCGAAAAGAACGTGTTCGGGTGAACATTATTATGATGTCCGGCGACAAGCTGGATGGTTTCATCAAGTCGTTTGACAGCTTTTGCGTGCTGATCGAAAGTAAAGGGGATCTGCTGCTTTATAAGCACGCCATTTCTTCCATTACTTCGGTGGATGGATCGTTCAGGCTGCACGGCGGTCGAGACTAGTTGTAGTTTTAAAGGCGCCAATCTGCTCCATGGGCTCCTGCTGAATATTATGTGTTTGTTCAGTCTGGAGCCTTTTTTGTCACTGCCATCCCTGTTTAAACGGTGGATGGTATGGCAGGGGTACACTCTGGACACATTCTCGGGCCGCAAGGCGCTACAGGTTGGCGACGGACGTTATAAGTCCCTTCCGCCTAAGAGCTTTGCCGGGATACGCGCCCTGTTTATGCCTGCTGCAGCGTTGCGGAAAATTATGAAGATATTTCCATGACTATTCCCAACATAATGACTCTTGCACGTATGGCACTGGTCCCGGCTTTTTTGATCGGTGTCATCTACGGGTGGCTGTATATTTCGCTCGCCATTTTTGTCGCTGCGGCCCTCACCGACGCCCTGGATGGTTATCTGGCGCGTTGTCTTCAACAGGAATCCCAACTCGGATTGTATCTTGACCCCCTGGCTGACAAGTTGCTCGGCACGGTAGCTTATGTGTCCTTAGCCGTGATCGGACTCATACCCGCCTGGCTGGCGATTGTGATTTGTTTTAAAGATCTGTTCATTGGACTGGGGATCGCGATAATCTTCTTTACCGGCCAGAAACCAAAGGTTGTGCCTACCCTGTATGGGAAGGGCACGACTATCATGCAGGTTGTTACTATTGGTGTTGCATTAATCTGGCGTGTTATGGGGTTGGATGGTCCCGTTCTTGATATCTTGTTCAAGATTACCGGTGGCATGACCATTCTGTGCGGTGGACATTATATCTTTAAAGGTTTCAGACAGTTGGACGAGGGGAAGAAATCAGTGGTTTCCGCTTGAAGTCACCCTGAATATTTTACAGGTATTCTTGCTTTATTGGATGGTAATTGAATGACAAGTGAAAAAGAATGGCAGTTAACGGTTCAAAAGGCCACCGCGTTGCTGGAGAACGAAGATTGGTCAGCAGCTGCGCAATTGTATCGCAAAGCAATTGAATCCGAAAAGAGAGTTCCGATTTTATATGCCGGTCTTGGGGAAGCCCTGGCCGAGGGCGGTAAACTGGAACAGGCGATCGCCGCTTACCAAACGGCTCTGGAACTTGATCCAGGGGATGTGGAAAGTCTGTTCGCTGTTGGCGATTTGCTTTTTGAGCTGGATGAAGATGACAAGGCTCTTGAATATTACCGGAAGCTTATTTCTCACCCGGAAGAAGCTGGAGAGGCTCTGGCCAGAATGGCCCTGGTGTATGCAAGCCGGGATGAATACGGACAAGCACTCGAATTGCTGCAGCAGGCCCGCGAGTTTGACCCCGAATCTGCTTTTGTACTGAATGGCCTCGGTGATGTATACGTGGCGCTCGGCCAACCTGAGCAGGCTCTGGCGTCCTTCGAAAAAGCGTTGCAGCTTGATCCAGAAGATCCTCACATCTTGCTGCATCTGGGTGATTTGCAACACGATATGGGCAATACGGCGAATGCCGAACGGTTATATCTGCAAGCCCTTGAATTACAGGAGGATCTCGCCGACGTGCATCTGGCTCTTGGACATTTCATGCTGGATGAGGAACAGACGGAAAAGGCTCTCAAACATTATCGCCGTTTTCTCGAACTTGAAAAGGGGCGGGATTCGCAGGATCTTCTCAAAGAAGTTGCGGCGGTGGTGGAAGGGCTTGAAACCGAGTTGGGGCGGTCTTCCAAAAAATAGTTTGCCAATAAAAAAAGGGCAGCCTGTACAGGCTGCCCTTCCATTTCGCTCCCAAGAAGAAATAAGTTATTTCTTCTTGCCTGCGGAAGCCTTTTTAGAGGCTTTAAGCGGGTTGACTTTCTGAGTGCTAACCTGGATTTCAACTTTCTTGTGAGTGGCGAGGTTGCACAGGCCTTGGGCCCATTTACGCTCGGGGCAAGGATACGCCGAGCAAACGGGACCGATGGTGCTTTCCACTACACGGTCGCAGCCCTGACAGGCTTCGACAATGGGCTGACAGGAATTACCTTCGAAGATACAGCCGTTCTTGCTCCAGAAGGTACACTCGGTACCGGGAAGAATAGTTTCGCATTTCATGGGATGGTGTTGCCTCCTTTATGTCGTTCTTCTGAAGAGCTTTCGTTCTTAAAGACGACATTATTTAACAGCTTGGTGAAATTTGTCAATCATTAATTCCGCGGTCGCGGATTCCTTTTGTGCCGTGGTTGGCAGAGGGGAGTTTCTGTTGCCTGGGAATGGAGAAAAGTAACTAACATGAATCAGGATTGGGAAAAAATCTGTCGTCGATGTGGACAATGTTGCTACGAAAAAATCGAATTTGAAGGGGAAATTTATTATACCGATGATCCATGCGAGTATCTGGATCTTGACACGCACCTATGCCGCGTCTACCCCGAACGTTGCGCTGTGCGTGAAGGGTGTGTTGCTTTGACACCGCAACTGGTGCTCAAGGGACTCCTGCCTGATGACTGTCCTTACGTAAAACATGTTTTGTCAAAGATTCGCGCGGGTGGTCGGTTTACAGGTTGATAATAAAATAATAACCGAAAACAATTAATGCTTTGGTCAGCCGCTTTGTTACAATAAAACAAGATAACAAACTTGTCGGCTTTTACTTTGCATATCGTAAGCATTGTTGGGATTCCGAATATTTACAGGAGGAAGACTATGCATGGTATCAAATTTGGAACCTCCGGTTGGCGAGGTATTTTTTGCGAGGATTTTACTCTCGACAATGTTCGGGTGGTTACCCAGGCCATAGCAGATCACCTGCGTTCCAAGGGCTTGCACGAACGTGGACTGGTCATCGGGCACGATAGCCGTTTTATGGGAGAGAAATTTGCCCGCGAAACAGCCAGTGTGCTTGCTGGCGACGGCATTCCCTCGTTCCTTTGCAACCGGGATACACCAACTCCGGCTATCGCATTTGAGATTTTGCGGCGCAATGCCGCCGGCGGCATCAATTTTACTGCCAGTCATAATCCTGCCGATTACAATGGCATGAAATTCTCCCCGGCATCGGGGGGACCAGCGTTGCCGGAAGTAACGGACGATATAGAGAGGCGCGCCAATGCCATGGTCGGAGAAATATGCTATCGGGCCATGCCTTTGGATGAGGCGTTTCAAAGTGGGCTGGTAGAGGAAATCGACCCTCAGCCAAAATATGAAAAATCCCTCGAAAAACTGGTGGATTTGCAAGTGATCGGGCGCGCAGGGATCACCATTGCGGTGAATCCCCTGTATGGTACTGCCCGTGGATATCTCGATAAAATGTTGCGTGACGCCGGTGCCCGGGTAGTGTGTATCAACGATTATCGGGATCCCTATTTTGGTGGGTTTCCGCCTGAACCGGCGCAAAATTACGTAGGGGATTTTATCGATCTGGTGAAAAGAGATCAGGCCATCTCTTTAGGTCTTGCTACCGATGGCGACGCTGATCGCTATGGTCTTATCGATTACGATGGCACTTTTATCGAACCGAATTATTTTCTGGCGCTGTTGTACGATTACCTTATTCGGGTGCGGGATATAAAAGGCGCTGCGGCGCGTTCTGTGGCGACCTCCCATTTTATCGATGCTGTGGCCCGTTACCATGGACAACAGGTGCATGAAACTCCGGTGGGGTTCAAATATATCGGCGAACTTATAAGTGCCGGCCATGCCTTGCTGGGCGGTGAGGAAAGCGCCGGCCTCACGGTTGCCGGGCATGTTCCCGAAAAGGATGGTATTCTGGCCTGTCTTCTGGCGGCGGAAATGGTGGCCGTGACGGGCAAACCGCTGGGATCCCAGTTGCAGGACCTGTATAACCGTGTTGGAAGTTTTTACACGCGGCGCAAGAATATCCGTCTTTCAGAGGGGTTTGAGGATCAGTTTACGCAGAAAATGGCCAACCCTCCTCAGTCCATCGGTGGATGGAAGGTACTCGATATTGTTACCGTGGACGGGTGGAAATTTCTTCTGGAAAAGGATGCCTGGATGTTATTGCGTAAATCAGGGACCGAGCCTGTTGTGCGGCTTTATTGTGAAGCACGCAGCGAAAAAGATCTTGAGCATCTGGTCGAAGCAGGAAAAGCTTTTATCACCGGCTGAATCCGGTGAAAAATGGAAGGATAAAATACATGGCGGATACTCGCCGATATTGGTTGATGAAATCCGAACCCGGATGTTTCTCCATCGATGATCTTGAACGTTGTCCGGACGGTATCTCCCCGTGGGACGGAGTGCGAAACTATCAGGCGCGAAATATTCTCCGGGATGATATCCAGGTAGGGGACGGAGTGCTTTTTTATCACAGCAATATTTCTGAACCTGCCATTGTCGGCGTGGCGCGGGTTGTGCGTTCCGGCTACCCCGACTATACCGCCTGGGACCCCCGGTCGGATCATTTTGACCCTCGCAGCAGTGAAGCCAACCCCCTCTGGTATATGGTCGATGTGCAGTACCTTGCCCATCTGCCAACACCACTTAGCCGCGATGATCTCAGGCACCATCCGCACCTGTCGCAGATGGAGGTATTAAAGCGAGGCAGCCGGTTATCCGTTCAACCGGTTACCGCCAGTCAATGGAAGTATGTGCTTCTGACCGCGGGGTTGCCTGATCTTGTTGATGAAAATTAACCATGTCGGCCATATGGGGCGAGCTTTCTATGGTTCTGATGAAAATAGAAGGATTTAAGTGATCAAAGTCTTTATCTTTGGAGGATGCATGAAAAAAGTGCTTCGTTACGTTGGTTTTGCTTTGGGTGGTCTGGCGGTGCTGGTCGTGCTGCTTCTTGTTCTGGCCAAATTTCTCATCACCTCAGAACAGGTGCGGAACACTGTACTCCCTATGGCCAAAGAAGCGTTGCAACGGGATGTTGCACTCGGAGATATCGAAATCAGTATTTTTTCCGGCATTGTTCTGCATGACCTTACCGTTATGGATAAAGAGGGAACCTCTCCTTTTGTTGAAGCAGGCACGGTGGTTTTGCGTTACCGTTTTTGGCCCTTGCTGAAACTTAAAGTGGTGGTGGATGAGGTTCGATTGGAGCAACCGGTGGTGCGGATTGTGCGGCAGGCGGATGGCACGCTTAATTTCAGCGACTTGTTGGAAAAGAAAAAAAAGCCGACCCCTGAACAGGAACTATCGGAACAGGAAGGTAAGTCTTTCAGCTTGCTGATTTCCGAAGTGGCCCTTTCCGACGGTAAGGTGCAGTTTGTCGATTACCGGGCTAATCCTGAGAAGCCTTTTACCCTTGATTTGTCGCAGCTTGATCTGCACACCGAAAATATATCAAAAGAACAGCCTTTTCCCATAACCATGGGAGTGCTTGTCAATCAGGCAAAGCTCGACATAAGCGGGCAGATTGACCCCGCCGCAAGGGGAGCTCAGGTCAAAGTTAAACTGGCTGACTTGAATCTGCCTGATTTCGCCCCCTATTTTGAAAAAAAACAACCCGGTAAAATCAAGGCTCTAAAGATCAATTGTGATCTTGATGTCGATGGTACAGCGCAGAATCTGCACAGCGCCGGTAGCATTATGCTTGCCGGGCTCGAAATGGCGCCTTCGACTCCCTCGAAGAGTCCTATTAAAGGACTCGATATTACTTTCGACCACGATATGCAACTTGACCGTGCCGCCGGTGTTCTGGAATTAACCCGTGGTCGCCTGCTTGTGGGCGGACTGCCCGTTGATCTGCAAGCGCGTTTCGATCAGCTTGGCAAAGGTCCCGCCATGCATGGTACCGCGACGATATCCCGGATCGATCTCGCGACGCTTCCAGAGATCCTGCCCCCGGCATTGCTGGGGAACATCCCCAAGATGAAACCTGCCGGATTTGTCCATGCGCGATTTCAGCTTGAGGGAGCCCTGAATAAGCCTAAGGCTCTGCTGAAAACGGGAGACATGCGGCTTGAAGGGGTACAGTTCAGCGCAGGTAGTTTGCGTCCTCAGTTGACCGGCAACCTGGCTTTGACCAAAGACACCCTGCAAGGCCGCAAGCTTAATCTGGTGTTGGGGGAAGATCGTGCACTGCTCGATCTTTCGGCGGAAAACTTGATGGGCAAACCGATCCGCGTGACATCCGGTCTTACCGCAGATCGGCTTCAACTTGATAAACTGCTTGGTGGGACTCCCGGGAAAAAAGCCAAAAAGGATGCCGGCACCGAAACCAAGGCCAAAACCGCGAAACGACGGCTCGGACCTTATAACTTTCCGATTACCGCTCTCGGCACTTTGCGTGTCGGACAGGCCGTGTGGCGCAATACCCTTATCCAGGATCTGAACGCCCGTTACCAGCTCAAAAACAATATTTTCACCCTGGAACAGTTAACCGGCAAGGCAGCCGGTGGGACTTTTTCGGAAACCGCGCGTATCGATCTTACCAAGCCGGGTTTGGCTTACAAAACCCATATTCAGACCAGCGCTATTCAGGCCGATTCGTTGTTGTCTGCCTTTGCACCTAAAATCAGGGGCACGGTCTTCGGTTCATTGAATTTATCCGTTGATATGCAGGGGCAGGGAACAGGGCTGGATGATCTGAAAAAAAGTCTTTCCGGCAGCGGGGATCTTAATATTGCCGATGGGAAGCTGACCGGAGCTGGTCTGGTTAGAGGGCTGGCCGATTTTCTCGACCTGGAGGAATTGCGGGTACTACGATTCTCGCAGGCTGGCGGTCAGTTGGTGGTAAAAGACGGTCGCATTCAGCTTGCGGGGAATCTTGCCGGAGATCAGGTCCGGCTTGCTCCTACCGGAACGGTTGGTCTTGATGGTACTCTCGATGTTGGGCTGCCGGTCCGTCTGGCGCCTGCATTGACTGCGCGTCTGGATAGCAGTAAAAAGTTCAGTCGGTTTTTGACCGATTCTCAAGGCTGGGGTGAACTGCCCCTTAAAGTCACCGGAAGCGTCAAGGCGCCGCGCTTTGCTCTCGATACCAAGGCCCTGGGGGGGAGTATTCAGCGCGGAGTACAGCAACAATTGCAAAAGACCCTGCAGGAAAAACTCTTTAAACCAAAAAAGGATGACCAGGCTCCGGCTTCGGAACAGTCGCAACAGGGTGCAACAACCGACGACGCTGATGCGGATAAAAAGGCTACTGAAGAAAAGCTTCTCGAGGGAGTGATGAAAGGGCTTTTCGGTAAATAGGAGGAATGTTATTCGTGCGAGGCATTGCACATTTCAGCGGATTTGAGGCCATACGGATGGCCATGGAAATCGAACATCGGGAACATCGGTTTTTTGTTGCTTTGGCGCGCAAAGCCAAAAGCGAATTGCTCCGGGATGTATTTAGCGGTATGGCGCAGGATACGATGACACTGTTGCGTACCTTGCGTATGCGTCTTCGGGATTATTCCGCCGAGGGTTTCTGGGATGATGAGGAAGAGGTTCTTCCCTATCTGCAGCGATTGCCTGACGACCTATTTAATGCCGCTGAGAACATCAAAATCCGGGTTGATAGCCTTTCTTCGGACAGGGACGCCCTCGCATTGGCTATCGAGGTTGAGGAAGCACTGGCCGGATATTTCAAGGATACATCCGTGAGGTCGTCTCATCCTCAGGGACGAGAAGCTTTTAAGTGGCTGTCCGAGGAAAAAGAACAGCACGCGGAAGCATTGAAAAAACGGCAACACGCCCTGGAGACCGAAGCAACCTCCGGGTGACGGGTTGTATCGCGCATGTCGGTACTTTATCTGTCCGGGCAATGATCTTAAAGGATCCGTTGTATTTCCGGAGAAGGAGAAGGTCATGAATGTTTTCGATTTCGCAATGCAAATGGAGACAGATGCGGAAGCTTTTTATCGACAGCTCGCCAGTAAAAGTCCCGTTGCCGGGATAAAAAAAATTTTTATCAATCTGGCCGAAGATGAGAAAAAGCATTATCAGCTGTTTCATGATCTGAAAAATGCCATGGAAAGCACTGGGTCGCAGGAATCAGGGGTGCTGGATGAGGCCAGAAATGTTTTTGCCGATCTGCTTGAGAAAAAAGCGGATGTCGCTGTTATGCAGGATAATCTCGAGGGGTATGGCTATGCCATGAAACTTGAGGCAGATGGTGCGCATTTTTATGAAGATGCCGCGCGTCGGGAAAAAGACCCGAAGGTCGCGAAACTCTTGTCACGTATTGCCGAGGAGGAGCGAAGGCACTTTAATATCGTCGAAAATATCTATCGCTATGTCAACGCGCCCAATGAATATCTGGCTTGGGTCGAGTTCAGTAATCTGGATGATTTTCATGCCTTTGGTCGGGATGTTGATTTGTAGATCCCGGGTGCGGTGTTTTCCTTGATAACAAGATGGATCAAAAGCGGCCGGATTCAGGGTGAATCGGCCGCTTTTTTATTTGTATGCCCGATCAGGCTAGTAGAACAGGCCTGCTATCCCTCTCGCTCCGATTTATGGCTCCCCTTCGTCGGAGAGTAGTTTTTTCATGGCCTGTTCCTCGGCTGGCAATGCCGGTGCCTGTTTTTGAGCCAGCTTCAGGGTTTGATAACCAAGGGCACGGTAAAGGTTTGCGAACTCAGGTTGCCAACTCTGCAAGGCTTCTATGTGATGCCTGACGATGGTATCGTCGCGGCGGGCGATGGGACCCGTAAGGGCTTCAGCGGGGCCCAGGTTGAAGACATTGTCCAGAGCATTGCGCACCATCGGTTCGATAACTTTTAATCCGGTTGCCGGTGGCAGGCCGGCCTGTTCAAGGGTATCAACCCCCCATTGCAGCAGCGTGACAAGATAGTTTGCGCTTATCGCCATGCCGGCATGGTAGAGAGCTTTGGTTTCGGAGCGCAAGGGCAGAGGCGAGCCGCCAATGTTTTCAAATAAGGGGGTCAGGCGCGCGGTGGCCTCCGGATCACCTTCTATGCCACAGAAGGTCCCGTGAAAACTGGCTGCTGCCGACGCAGGCTCGGCAAAGCTTTTTATCGGATGAACGCTCGCAACCAGCGCGCCGTAAGGTTTTACGGCGGTCAGAATCTCGGAGCCGAGGGATCCACTGCAATGAAAAACGATATTCCCCGGCCGCAGGATGCCGGTGTTGGCAAGTTGTGTGGCACACGCGGCGATAGTATTGTCGGCGGTTGCGATCATGGTGAAATCGGCAGGTTGCAATTCTTCTGTAACGCATGCCGTGCCGCCGCCGATAAAATCCACGGCGCTTTGTGCGCTGGTCCTGCTGCGATTGCTGATCCCCTGAACATGAATGATCCGGTTGCGGTGCCACAGATAAGCAAGCGTTTTACCAACACGGCCGCAGCCGATAATGTTCATGGTAGCCGGGTTAGACATGGTCCCTCTTGTTGGATTCATGCAGCCGGTTTTTGAGTTTCTCGATACGTTTGAGGGATTGATCGATGCGTTGCCGGGATACGCGGCCTGAATCTATCAATTTCTGCAAAATTGCAAGCATGCGTGTAGTGGTGTCGGGGCGGTTGTCGGCCAGCAACAGCATGTCCACTCCGGCATTGAGTGCTTTTTCCACCGATTCCTCAAGTGTGTATTGCCCTGCAATGGCGCCCATGGTCAGGTCGTCGCTGATGACGACGCCTTGGAAACCGAGTTGTTTGCGCAGCAACCCTTCGACGGTTGGCTTCGAAAGCGTAGCCGGTAGCTTGGGATCGAGGCCGGCGTTGTACACATGCGCCGTCAGTACCGTATCGGCAAGGCCTTCCCGGGTCAGGGTACGAAAAGGCTGCAGCTCTTTTTTACTCCAGGTATCCGTCACATCGACAAATCCCTTGTGGGAATCGGCGGTTGAGCTTCCATGTCCCGGAAAGTGCTTGAGGCTGCAAAGAATTCCACGCTCATGGTGGGCACGGATGAACTCGCGGGCATGCGCCGTTACCACCGTCGGGTCGGCGGAAAAACTTCGTTGCAGTTTGCCGATGATTGGATTGGCGGGGTTGACATTCAAATCTACCACAGGGCCGAGATTAAGATTGATTCCGGCTTTCTGTAAGGTGGAGGCAATTTCACCTGCACGTTGGCGGGTAAAGGCCAGATTGTTGCGTTGCCCCAGGGTCGCAAAAGAGACCGTGGCTGGAAACCCTAAGCTTTCCTTTAGACGACAGATGCGACCACCCTCCTGATCAACAGCAATCAGCAGTGGGGTCCGGTTTGGTGCAGCTTGCTGCAAGCGGGTCGTGAGTTTACGCAGTTGTCGAGGAGATGTGATGTTGTTGGCCGGCGCTGCGCTGTCGGAACCATAATTAAACAGTATGACCCCGCCGAGGTGACGTTGCCTTATATCCTCCAGGATAGGATGGCCCTCATTGATGACGGAACCGGCAAATCCGACCAGCAACATTTGTCCAAGAGGTAAGCCGTCAGAGTCTTGTTTTGATGATGGGCTGCCAGCCGTTGTGGCACCTTGCACCTGAGGTGCAAGCAGAAGCAGGCCAAACAGGATGATCGCGATATTTTGCAGGTAGGTGCGCAACAGCAAAGGCATGGCTTACTCCGAAACATTGCGCACAGGGTGAGCGCAGGTAAATTGTCTGTTAGGTGGTCGACTCGATCCACATGCATCTGTTATGCAGGAACCAGCAAGGCATCCCGAAGGGATTTTATCTGTTTTTTCCGGCACGCATCCGCCGTTTTTCAAATACGATAGACATCTTCGGCACGGAGGGTTTGTACACCCGCGGATTCAAAAACTTTTTGCACATGGTCGGCGTTTTCCACGTCGATAATCAAAATAGCCTCTTTGTTGTCGCCAAGTACGGTGCCATAGGCGTTCTGAATGTTTAGACCCGCCTGGGCAAGAAGGCTCAACATGTCGTGCAATGCTCCCGGGCGGTCCTTCATGCTGACCACCACGATTTCCCGCAGTACGGCAGGATGCCCGGCCTGTGAAAGTTTTTGGCAGGCTGTTTCGGGATGGTCGACCAACAGATTGAGAATGCCCCAGCCTGCAGAACTGGTCGACAGGGTCATGGCCCTGATATTAATGTCGGTGGCCTTGAGAACAGCCGTTACCTTTTCCAGGCGGCCTGGCTTGTTTTCCAGAAAAATTGAAACCTGATGCGCAATCATGGCGACCTCCTAGGGGATCCGTGAATCGATGACCCGAACGGCCTTGCCTTCAGTTTTTGGCAGGCTTCCCGGTTCGACCAGTCTGACATTGGGGGAGACCAGTATCTCATCCCGCACCTCATTGGCGATACGTCGAGAGAGTTTTTCCAGAGCCTCGATGTTGCCGGTAAACCATTCTTTTTGCAGTTCTACCTTGACGGTGATGTCATCGTTGCCATCCACGGTTTCCAGTTCGATGAGATAGTCCGTGCTGACTTCCGTATAGCGCATCAGCACCTTTTCTATCTGCATGGGGAAAACATTGCAGCCTTTGATGATAAACATATCGTCCGTCCGACCTGAGATGCGATCCAATCGACGGTGGGTACGTCCGCACGGGCAATCGCCCGTTAAAAAGCGGGTCAGATCGCGGGTTCGGTAGCGCAACAGGGGCATGGCGTGACGATCGAGGGTGGTGAATACCAATTCTCCTTCTTCACCATCGGGGACGGGTTGTAAGGTGTCGGGGTCGATGATTTCCGTCAGAAACGCATCCTCCCATACATGCAGACCGTTCTGGTATTCACATTCAAAGGCAACGCCAGGGCCGTTCATTTCCGAAAGTCCATAAGAGTTGAAGGCTCTGACGCCGAACAATTCTTCAATGCGGCGTCTTTGTGCGTCGGTATGCGGTTCCGCTCCGATGACAAACAGTTTGAGGTTGGTGTCTTTGCGTGGGTCCAGCCCCATTTCCTGAAAGGCACTGTGCAGTCGAAAAAGATAACTCGGTATGGTATGCACGGCCGTGGTGCCAAAATCCTGCATCAGTTTGATCTGACGCCGGGTATTGCCGGCCGCAGCCGGAATAACGAGGGCACCGAGACGTTCGGCCCCGTACTGAAAACCAAGCCCTCCGGTAAACAGGCCATACCCGCAGATGTTCTGGAAAACATCGGTGTCCCGCAGCCCGGCGCAATACAGGGAACGCGCAACCAGGTCTGCCCAGGAGGATAAATCGTGATTATCATGGAAAATTACGGTGGGATTGCCGGTGGTGCCGCTTGAGCAGTGCAGGCGAACGGCTCCCTGTTTCGGTACAGTAAGAAAGCCGTAGGGGAAATTGTTGCGCAGGTCTTCTTTGGTGGTAAAAGGCAGGCGCCTTATGTCATCGACACTTTTTATGATTTCAGGTGCAATGCCCTGCCGGCGAAACAGTTCGCCGTAGTAGGGAGAATTTGCGGCACGGCTCAAGGTGTCTTGCAGTCGTTGTGCCTGAAGAATGTGGAGTTGCGGCTGCGGGAGGATTTCGATTTCCGGTTTCCAGTACATGAGCTGTATCGGGTCCTTTCGTCAGGGGCTCTGAGCGGTGGTAATCCTCTGGTCGGATTCTGGTTTTTTTTGGACTGCGTGCACAATGCTATGAGGCATGATGTGCATAGGGCGGAGTTGGGGGCGCTTTGGCGGTGCCGGGAAAATCTCAGCAGGCAATGCCATAACCAACCGCGCGATACTTGAAATGGGGTGGGGTGGTTTGCGTGCAATACTACGCTAACCAGCCGGTAAAAAATTATCTGACAGATTATCGAACATAGCAGATTTTTTTCTGAAATGGTAGTTTGAGAGCTGTTTTGAATGCACCTCATGACCGATATCTGAAGTTTTGAGCGTTGATTTATCGGGGCAGGGCAGGGGGCAGCGGAGAGTTGGGTGCTGATGATAAAAAAAACCCCGAATCAATTGATTCGGGGT
>DIKU01000129.1:15091-15220 GCA_002424645.1 Pelobacter sp. UBA5610 | reverse complement strand
CTACCACTGAGTTATTCCCGCATTTATTTACGGCCTTGCAACACCTAAGCATCTCGATCGCGGCTGGATTGAAAAGCCCCGAACCGATGAGCTCGGGGCCTTGATCGCTGGAGCGGGAAACGGGATTCG
>DIKU01000129.1:1447-15077 GCA_002424645.1 Pelobacter sp. UBA5610 | reverse complement strand
CTACCACTGAGTTATTCCCGCATGATGCTTACTGCTCCGTGTTGCGAGCGGGGTTATTAATAGCAAATGGCATTTTTCAAGTCAACAAAAAATTCAGGGATTTTTGATTTGTTTCGCAATCAGTAGTCGGGGCGCGATTTTGCTGTGGAAGACCAAACAAATATATCCTTTGAAAAAGGACAGACTTCTCCGGTTTGCTTCGATGGCACCACAATTTTCCGCTTAAGTGGGACATAAAATGTTTGCCCTGCGCCCCCCTGACGACAAATTTTGCCGCAAGTGTTTGCTATAAGGCTGTCCGGAGGGAGGTGAAACGGTCGGAAGCTTGAATGCGGGATATCTGAAGTCCACGACTCGATGTTCGGAAAAAGGTTAAATATCCCGGTCGATCATGCGCGCAAGGCCATGCCGTTTTATCGGTAAGCCTGGAGAAAGCGTTTGACGCGTTGAACGTAGTTGCGCGTTTCGGTGTAGGGAGGAATGCCACCGTGCTGACGCACCGCGCCGGGGCCGGCATTGTACGCAGCGATTGCCAGGTCCGTGTTGCCGTTGAAAAGATCGAGCATCTTTCGCAGGTAGCGGGTGCCGCCCCGGATGTTATCTTCGGGGTCGAATGGATCGACAACCTTCATTTCGCGGGCTGTTTCCGGGATCAGTTGCATCATGCCTTGCGCACCCTTGCTGGAGAGGGCGCGGGGGTTGTAATCGCTTTCGGCTTTGATGACAGCCTTGACCAGGGCTTTTTCCAGACGGTTGGCCAAGGCATAGCGTTCGATAATATCTTCGATGCTTTGATTTGAACCCTGTTGGCCGGTTGATTCCTTGAGGGATTCCTTGAGGTAAAACGTGTATTGAGGATCGGTGGGGGTATTGGTGAAATGCATGACGCCGTTGCTGTCGACGTACCGGTAGATATCCGCCCGGGCGCTGACTGCGCCCAGGAGAGAGATCCCTCCTGCAACCAATATGCATGTGACAAAAAAATGTTTCATTGTTCTCCTACCGAGGCACTCCAGCACTATAACCGGAAAGGGATTGCATTACAAGTAACTTGCACATGCAAAAACCTTGACAATGCAGAGGGGGGTTCCGATAATGGCTGCAGTTTTTTGCACCAAAAATTTTTTGACTCGCTTTATTCCTTAAATTCATGCAAATAACGGCGTTAGCCCTGCCCGTGATTTCAGATAAGGGCAGTCGATTCGCTTGTATTGTTATTCCTGGAAGTGAGGCCTCGCAGTGAACATCACCACGGATTTTCTTGTCATCGGCAGCGGCATTGCCGGTTTGTCCTATGCTCTAAAAGTCGCTGATTTCGGCCAGGTGGCCGTTGTGACCAAAAGGGAGATTTCGGAGACGGCAACCACGCTGGCGCAGGGTGGCATCGCTTCGGTCCTTTCTTCGGAGGATAGCTTTGCCGCGCATGTGCGTGATACCATGGTCGCCGGTGGACATCTGTCCAATGAAGATGTTGTCAGGATGGTCGTACAGCGCGGACCCCAGGCGATTGCCGACCTTATTAACTGGGGGGTTCGCTTCAGCAAAAAAGATGATGATACCTACGATCTGACCCGTGAAGGTGGTCATAGTCGGCGTCGCATTCTGCATGCCAAGGATATGACAGGGCAGGAGATCGAAAGAGCACTGGTTGAAGCCGCCAGGGCTCATCCAAATATTACGATTTATGAACACCATATCGCCATCGATCTTATTACCGATGCCAAAGCAGGGGGGGCGCATATGCATCGTCCCACCCGATGTCTTGGAGCCCATATTCTGGACATAGCCGGTCGCAAAGTGCAGACCCTTGGTGCCCGGGTTACTGTTCTGGCAACCGGCGGCGCTGGCAAGGTTTACCTCTATACCTGTAATCCCGATGTGGCTACCGGTGACGGCGTCGCCATGGCATATCGCGCGGGTGCGACTATTGCCGATATGGAATTCATGCAGTTCCATCCCACCACGTTATATCATCCCAAGGCCAAATCGTTTCTGATATCCGAAGCGGTGCGCGGAGAAGGAGCCATTCTCAGGCGACGCGATGGCACGGCTTTTATGGATCAGTATCATGAATTGCGCGATCTGGCGCCTCGTGATATTACCGCCCGGGCTATTGACAATGAGATGAAAATTCACGGTGACGAAAGTGTTTTCCTCGATATTACTCACCGTGATGCCGATTACATCCGTGACCGGTTCCCCCATATCTATGAAACCTGTCTTTCGTTCGGCATCGACATCACCAGGGAACCTATCCCGGTTGTCCCCGCGGCCCATTATGTGTGCGGGGGCGTAAAGGTCGATAAGTGGGGGGAATCGGACCTTGTGAATCTGTTTGCCATTGGTGAGGTGGCTTGTACTGGCCTCCACGGGGCAAACCGTCTGGCGAGTAACAGTCTGTTGGAAGGGGTGGTTTTTGCGGATCTGGTGGCCCAGCGCAGTCTGGCCCGCATTAAGGAAAAGCAGGGACAGGTACCGCAGGTTACGCCATGGGATTACGGGAAGGCGACCAACAGCGATGAAGAAGTGGTTGTTGCCCATAACTGGGATGAAATTCGACGCTGCATGTGGAATTACGTCGGCATCGTGCGCACCAATAAACGTCTCAAGCGCGCTTTGCGGCGCATCCAGATGATCAAGGATGAAATTACAGAGTATTACTGGGACTTTTATCCGACCTCGGACCTTATTGAGTTACGTAACATTGCTACGGTTGCTGAATTGATTGTGCGTTGTGCGCGTATGCGGCGCGAAAGCAGAGGCTTGCACTACAATATCGATTATCCGGAACGGGATGATTTGAATTGGAAGAAAGATACGTTGATACGTAAAAAACTATAATTATATTCCTGCGGAACTTTACCTGATATTATCAGTAGTTTCGTATGGATACTTAAAGTCGGGAGTTGGGTTTGACTATTGATGAAATAAGACAAGAAATCGACGCACTGGACGATGAATTATTGCAGATATTCAACCGTCGAGCCGCTTTGGCCCTGGCCATCGGGGAAATAAAAAAAAACGAAGGGCGCGCGGTTTATGATCCCCAGCGGGAGCAGAAGATCTTTGAGCGCATGAAGGCTACCAATCCCGGTCCTCTTGATGATGGTGCCATCGTACGGCTGTATGAGCGCGTTATCGATGAAACCCGGCGGTTGGAACGTATTCGAACGAAAGGGGAATAGGCGATGCTGGTGATAATGCGGTCAACGGCCACGGAGCAGGATCTTGGCCAACTTAAACAGTATCTGGTGGAGCGTGATTACGATTTCCATCAATCGACAGGAGCCAATCGGGTGATCATCGGCGTCATTGGGGAAACAGCTCAACTCGATAAACAGGAGATCGAGGCGTTGCCGGGGGTATTGGCGGTGTTCAGAATCCCTGAAGAATAGCGGGGTTACGATAAAAGAGAAAAACAAAGGGGGGAAAGCCATTGGCTTTCCCCCCTTTGTTTTTTTAAAGTCTTTTGACGGATGCCGACGATCTTCAGTCCGCAACGATCTCGCTTTTGGTAAAGATGGAGCGCAGTTGCAGGCCGGCGGCCTCGACGATTTCCCGGCCGCCTTCCTGGCGATCGACCAGGGTGATGATGCCGAGAACTTCCAGTCCTTCTTCACGGGCGCGGTCCACGGCTTTGAGGGCCGAACCGCCGGTGGTGAGGACATCTTCCACGATCACTACCCGGGCGCCGGGGCGCAGGTTCTTGCGGCCTTCCAGCCATTGACCGGTGCCGTGGCCTTTGGGCTCCTTGCGGATGATAAACGCCGGGATCGGTGTATCTCCCATGGAGCTTACCAGGGCAGCGGCCGTGGCTATGGGATCGGCTCCCAGGGTCAGGCCCCCCACACCCTCGACAGGCGCGGGGAAATGTTTCAGTTCTTCCAATACCGCCTTGCCGACCAGCATGGAACCGCGGGGATGAAGAGTCGTCTGCTTGCCGTCGAAGTAAAAATTGCTTTTGCGGCCGGAGGCCAAGGTTACTTCCCGCTCTTCGTAGGATATCTGTCGAATAATGGCTTTAAGTTCTGCACGATCACTGGTCAAAACCAAATCTCCTTTATGATGGCGTCGCAAAAAGTCCGCCCTACGGTGTTGCGGCGTTTTTTCAGGATCTCGACATACCAGGTGTATGCCTTCATTCCTGAAAAATCACCACGCCTTGTAGGACGAAAGTTTTGCTTAGCCATCCTATAAGTTTTTCGTATGCATCATTTAGGGTAACAATTCAAGTCATCACGTGTCTGGCCAAGCTCTGGGATTATCCACCTGATGCCTGGTAACTCTGCCGGCGCGCTTAAAGACCCTCAGAACAGACCGAGTTGGTCGTCCGAATTCAAGCGCGGAAATTTCACCGGGTAGTTACCACTGAAGCAGGCTTCGCAGAAGTGTCCGGTGGCTCCCTTGGGGGCGCCGGCAATTTCAAGCATGCCTTCCAGGGAAAGATACCCAAGAGTGTCGGCTGTAATGTAACGGCAGATTTCCTCGTTGGTGTGCGACGAGGCGATCAGCTCCTTGCGGGTGGGTGTATCTATCCCGTAGAAACAGGGGTAGGCGGTAGGCGGCGAGGATACCCGCATGTGCACTTCCTTGGCGCCGGCGTTACGTATCATTTTGATGATTTTGCGTGAAGTGGTGCCGCGAACCACCGAGTCATCGATGACCACAACACGTTTGCCTTCGAGCACCTCGCGAATGGCGTTGAGCTTGATCTTGACGCCAAAGTGACGGATCGATTGTTGCGGCTCGATGAAGGTTCGACCGATGTAGTGGTTGCGGATCAGGCCCATCTCGAAAGGGATTCCAGATTCTTCAGCGTAGCCGATAGCTGCGGGAACACCGGAGTCCGGGATGGGGATGACGATGTCGGCTTCGACCTGGTGCTCTCGGGCCAATTGACGGCCGAAACCCTTGCGGACCTGGTAGACTTGTTGTCCGAACAGGGTGCTGTCAGGGCGGGCAAAGTAGACGAATTCAAAAATGCACGGCGATGGTGTGCGTTCTTCAAAAGGACGGTAAGAGGTCATGCCGTTCTGGTCGAAAACCACCATTTCGCCTGGCTCAATTTCACGAACATATCTGGCTTCGATAAGATCGAGGGCGCAGGTTTCAGAGGCGACGACATAGGTGCCATCCACCTCGCCGAGTACCAGCGGGCGGAAGCCGTGGGGATCGCGCACGGCAACCATGCGGGTTTCGGTCAGGAATACCAGGCTGTAAGCACCGCGTACCTGCCTCAATGCCTCCGATATGCGGTCAGGCAAAGAATCGCTCTGGGCACGGGCCAACAGGTGGATGATGACTTCCGTATCGGCGGTCGTGGAGAAAATGGACCCCTTTTCCTCCAGAGCGCTGCGTACTTCACGGGCATTGACCAGGTTGCCGTTGTGCGCCACGGCGACGCTGCCCCGTGCATAGTCGACGGCAATGGGTTGGCAGTTGCGGATGTTGTCGCCGCCGGCGGTGGAGTAACGGACGTGACCGATGGCCGACCTGCCGGCCAATTTTTTGAAAATTTCATCGTCTTTGAAGACGTCCGCTACCAGGCCGCTGCCGAGATGGGTTCGCAAACGCATGCCGTCAGATGCGGAAATGCCACAACTTTCCTGGCCGCGATGCTGCAGGGCATAAAGCCCCAGATAGGTCATGTTGGCGGCTTCCGGGTGATTGTAGATGCCGAATACGCCGCACTCATCCTCGAATTTGTCAAACATAAGACTGTAGAGCTCCCCGCTTGATGCCGTTTGGACCGTCGCGCTGAATTGCGCCGTTGCCATAATTTTTCGAATATACCATACCCCGGAAAAGAGGGGCAGGAGATTTTTGTATCCGATCCCCCGGAGGGGGGCACTGCTGGTTATTTCTCAGTGAAGAGCCCATTCGGAAAGTATCGAATGGGCTCTTACATGAAACCTAAAGAAGTTCGTCGCGAATAAAGCGTACCGCGTTCTGGTACAGCCACAGGCCCATGCCTTCTTCCGGCAGGTCATCCTCGCGTGTCCAACGGGGATGATGCGTCCGGTGCACGTAGGCTTCCGGATGAGGCATAAGACCGAACAGGCGGCCTGTTTCATCGCACAGACCGGCAATGGCCGCCGTGGAACCATTGGGGTTGAGGGGGTAATCCATGGTCGTCGCGCTGTAATCCGACAGGCTGTATTTCAGAACCCCAAGGTGTTTTTCCTCGATGCGGGCCAGGGTGGCCTCGCTATCGACCACCAGTTTGCCCTCACCGTGGCGTACGGGCAGGGTCATGCCTTCGATACCGCGGGTGAAGATGCAGGGCGAAGCCGGATCAGCCTTGAGATAGACCCAGCGATCTTCAAAGCGGCCGTTGTCATTGAAGGTCAGAGTGGTGGTCTGGGAAAAGTCTCCTCCCAGTGCCGGAAGCAGCCCCATTTTGACCATCAACTGAAATCCGTTGCAGACCCCCATGATGAGTTTGCCGTCAGCGATGAATTTGCGCAAGTGCTCGCTAAGGTGCTCTTCGCTGTCCTTGATCGGTGCATGCAGCAGCCGGTTGGCACCTGCTTTGGCGCTGCCAAGGTCATCACCGTCAAGGAAGCCGCCGGCCAGATTCAGGAAGTGGTAATCCTGCAGCAGTACCCGGCCACTGAGCAGTTCGGAAATATGGACGATATCAACCACCTCGGCACCGCCCAGGCGGATGGCATGTGCCGTCTCCCGTTCGCAGTTGGTGCCGTTTCCGGCGATGACGATGGCACGTACTTGTTTGGACATAGCTTACATCTCCCTTAACGGCGCCTGCCACGCCTCTTTGAGATCATCGATATGGGATCGGACCAGGATTTCACCGCCGAGACCGACGATGCGCAATTCCTTGTCCTCGGTCACGTTGCCGAGCAAAGAGAGGTCCTGGCCGGCAAACACCTTTTCAAAGGCCTCCTGGTTGTCAGGACGTACCGTGACCAGCAGACGGCTGGCTGATTCGGAGAACAAAACGGCGTCTTCGCGCAGTACTTCGTCGCATTTGACGTTATTCAAGTCAATATGCATGCCAAAACCGCCTGCAAAGGCTGTCTCCGCCAGGGCGACGCCGAGGCCACCATCGGAAAGGTCGTGGCAGCTGGCCAGAAGCCCCTGTTTCTGGGCCTGATTGACGCTGCGATAGCGCTGCAGGGCTGTGGCGGCGTCGACCTTGGGCACGTTTTTGCCCAGGTAGCCGAGCATGCCGTAGTATTCGGAGGCGCCGAGTTCGTTGCGGGTGGTGCCGAGCAGGTAAACCAGATCGCCGGGGCGCTTGGCATCCATGGTGACACCCTTGCGGATATCGTCCGTTTTGCCGATGACCGAGAACAGCACCGTCGGCGGAATGGAAATCTTGGTGTCGCCGATCTGGTAGTCATTTTTCATGGAGTCCTTGCCGGATATCAGCGGAACTCCAAAAGCCAGACAGTAATCGTACAGGGCTTTGTTGGCGCGAACCAACTGAGCGGCTTTGTATTCACCGTCCGGGGTCCTGTCGCTTTGTACCGGATCGCACCAGCAGAAGTTGTCGAGGCCGGCGACATGCTCGATGTCTCCGCCTACGGCGACATAGTTGCGCAGACCTTCATCGATGGCACAGGCCATCATGTGGTAGGTATCGATGTCGCTGTAACTCGGGGTGATGCCATGGGCGACGACAATGCCTTCAAAGGAGTCGGGCAGGGGGCGAACCATGGCGGCATCGGCCGGGCCGTCGTTGGCAACGCCGACCAGAGGTTTGAGTACCGTGCCGGCCTGAACCTCATGGTCGTAGCGACGCACCACGCTCTCCTTGGAACAGATATCCAGTCGTGCCAGCATATGGCGCAGGGTCGCATCCATATCGAGGGGTTGGCTGAACTCCGGTTCCTGGTAGCCACGGTCTTCCCAGCGGGCCTGCAGTTTGAGTTGCGGTACGCCCTTGTGCAAAAATTCCATCGGCAGATAGGTGACCGTCTTGCCGTTGTACAGGCAGTGGTAATAGCCGGAATCGTTGAAAACCCCCAGGTCGGTGGCTTCGACATCCATCTCCCTGGCCAAGGCGAGGAATTCCTCCACCTTGTCGTCGGGAACCGCCACGGTCATGCGTTCCTGGGCCTCGGAGATAAGAATCTCCCAGGGTTGCAGACCGGAGTATTTCAGCGGCGCGCGATCCAGGTGCATCTCAAAGCCGCCGGTGTCTTCGGCCATTTCACCAACGGACGACGACAGGCCGCCCGCGCCGTTGTCGGTGATGGAGTTGTACATGCCGCGATCGCGGGCAATGATCAAAAAGTCGAACATGCGCTTCTGGGTGATCGGGTCGCCGATCTGCACCGCCGTGGCGGGCGATCCTTCGTGCAGTTCTTCCGAGGAGAAGGTTGCGCCGTGGATGCCGTCCTTGCCGATACGGCCGCCGATCATCATGATGCGGTCGCCGACCTTGGCCAGTTTGACGTGTCCGGGCTGACCATGGATTTGCGCCGGCATCAGAGCGGCGGTGCCGCAATAGACCAACGGCTTGCCTGCAAACCGGTCATCGAACACGATCGAACCGTTGACAGTGGGGACGCCGCTCTTGTTGCCGCCATGTTCGACCCCCTCGACCACGCCCTCAAATATCCGGCGCGGATGCAACAGGCGCGGCGGCAGCGGTTCGTCGTAAAAAGGCGAGGCGAAGCAGAATACGTCGGTGTTGAAAATCAACCGCGCGCCCATGCCGGTTCCGAACGGATCGCGGTTGACACCGACGATCCCGGTCAGCGCTCCGCCGTAAGGATCCAGGGCGCTGGGGGAATTGTGGGTTTCTACTTTGAATACCAGGCTCCAGTCGTCGTTGAAGCGAATGACCCCGGCGTTGTCCTTGAATACCGACAGGCAGAAATCCTTATCACCCTTGGCAGCGCGCACGTCGCGGGTGACGCCGACGATGAAGGTCTTGAACAACGAATCGATGGTTTCGGTTTGGCCGCTGCCGTCGTCGTAGTTGATATTGGCCGAAAAGATCTTATGTTTGCAGTGTTCGCTCCAGGTCTGAGCCAAAGCTTCGAGTTCCACGTCGGTCAGGCCGGCGGTGAGGCCCACCTTGGCGCGTTCTGCCTGCATTTGCGGATCGCTGGCGAAGGCCTGAATGACCTTCATTTCCTCCAGGTTCAGTGCCAGCACGCCTTCGCGGCTGATGCGCATCAACTCCTCGTCGGAAACGTTCAGGTCAATTTCCCGTACCTTCGGTTCGGCGGTCGAAATCACCTTGGGTACCGTAACCGGCACGCCGTTTTTGCGGTCAAAGTCCGCAGCTGAAATAATGGTCCAGCGCTGAATCAGGCCGTTGCCGAGGAAACCAGCGGCAATCCGTTCGGCGGCGTCTTCATTGATCTTTCCGGTCAAAAGGTACTGTACCGAGGTGTAAACGCCCTCATTGGCATCCAGCGGGTGACCAACGATGTACTGGATGGCCTCGCGGGAGGTGCGGCCGACGTTGTCGGTGACGCCCGGACGGAATCCGACTTCGATAAGGACATCAAATTGACCGGCCAATGGGCGGTTGATGGCGTAATTTTGAATGACCGGATCCGAAAAAGGCCCCATGGCGGCTGCCTCGACTTCTTGTTGGGACAGGTCGGCATCGATGGTGTAGACATCGATCGTATTTACCTGGTCCAATTCGATCCCAAGGTGTTCCCGGATCTCGCGCTTGACGCGTTCGCCGCGCGCATCCCGAATACCTTCTTTCAGTCCGACTTCTACTCTCCAGGCCATTATGCTCTCCTAGGCAAGGGTGAACCGGTAAACGTCATACGGCGGCTTGCAGGCCGCCGTGCCGCACGGGAGGTTGCCAGGCAACGGCTCCCGCCGGTAATTGTCATGAATACTATATCGTTATATATGCGCATGTGATTTCATGAACATGGGTGCTCGAAGCATTGAGGGCGGTACTCGCCTTTGGGCCTTCTAGCAATAAAAGTGTGTAAGGCTACAAGTCTGCCATGCGGTGCTACCAGGTGAAACGGGCGCTTGGGTTGTCCTGGCTGCCGATAAATAAGCGGGTTGAGCCGTTCCCTTGCTCTTCAAGCACCTTGCGCGCGCAGACTTCTGCCAGTTGCGGCGTATTGTTGGTTTCGCTCAGGTGTGCCAGGAAAACCGCTTCCAGACCGTCCCAGTAAAGATTGCGTAGCAGTTCAGCGCATTCACTATTGGATAAATGCCCGTGGCGACTGCGGACGCGCTGTTTAAGATGCCATGGATAAGGACCGTCCCGGAGTAGATCTTCGTCGTGATTTGATTCCAGAATCAGCACGCGACATCCTTTGAAACGCTCGGCAACCAGTCTGGTGGCAAGGCCAAGGTCCGTGACGATGCCGATTTTGCCTTCCGATGTCGACAGGATAAATCCGGTCGGTGCTACCGCATCATGCGTTATGGGAACGGTCTCCACCTCGATGTCCCGCAGGCAGAACGTGTCGCCGGAATCAAATTCAACCGTGTGGTCCAGTTTGCCAACCTTGGGAAGCGCATCGCGTGTGGCGTGGTGCACATGCACCGGCAGTTTCCAGCGCCGGGCCACGGGACCGAGTCCGCGACAATGATCTCCATGTTCGTGGGTAATCAGGACCGCGTTAAGATTTTCAGGTGAAGCTCCAATGACATTTAGCCGGTGGCCGATTTCGCGGGCCGACAGGCCTGCGTCGATCAGCAACCGGCTTTCGGCTGTTTCGACATAAATAGCGTTGCCTTTACTGCCGCTGGCCAGTAAACAGACTTGCACGGGACCTCCCTGTTTTTAACGGCGCGGCGCCGTTTATATACCGGAAAACGGTCGTGTTCGCAAGTTAAAATGAACCTTGTAAGTTTACCAGGCCATTCCCAAAGAGAGGATGCCGTAAGTGAGTCTGGCATCCGGGATACGGGAATATTGCCCCGACAAAGGGCATTAAATTCAGTCTGTCGCAATCCGGGGCAAAGTGTCCTGTAAAACCGTTTGTCGCTTTGTGCAAAACAGGGTAACCCCATGTCTTGAGAAGACTGCAATCTTTATGTGTTACGCGGAAAACATATGGCACGATGACCCGCGTCGATTGCCAGCAAGACCACGAATCAATACCATATTGGCGCTCAAAGCACAACCGCACAATGGTTCCCGGCAGGGAAAGCGGTTGACGATTCCAGGGGGATTGGCTATCATCAGGCGCTTAGTTGATTTTTGTTTCTGTATTCATAAGTTGTTGTTTTTATTAGAATACTGGTGTTTTTCCGGTCTTTTTCAGGGCCTTTTTCTCGTTCAGGAGCAAGGTGGTAATGGCGGTAAAAGTGGCAATCAACGGCTTCGGTCGCATCGGACGCAGCATCTTTCGTGCGGCTTGGGCCGCTGAAGGCGTCGAAATTGTGGCGATTAATGACCTCAATCCGGCGGAAGTACTCGCGCATCTGCTGAAGTACGACTCCGTCCGGGGGATTTTTGCGCCTCCGATCCAGGTGACTGCCAAAGGGTTGATGGTTGCCGGACGATTGATAAGAGTATGCGAGGAGTATGACCCCGCCAAACTCCCCTGGCGTGAGCTCGGTGTCGACATCGTGCTTGAAGCGACGGGCAAGTTTACCGAGCGCCCGCAAGCCGCCAAGCATCTCGATGCAGGGGCCAGCCGCGTTATTATCACTGCACCGGGGACCGGCGAAGACATCACTCTTTGCATGGGAATAAACCACCATAAATACGACCCTGAGACGCATCGGGTTCTTTCCAATGCGTCCTGTACAACCAACTGTCTTGCGCCAGTCGCCAAAGTGTTGCTGGAGAACTTCGGGGTCGTCAAAGGCATGATGACGACCGTACACTCCTATACCAACGGGCAGCAGGTTCTCGATTATCCTGCCAAGGATTTACGACGGGCAAGGGCGGCAGCTCTTTCCATGATCCCGACTACGACAGGTGCTGCGCGAGCGGTTTCCAAGGTGCTGCCTGAACTGGCAGGGCGGCTGGATGGCATTGCAGTGAGGGTGCCGACCCCCAACGTCTCACTTATCTCCCTGGTGGCCGAGACCGAGCGCAACACCACCATCGAAGCTGTTAACAATGCTATGCAAAGCGCTTCAGAAGGCTCCTTGAAAGGGATTCTGTCCTATTGCGAGGAACCGTTGGTATCCGTCGATTTTAACGGTAATCCGGCTTCGTCGGTGGTCGACGCACTTTCCACCAATGTGCTCGGTGGCAATATGGTCAAAGTGCTTGCCTGGTACGACAACGAATGGGGCTATTCCAACCGGGTGGTCGATTTGGTCCGCCATGTTGCATCATGCTGATAAAGGTCTAAAGTGTTATGGGTGACGGTGGCGACCCCTGTCCTGCCTGTTGCCCGGTGTTATCATGCCATTTTAATCATTGCCTGCGGGAGGTTTTCATGTTCAGCAAAAAGACCGTCAAGGATGTTGATTTTAAAGGTAAACGTGTTTTTTGCCGCGTCGATTTTAATGTGCCTCTCGACAAAAACGGGCAGATTACAGACGATACGCGTATCGTTGCCGCGTTGCCAACCATCAAGCATATTCTCGCTCAGGGGGGGCGTTTGATTCTCGCTTCCCATCTGGGGCGTCCCAAAGGTGTTCCTCAGCCTGAATTCAGCCTGGCCCCGGCCGCCGAACATCTCGGCAAGTTGCTTGCCCAAAAGGTGACCATGGCGCCGGATTGCATCGGGCCCGCAGTGGAAAAACTGGTCGCCGGTTTGACCGATGGCGCGGTGCTGATGCTTGAGAATGTCCGTTTTCATAAAGGCGAGACCGACAACGATCCCGCGTTCTGCGCACAACTGGCGGCTCTGGCCGATATCTATGTCAATGACGCCTTTGGCACCGCGCATCGTGCCCATGCTTCCACCGAAGGCGTGGCGCGCCTGTTGTCGCCAGCGGTAGCCGGTTTCCTCATCGAAAAGGAATTGCGTTATCTGGGTGAGGCGATTGCCGAGCCTGTGCGTCCATTCGTCGCGGTATTGGGTGGCGCCAAGGTATCTGACAAACTGCCGGCCATCGAAAGCCTGCTCGGAAAAGTCGATTCTCTGATTATCGGTGGCGGCATGGCCTACACCTTTCTCAAGGCCAAAGGTTATGATCTCGGTAACTCCCTGATCGAAGAGGAACGTCTGGGTATGGCTGCCGACCTTATGGCACAAGCCGCCTCCAAGGGCGTTGCGCTGCTCTTACCCGAGGACCACGTGGCTGCCGCCGAATTCAAAGCCGAGGCCGAGCATAAAATCTGCGGAAATGAAAATTTCCCCGCTGGCTGGATGGGGTTGGATATCGGGCCCAAGACCATAGCCCGGTTCAGTGAGGTGCTCAGCAAGGCCGGCACCGTGGTATGGAACGGGCCGATGGGGGTGTTCGAATTCGACGCCTTTGCCCAGGGGACCTTCGCCGTGGCTCGGGTGCTGGCCGAATCAAAGGCTGTCTCCATCATCGGTGGCGGGGATTCCGCAGCGGCAGCCAAAAAGTCCGGCCTGGCGGATAAAATGACCCATATTTCCACGGGTGGCGGAGCCTCGCTGGAGTTCCTTGAAGGGAAGATTCTGCCCGGTATCGTTGCGTTGACCGACAAGTGACGGGCCTGCTGATTGGCAACCTGCTGACTTTTTTGCGGGCCTGATGGGTGGGTATCTATTTAAAAGCTGCATAAAAT
>DIKU01000129.1:0-1353 GCA_002424645.1 Pelobacter sp. UBA5610 | reverse complement strand
TTTTTTGCGCCGGTTTGGCGTGGGCTAATTTTACTGCATTGTCCGGAGGGAAAAGATGCGCAGACCCTTTATTGCCGGAAACTGGAAATTACATAAAACCAGGGCGGAATCCGTCGCGTTGGTGGAGAAACTCAAGGCCGACCTGGCCGATGTCGCTGATCGTGACATTGTCGTCGCACCTGTATTCACATCGCTGTCATCCGTCGCGGCCGCTCTGTCCGATGGCAATGTGGCCCTGGCAGCTCAGAATTGTTATCCGGAAACTCAAGGGGCATTTACCGGAGAGGTGTCACCGGCGTTATTGCTGGATGTCGGTTGTCGTTACGTGATTGTCGGACATTCCGAACGCCGTCAGCTTTTTGGTGAAACCGATGCATTTATCAACCGCAAGAGCAGGGCGGTAATCGCTGCCGGCATGTCCGCGATATTCTGTATCGGAGAAACGCTGCAAGAGCGGGAAGATGATAAAACTTTTGAAGTGCTTAAGCGGCAGGTCGTTGCCGGGCTGGAAGGTCTTACGTCCGCAGATATGCAACATGTTGTACTGGCTTACGAGCCTGTGTGGGCTATCGGCACAGGTAAGACGGCCAGTGACGAGCAGGCTCAACAGGCGCATAATTTCATTCGTCTGCTGATCGCTGATTTGTTCGATCACACTGTGGCTGAGCAACTGCGCATTGTTTATGGCGGCAGCGTCAAGCCCGATAATGTGGATGGTCTTTTGCAGCAACCCGATATTGACGGTGCTCTGGTTGGCGGAGCCAGCCTGAAAGCCGAGGATTTTATTCGCATCGTACGGTTCCGGGCCGGTTAAGGAAAAAGCTTTATGCTGTCCGCAAAAGATCTTCCCTGCTGACGGTTTATCGTATTGGTCCTTTTCATTTGTCACGATGTGTGTTAGCTTTTCCGCTTCGAAGAATCGCGTTCACTTTAGGAGTTGATGAAAATGCTTACCTTACTGATTATTTTGCATGTGGTTGTCTGTGTGGCCCTTATCATTATCGTGCTGCTTCAGGGCGGCAAGGGTGCTGAAGTCGGTGCGGCTTTTGGCGGCGGTGGCAGCCAGACGATTTTTGGCGCCAGCGGTGGCGCGAGTTTCATGAGTAAGCTCACCACCAGCGCAGCGATTATCTTCATGGTGACCAGCCTTATCCTGGCTTATTTTTATAAAATACCCGGTAGCGACAGTGTCATGCCGGAAACAATGGCGGTACCGTCGGCACAGGAACAGACCATGCAGCCTGTCGAGATTCCCGCTGCGCCGGCCCCGGCACAAGAAACGACTGCTCCGGCCAACTAAAATCGCTTTTCGCTGAATTTCATGTTGACAGCAGCGAAGCAAAACATGTATAA
>DIKU01000021.1:15752-18975 GCA_002424645.1 Pelobacter sp. UBA5610 | reverse complement strand
AAGTCCTCGGCCGAACTGCCGGTGACAAAGGCGGTCAGGGTGCCGAAATGATGGTCTCCCAGATAGAAGACAAAGGTGGCGGTGCGGTTGAGGGCCCGCGAGGAGGTTTTGTATCCGCGGGAGGTCGAGGTCACGATGCGGTTGTCGCCGGTCCCTGTTTTGCCGCCGATCGGCAGGGGCTGCCCGTCCTCCAGCATAAAGGTGTTGTTGAGGCGTTGGGCGGTGCCTGCGGTCACCACCTGTCCCAGTGCCTCCTTCAGTACCCGGGCGACCTCCGGCTCCATGACCTGGACCGGCCTGACCGGGGGGTACTCGACGATGGTCTCGTAGGGGGTATCCCCGGCGAACTCCAACCGGGTGAAGCGATGGGTGGGGTAGCGTTGGCCGTCATTGAGGATGATGGCTATCAGTTCGGCAAGCGCGGACGGCCGGTCTCCGGAGCTGCCGAGGGACGTGGCCAGTGAGGGAACCAGGTGATCGAAGGGATATCCCAGGTTTTTCCAGCGACGGTGGATATCCGAAAATGCGTCGATCTCCAGTACGGTTTTGACCCGTGAATCCCTGGCGTTTTTCGCACGGGTGCGCATCAGCCAGCCGTAGACCTCGCGGCGTATCCCTTCGCTCTGGTGTATGGCATCGTCGAGAGACTTTTCGCCGGGTTGCTGCAGATAGTCGAGCAGCCACAGTTCCACCGGATGCAGGGAGGCAAGGTAGCCCATGTCCTGCAGATTGTAGGCACCGGGCCGGTATCTCTCATACATGGCCGAGAGCTTTTGGTCGCTCAGCGTGGTATTGGGAACCCTGCTGCGGATAAAGCGGATATAAGTGGCCTCATCCGCCTGCGGCAGCAGGTGCCTGTGGACGATGGTGAGTCGCAGGGGAGTCGATTTCATGCCGGCCAGCAGGGTCTCCAGCCGCTCATCGGCCGTCTTGTCTTTGTACTTGCGCCAGAAGCGGGTCAGGAAAACCTTGCTCTCCTTGTCGATGAATTTGGCCAGCACCGGCTCGCGGCGGGAATCGCTGTCATCGTACAGGACCCGCCGGGGGTTTTCCCATTGGGTGGTCCTGGTATAGCTGACGATGTCCTGCATGATGCGGACGAAGGGCAGGTTGATGGAGGACTGCAGCGCCTCGGCGACCGTCACGATGCGGTGATTGTCCTCCTTTTTGAAATTGCCGAAGGTGTGGATGCCTCCGCCGGTAAAAAAGCGTTCTCCGGGGTTGGCGGAGTAGCGGCGCTGCATGGCGGCGTCGAGCAGTTCCCGCAGTTGGATGTCTCTGTTCTGCAGCAGCTGCGAACAGACCCAGAAAGTCAGCATGTCAGGCTGTTGCTGCTGCAGCCTGTGCAGTTCCGGGACCGGACGGCCGGAGAGATTACGGTGCAGCTCGGCGATGATCTCCAGATAGGTGGCCAGGGTACGCAGCTTGGCCGTCGAGCCGAGTTCGAGCTTGCTGCCTTCGTTGATGTTGAAGGGCAGGCCTGTGGTGTCGGTTTGGACGCGGATCTTGTTCCCGGTAGGCGTTCGCTCGAAGAGGGTAAAGCTGTAGCTGATCTTATCGGTCTGGTCGGCGCTCAGCAGGTAATGGCCGACAATCCCATTTTGCGCCGCAATCTCCGGATGCTGTAAACTTTTCAGGTACTCGCCGACCCCGGTCTGCAGCGCGCGGTTCAGGGTGGAGGTTACGGTCAGGTCCATCCGGTCAAGCTCGTAGAGTGAGGTCCCTAAAAGGGGCGCCAGGCGGTTGCGTACCACATTGACACCCTTGTCGCTCATAACCTTTGGAGTCGCCGGATTTTCCTTGAAATTCCGGAAAGACAAGGGCTGAAGCTGGGCTGCATCGCTCAACTCCGCTGGGATGATCCCGTTCCGGGTCAGCAGACGGAGATGCTCGTTCGTTAGCGTCGCCAGCCCGGCGCGGCCTTGAACGAGGTAGTAAGACGGCCGACGGTGGGCGATCATGAGACTTATCACCTGCTTGAGCAGGACGGCCTTGCGGTGGATGTCCCCTTCGCTTGCATCGCGTCCATCGTGCAGCAGGCGGTTCATTTCCCGGAAATCGGTGCCGAACCAGACATACAGACCGTCCCCCAGGCCATTGACCTCGCCTGTGCCCGGAGCCGCGGAGAGGGGCACGGAGTTGAGGTAGTCGAGTACCAACTGTTTCCGGTAGGCGGAGGTATCTTCGCCGTTGCGGTAGGCCCGGACACTGGCGGAAGCCATCTGTAGCAGCTTTTCGACGGGGGAGGTGGTGACGCCGTTGTTCGAATGGCGGTACTTCTCGATCTGGGTAGCCAGGGTGCTGCCCCCCATGGAAGGCAGGTGGATATTGACCTGCTCCCCGGCTTGAACGGCGACGGCTTTGGTGAACCGGCCCCAGTCCACCGCCGGGTTGACTTTAGGGTGTCTGTCGGAGAGAAGATCGCGATTCTCGATAAACAGAAGAGACTCGACCACCACCTTGGGGATCTCGTCAAAGGTAGCATAGACATGCCCCGGATTGGTCATCCGGTACATCGGGTGTTGTGCGACGTCGAGGATCTGCAGACCAGCCTGACTCTTCTCCCGGTACGGGATGTTGAAACCGTGCTGCGCGTATTGGGTGAGGCGGTCGTTGAAGCGGGCCTGTTGGCTGACGACGAGGCCGTATTGTTTGAGTGTCGTCAGAATTTCCGGTATCCGGGAATAGCCGAGTCTGTTGTCGAAGGGGCCATTGTGCGGAAAGATGAGGCTCTCGCTTTCTCCCTGCTCGACATGGTACTGCAATCCGGCGACGTAGCGGCTCAGGTATCTCGCCTGCAGGAAGGAGGTCTGTGTCTCATAGTAACAGGCTACCATGGACCCGGCGATGAGGGCGAGCAGCAATGCCAGCACGATTCTCCGCCGGCGTTTCGGATCTGGTGCGCCCGGGCCTCGGTTGGCGATGGGCGTCCGGGCGTACCGGTGAGGTAGGCTCCCGTCCGGCTTCAACAGGTTGATTTTAACGGAGATATCTCCCGGTTGCCGTGCCGGATTGGATTTAGATAGAAACGTGTTCACGTATGGACGTATGCCTGATCCTTGCCAGGTACGGGCAAAGAGAGTTCTGTTAACATAAGGCTGCTTCGGGCAGCGGCTTGCGACCCCTTTTTTACCCGGGTCGGTTCAGGGCCTGACGGATGCCATTCTATAACAAAACACGGCGGAATGGAACACGGCACCGTTGGTTGGGCCCTGCCAACTCC
>DIKU01000021.1:5971-15700 GCA_002424645.1 Pelobacter sp. UBA5610 | reverse complement strand
CTGATTTCCGTATCCTTTGACGGTCGCGCCCGGTGCCGGCAGCTGCGGTACACTCCGACCATAGTGCCTGCGGCTAAGATCAACGATTTTCATGCCGGCCGGTAATTGTTTTATGAGGCGGATGATCTGGTCTTCGTTGAACCGTTAAGATTTCATGCCTATCGCCCTTTTGAGGATGCATAGAGCGAAACCGCTGATTGTGCAATGACTTGGTTTTCAGTGGCAAAATGCATTGCTCCTGTTATAGCAAAACCCCCTGGTCACTCTGGGCCAGGGGGTTCAAGGGAAGCATTATGTGGGGAAACTATTTGATTTTGATAAATTTGCTGCTGTTTACGCCACATTTTGCACAGGTGTTCGGAGGAGAATCACCTTCGTGCTTCAGACCGCAAACAGTACACTGCCAGGTTCTTTTGATAGGCATAACTAACTCCCTTGGTTTGAGATAAAAGATGTCGGTTGAATCTCTGGAAAAACCTGGGCCATATATAACCCTGCAGGTCATAATTGTCAAGGGGAAATAAAGAAAAAAACAAAATTAATGATAGTCGGGAAATATCCGACCGGCGGTATCCATTAAAACGACGGGATAATCGCTCATCACTCCATCCACGCCCATTTGCAGCAGACGTTCCATGTCGGCGCTTTCGTTTATGGTCCAGACATGGATCTCCAGATTCAAGGCATGGGCTGCGGCCACGGTTTGCGGGGTGACCAGGGTTTGCCCCTCGTAGCTCTCAGGGATTTGCAGCGCCGCTGCCGGTGGCTGGTAAGGGGAAAGGCACCCCCCTTGCAGCCAGGCGAAAAAGTTGACCAGTTCCCCATAGCTGAAACTGGTCGGAACATGCTGCGCCTCGCATAGGGGGCGCAGGCGGGACATAACCGCGTCGTTCTCCGATGCGAGCAATACCCTGTCCAACATGCCAGTCTGGTGGATGACGTCCAAGGTTGCTTTTTCTATGGCCGGGAATTCCTGTTTGATTTCGATGTTAAACAGGGTGTCGGGAAAACGCAGCAAAACTTCGGAGAGGGTCGGAACCTTGATGCCAAATCCTCGATGCGGAAAACTGCGCCCCTGATCGTTGGTAAATGTTGCACCGGCATCGAATTGCTGCAATTCGGCAAAAGACAGGCTGGTTACGGTGGCTTCGACGCCGCAAGTGCGCAACAACGATTCGTCGTGCAGAACCACCACGACGCCATCGCTGGTAGCGCGTACATCGAGTTCAAGGTAGGGCAGGCCCGCGGCAACAGTGTGAGCAAAGGCGGGAAGGGTGTTCTCCGGGAAATCGGCCGAGCTACCCCGGTGCCCGAATAATCTCGGTCGCGGTGACTGGAAATATCTGGATGTCATGGGATTTGCTCCTGGGCGGCACGTTGGCCGCGTTGCACGTCGACGCTGAGCAGCAGTCCGATGCCGGTCAGAAAGAAAAGTCCCAGGCCGAGAATCGCCAGGCGGTTGGAACCCGTTATTTGCGCCAGTACGCCAAAACAAAGGGGGCCGAGAATGGCGGCAAACTTACCGCTGACGGCATAAAAACTGTAAAATTCCGCATTTTTCCCGGCTGGGATGAGAGATGCGTAAAGGGAGCGGCTGATGGCCTGACTGCCACCGAGAATCAGAGCTACCGCCAAGCCCATAAGCCAGAACTGCCAACCGTGTTGCATGGTAAAAGCGTACACCGTAACGGCGAGAAACAGAACCAGGGACAGAAGCACGGCGCTCTTGGAGCTCCATTGGCGGGCTATGCGGCCAAATAGCAGGGAACCGGGCATGGCAACGAACTGGATCATCAGATAGCAGCCGAGAATACTGGTGGTATCGAGACCAAGTTCATCTTTGGCGAAAATGGCGGCTACCGCAATAATGGTCTGAATGCCATCGTTGTAAAACAGATAGGCCAGCAGGAAACGCAACAGATCGGGGTAGCTGCGCAGGTCCTTCCAGACTTGCCACAAGGCCTGCATGCGTGTGGTCGCTGCCGGTTTTACGGCCGGTCGGGGGATCATGTCCTCGCGCAGATAAAAGAAGGTTGGCAAGGAAAATCCAAACCACCACAGACCGGTAAGGAAAAACGTCAACCGCGTCGCCTGGGAAGGGTTGGACAGGCCCATCCAGGAAGGATGCTGGATGATCAGGAATCCCAGCAGCAGCATCAGGCCGCCGCCGATATAGCCCAGTGCAAAACCGCGGGACGACAGGCGATCTATGTCAGAGCCTTGCGCTAAAGCCGGAAGAAACGCATTGTAGAAGATATTGGCGGCCGCGAAGCACACGTTGGCAAGCATGAACAGGCTTGCGGCGAGCAGATAGCGTCCAGGGCCGGCCAGAGCCAGCGAGCTGGTGATGACGGCGCCGGCGATACTCAGCATAACAAGCCAGCGCCTGCGGCATCGGCTGCGATCCGCCTGCGCTCCAAGGCCCGGCGCGACAAGAGCCACCAGTGTCATCGATCCTGCAACGGCATAGCTCCAGAGCGCCGTGGCAGTCAATGGTCCCCCGATGACTGGCAGAAAAACTCCCTCGGAGGGGACCAGTGAAACGAAGTAGACGGGTAGTACAGCCGCCAGGATCACTGTAGCGAATGCTGAATTGGCCCAATCGTACATGCACCAGCCGAACCAGGCCTGGCGGCGTGATGGGCCTGCTCCGGTGTCTTTGTATTCCGGCATGGCGTATGATCCCGTGGTTTAAGAATTACTCTATGGGGTGAGGTTTATGAGACCCGGGGAATGGTTGCCTCCCCGGGTCTGCCAGGATATTAATTATCGTCCTTGTTGTGCGTGTCGCGCATATACCGCACATAGGCGCAGTCTGCAGGCAACCAAGCGGCTTGGCGTACAACCTCGGGAGTCAGTTTGACACATCCTTGGCCGACATCAAACCTTTTATGATATACCTTGCAGCTGCGGGTTGCCACATCCAGAAACCGGCATGCGATCGTGCTGGTGTGCAGGCGCCCCCGCTTATCGGCGAATTTTTCAAAACAACATTCGCCACACTGTTGACAGATTTCTTCCCATTGTTTCAAAGGGTTTAACAGATCAGGCACACTCTGAGTAACCGCAGGCATGACATACGCAGCAGCCCCCTTCATGTTCAACCGGCCCGCCGCATTCCGGACACGCGCCACCATTGTTGACGGGTTTGAAGAGGGTATCACCGCCTGTTTCTGTCTGCATGTGCATCAGGATGGCGCTGGCCACCGCATCGGCGCAGGAGGTGACGCGGTTCTCACCGAAACCGGCAGGCTTATGGCAGGTGATGCCGATCAATTGCTTGACCACCTGCCGTGCCTGTACGCCGCTGCGCCAGGCCAGAGAGACCAGTCTGCCGATGGCTTCGCACTGGCTGGCGGCGCACCCGCCGGCTTTGCCCATGGTGGTGAACAGCTCGAACAGACCGCTGTTGTCCTGGTTGATGGTGACGTAGAGCGGACCGCAGCCGGTGGTCATCTGGTAGGTTTTTCCGACCAGAGCGCGGGGGCGCTCCCGCTTGTGCCCGGACTTGCCTGACTCTACAGGTACCTTTTCCTCGGAGGGGGCCTCGGCCGTTTTGGCGACGGATAATACTTGCATGTCGCGTGATCCGTCCCGGTAGATCGTCACGCCCTTGCAGCCTTCCATATACGCCAGTCGGTACACTTCTGCGACATCTTCGCGGGTTGCACTGTGCGGGAAGTTGACGGTTTTGGATACGGCGTTGTCCGTATGTCTCTGAAATGCTGCCTGCATGAGGATGTGGTCTTCGGGGGTAATGTCGTGGGCGGTGACAAACAGCCTGCGGACCTTTTCGGGAATCTCCTCAAAACTTTGGATAGTGCCTTTCTGGGCGATCGCCTTCATCAGTTCAGGACTGTAAAATCCTTCTTTACGGGCGATGGCTTCAAACAGAGGATGGACCTCGACGAGCACATCATTGTCCATAACCTGCCGGATGTAGGATACGGCGAAGATTGGTTCCACACCACTTGAGGTGTTGGCAATGATGGAGATGGTGCCGGTCGGAGCGATGGTTGTGCAGGTAGCGTTACGTAACGGCGCTTCGCCGGCCTCGTCAAACCTGCTGCCGGGAAAATTGGGGAAAGCGCCGCGTTGCTCGGCAAGCAGGCGGGAGGTGCTGCGCGCCTCATTGGTAATGAACGCCATTAACTTGTCGGCCAGTTCTATGGCTTTGGCGCTGTTGTAGGGCAGACCGAGCAAAACTAGCATATCCGCCCAGCCCATGATGCCGAGTCCGATTTTACGGTTGGACAGGGTCATTTCAGAAATCTGCGGCAGGGGGTAGCGATTTATTTCAATCACGTTGTCGAGGAAGCGTGTTGCCAGATGCACCGTTTCACCCAATTTGTCCCAGTTCACTTCACCGTCGGGGGTTACCATGCGCGACAGGTTGATGGACCCGAGGTTGCACGACTCGTAGGGGAGCAGCGGCTGCTCGCCACAGGGGTTGGTCGCTTCGAATTCGCCGACATGGGGGGTGGGGTTGTCGCGGTTGAGGCGATCGAGAAATATGATGCCCGGTTCGCCGCTGGTCCAGGCCATGTCGATAATGCGATCGAACACCTTGCGGGCATCGAGTTTTTTCAGCGGCTCGCCGGTGCGTGGATTCAGCAGATCGTATTCCGATCCGGTCTCAACGGCTTTCATGAAAGCTTCGGTAATGCCAACCGACAGGTTAAAGTTGGTCAGGACCGTCAGGTCCTTTTTGACCATGATGAAATCCATGATATCGGGATGATCGACTCGCAGTATGCCCATGTTGGCACCGCGTCGGGTGCCGCCCTGTTTGATGGTTTCGGTGGCCGCATCAAATACCTTCATGAAGGACAAGGGGCCGGATGAGACGCCTTTGGTGGACAGAACCACGTCGTTAGCCGGACGGATGCGCGAAAAGGAAAAGCCGGTGCCGCCACCACTTTTGTGAATCAGGGCCGTCTGCTTGATGGCTTCGAAAATGCTCTCCATGGAGTCTTCGACGGGGAGTACGAAACAAGCGGATAACTGGCCCAGTTCCCGCCCGGCGTTCATCAGCGTAGGGGAGTTAGGCAGGAACTCAAGGCGCGTCATGGCATCGTAAAACTGATCGGCGAGGGACTGAACATCCTGGTCCGGGGCAAAACGCGTTTCCGCTGCGGCCACCGTTTCGGCTACGCGGCGGAACATGTCTGCAGGCTCCTCAAGGATTTGACCTTCCTGGTCTTTTTTCAGATAACGGCGGGTGAGTACGGTAACGGCATTATTACTAAGCAGTGATTTCAGATCTGCAGTAGTCATCATTTAAAATCGTCCTTTTGTTGTGCAAAAAAAATGTGAGACAGATGTGACAATATGATGTATTGAACACGTCTATAAACCACAATATGTTGGGTTGTGTCAAGGTGCGTATCCTTGCAGTTCGCAAGATTCCGGCAGACAGCCTCAGGCATCGATCGGGGCATGTCAGCCAAAATGAATTTTACCTGGAAACATGGATTGTTGTACAATGCGGTTGTTTTTGCAAAGAGGGCTTTCTCTCACCGTTGGTCACTTTGGGGGCGGGATAAAGTGGTTGCCAAACTGAACCCCCCGGTGGTAGTTTCACACGAATCTTTGCCGACCTTCCCGTTTGAGCCTCGCCGGTGGGAATGGATAATAGAATCGCCGGATAACGGGCTCGTGACAGACCGTTTAGGGTCATATGCCGATTTTATCATCTTGAAGGGAGCACCATGAAAAAGGTCTTCGTCCTGGATACCAACGTTCTGCTGCATGACCCTCAGGCCCTGTTTCGATTTCAGGACAACGACGTGGTAATACCCATTACGGTCGTTGAAGAGATCGACAGCTTTAAAAAAGATCTAAGTGAAATCGGCCGCAATGCCCGTCAGGTGTCACGCTTGCTCGACAGTTTTCGCGCTCAGGCCCACCTTGTCGATGGCGTGCAACTCCCGGATGGTGGTGTACTGCGTGTTTTGCTCTATACGGAGCAGGCCCTTAAGGTCCTGCCACCGGAGCTGCGCGCAGAACGGGCCGATAATCGTATCCTGGCTGTCGCGCTGCAGATGAAGGATGACTGCGATTGTCCGGTGGTATTCGTCACCAAAGATACCAATTTGCGTATCAAGGCCGATGCTGTAGGTCTTGATGCTCAGGATTACGAATCGGACAAGGTTTCCATCGAGGAACTTTACACCGGCATGGCCGAAGTTGTTCTGCCCAGGGAGTTGGTTGACCGTTTTTATGGTCAAGGGTATGTCGATATCGAGGGGGATTTTTTTGACAATCAATGCCTGACGCTTGTCGATGAAGGTAATGCGTCGCATACCGGCATTGGTCGCTATGAAGCTGCGCTGGGGAGGGTAGTGCCCCTTATCAAACCACCCAAGGAAGGGCTTTGGGGGGTTACCCCGCGCAATCGCGAACAGCAGTTTGCTTTGGATCTGCTTCTTAATGACGATATCCAGCTGGTCACTCTGGTTGGCAAGGCCGGTACAGGCAAAACCCTTCTGGCCATTGCCGCCGGCTTGAGCAAGTCTGCGGATGAAGGCGGTTACAGTCGCTTGCTTGTGTCGCGGCCTATTTTCCCCCTCGGCAAGGATCTCGGCTTTTTGCCCGGCGACGTAGAGGAAAAACTTGCCCCATGGATGCAGCCGATTTTTGACAATGTTGATTTATTGCTCGGAATGGTGGATGAGCACGGCAAACGCAAGCGGGGTTATAAGGAACTGGTCGAAATGGGTCTGTTGCAGATTGAACCTTTGACCTATATACGCGGCCGGTCCATTCCCAAGCAGTATATGATAGTCGATGAAGCGCAAAACCTTACGCCCCATGAAATAAAAACCATCATCACCCGTGCCGGAGAAGGCACCAAGATCGTTCTGACGGGCGACCCCTACCAGATCGATAATCCTTATATCGATTCATCGAGTAATGGATTGAGTTATGCTGTGGAAAAATTCAAAAATCAATCCATAGCCGGCCACGTAACCCTGATGCGCGGCGAACGCTCGCCCCTGGCGGAACTGGCGGCCAATTTGCTTTGATGTCCTTCATGCCATGAATATCGGCTGATTGATGAGAAAGAAGATTCTGTTTCATGTTGTTGCTGACCATTGAATCATCCTGTGACGAAACCTCTGCGGCTGTTGTACGCGACGGTCGCCAGGTGTTGTCTAATGTCATAGCCTCCCAGGTTGATGTGCATGCGCTGTATGGAGGCGTTGTGCCTGAACTGGCTTCGCGTAAGCATATGGAAGCCGTGGCGGTTGTTATCGATGATGCGCTACGCAAAGCCGGCGTCGCTCTATCTGATATCGAAGGGATTGCCGTAACCCGCGGTCCCGGTCTGGTCGGTGCCTTGCTGGTCGGCTTGTCCATGGCCAAAGCCATGGCACTGTCGCTGGACATCCCATTGGTGGGCGTACACCATATGGAAGGGCACATTCTGGCGCCTTTGCTTGAACAGGACGTAGCCTTTCCCTATCTGGCGTTGGCTGTTTCCGGGGGGCACACGCATCTCTACCGGGTTGATGGCATCGGTAGATACAAGACCCTTGGCCGTACTCTCGATGATGCGGCCGGCGAGGCTTTCGACAAGGTTTCCAAATTGCTGGGACTCGGGTATCCGGGGGGCGCCGTTATCGACCGCCTGGCTGCCCAGGGCAATTCCAAGGCGATCGATTTTCCCAGGCCGCTGTTGAAAAAGTCCAATTTCGATTTCAGTTTCAGTGGCGTTAAAACGGCTCTGTTGTATTACGTGCAAAGCCAGAATGGACCTATCGAAGGGGCTCATCTTTGCGATGTTGCGGCCAGTTTTCAGCAAGCGGTGATTGAAGTGTTATGCAAAAAAACGCTTTGTGCCGCACGGGATACGGGGCTTGATCGCATTGTTGTGGCTGGCGGCGTTGCCTGCAACAAGGGCTTGCGCAAATTGATGGGCGAAGAAGCCGCCAAGGAAGGCTTGCAGGTGTTTTTCCCCAGTCCGATTTTGTGCGCCGATAATGCGGCGATGCTCGGCGTTGCCGGGGATGCTTATCTGACCGCTGGTTGTGTTGCTGATCTGGACCTTAATGCGCGTGCCAATTGGCCCCTTGATCAGGCAGGCTGGGTACAGCAGCCTTAGCCCTGAAATGGACGGAACCGTATGTACCGGCGATGGCCCCTGGTTCGGCAAATCAAATTGCTTGTTGTGCGTTTCCTGCGTTTGCGGGGAGCACCCGAAGAAATAGCGAAAGGCCTGGCTCTAGGCATTTTTATCGGCCTTACGCCGACCTTCGGATTTCAAATGCTTTTGGCTGTATGTCTGGCCGTCATGCTTAATGAAAACAAGTTTGCCGCTGTGCTCGGGGTTTGGATTACAAATCCCTTCACCGCTCCTTTCATTTATGCTCTCGAATACGAATCCGGACGTGTGCTGCTGAATATGGATTATGTTCACATGCCTGCCTCTTTAAGCTTTTCGGCATTGAAAAGCCTGGGGTGGGAGGTGTTGCTGCCTCTCGTTGTAGGTAGTTTACTTTGGGCCATACTCTGTTCCATGGCAATCTATCTGGCTGCCATTCGGGTCATACCCCTGACTCAAAACTGGAAAATACCTCGCTGGCCCCGACAGCCGCGGGGAAAAAAAGAGGAGAGGCCATGAATCATCGTCCCAAAAAACGTTTTGGACAAAATTTCCTGCAGGACCGGCATGTTGTTGACGGTATTATAAAAGCCGCGGGCCTTGAGTCTCATGACAGGGTGCTGGAAATTGGTCCCGGCCTTGGGGCTTTGACGGATCGACTGTTGCCTGAAGTCGCGCGACTGCATGTTATAGAAATCGATCGGGATCTTGGTGTCAGTTTGCAGGCCAGGCCGGAAAAGAATCTCAGTGTTCATCTTGGTGATGCTCTGGATCTCGACTGGGATGCAATCCTGCCGGATCCCCCCTACAAGCTTATAGCAAATCTGCCCTACAACATATCCAGCCAGATTGTGTTCAAGATCCTTGACCACCGCCATTTGTTTTCACGGTTGGTGCTGATGTTTCAGCAGGAGGTCGGGGAGCGCCTTTGCGCCTCGGCCGGGGGGCGTGATTACGGCATTCTTTCCGTGCTTAGTCAGGTCTGGTTTGATATACGCCGCGTCCTTCGGGTCCCGCCCGGAGCCTTTTATCCCCCACCGAAAGTACATTCGGCCGTATTGTGTTTTGAGGCTCTTGCGCATCCACGCATTGTCGTGGATGACGATAGATTTTTTCGACGTGTCGTCAAGGCGGCCTTTGCACAACGAAGGAAAACCCTGCGTAACAGTTTAACCGGTTCCGGTTTTGGTTTTGACGGTCTTGAAGATGCTCTGCTCGCAGCAGACATCGATCCGGGCAGGAGGGCTGAAACCCTCAATCTCGAGGAGTTTGGTCGTCTGGCACATCTGCTAAAATCTCATTTTTCCTGATGGCTCCATCTCGCCGAAACGGCTTCAGTCCCTTGGCGTCTTATCATAAATATCTCCGAATAAAATCTTATATTTGCGCTAGACAAACGACTTCGTAGCTTGTTGCGAAGTCGTTTGTTCAAGTGTGGTCCGTGCATTTCCGATCCCCAATCCCTGTATGCCGCCGGTTCACCGGATGCCGAGGTGCGTTTTTACGATGGCTTTGCGCATACGACCAGAGGCCTTTTGGCTCGAGAGGAGGCAAGGGCGGTATGGTCATCCGGTGGGATATATCCCCTGGGGATATGCCGATCAGGTGAATCGTGCTTTTAT
>DIKU01000021.1:0-5834 GCA_002424645.1 Pelobacter sp. UBA5610 | reverse complement strand
AGCATGAAGTTGTGGATTCAGCATACACTTTCCCCTGATGGCCTCCCTTCATCCGCCACGCAGCCACCCGTAATGTTCCTCAAACAACCCGGGCGAGCCCATCTCCGTCATTCGCAGGTATAATAGAGCGATGAGATTATTCGCTGAATTTCAGGTGCCGCAGCATCAAAGCGGGATTCACGATAGGTCGCAACAAACGCCCCGAAAATTCCGGTTCATGCTGTTCTGCGGGGTGGTAAAAGATATGAGAACGGTGGTCTTTTGATTTCGCCACGGTTGCGTCGTTGCGTAATTAATCCGGGCGACCTTTTGATTTCCCTCTGGATGGAGTCTGGTTGAGAGGGGGGCAATCACGTAATACCATTCACGACCTTAGAGGGTGCCTATGCGCACGTTTAAGGCAAAAAAGGCAGGGCAAAACAAGCGCGGCTTATCCTCTGTGCTTTCCGTGGCCCGTGGCGAGGTCCCCGCTGATCTGGCGTTACGTGATGCGCGGGTGGTTGACCTTGTGACGGGGGAAATTCATTGCGCCGATATTGCAGTCGCCGGGACAGTAATCGCCGCCGTGCGGAGAGGGGTGACAGCGCGGCACGATCTGGACCTGGGTGGACTTTACGTCTGTCCCGGGCTCATCGACGCACATGTCCATATTGAGAGCGCCATGCTTCGACCCCTGGAGTTCGGTCGTCTCGTAGCGCCCCATGGTGTTACCACGGTTATCAGCAATCCCCATGAGATCGCCAATGTTTGCGGCCTGTCCGGCATTCAATTTATGTACGAGGATGCTCGTTTATCTCCCGTCGATATCCTCATGACCGTACCTTCTTGTGTTCCGGCAACATCCCTTGCCGGGGCCGGGGCGCGTCTGGAATCCGCGGATCTTCGTCGGTTGTTGCGTTATGAGGGTGTCGTAGGTCTTGGCGAGGTTATGGATTTTCAAGGGGTGATCCACGGACAGCCCAGGTTGATGCGCGAGCTTGGTTTGGCCATAGGGTATCCGATTGACGGACATGCCCCGGGAATAACAGGTGCTGAACTCGATGCTTATGCCGCGGCAGGAATTTCTTCCGATCATGAATGTTCCACGGCAAATGAGGCGCTGGCAAGGTTGCAACGGGGTATGCACGTGTTTCTTCGTGAAGGAAGCGCCGCCCGCAACCTGCAGGCGTTGTTGCCGGTAATTTCTGCCAAAACCGAGCCCTGGCTGGCATTTTGTACGGATGACCGGGATGCTGCGGATCTGCTGCATGAGGGTTCTGTCGATCATCTGGTACGTAAGGCGGTGGCCGCAGGTGTGCCCCTTGTTACCGCATTGCGCATGGCTTGCTTTAATCCTGCTCAACACTATCGACTGGCCGACCGTGGTTTGATCGCTCCCGGGAGAAGGGCTGATATGGTTGCTTTTTCATCCCTGGAGGATTTTCGTCCCCGCATGGTTTGGCAGGCAGGCCGGCTCGTCGCAAGGGATGGTGAAGTTGCAGGGGAGTGGGGTGGTCCGGATGATGCTTCGTTTGCGAAGGTTTTACACGATACGGTTCACGTCGATTGGGCGGGGGTGGATTTGCGTATCCCTGCCCGGGGTGATCGGGTCCGTGTCATCGGAATGCTGGAAGGGCAGCTGGTTACAGAGCAGCGTATCCTTTCGGGGAGATGTCAACGCGGGGAGTTGCTGGCTGATCCGGAGCGCGATCTTATAAAGCTGGCGGTGATTGAGCGGCACCATGCTACGGGGCGCTGCGGCCTGGGGTTTGTCCAGGGGTTGCAACTAAAGTGCGGCGCGGTTGCCAGTACCGTGGCCCATGACCATCATAACTTGATTGTGGCGGGGGCCGACGATCGGTCCATGTTGACTGCCGCACGGGCCGTTGCCGATACCGGTGGCGGACAGGCGGTGGCTCTGGGAGACCAGGTTTTGGAGCGTCTGGCGCTGCCTTTAGGCGGACTGATGTCACTGGCATCGGCCGGGGAGCTGATTCGTTTGCAATCGCGCCTGGGAGCCGCCCTGCGACACTTGGGTTGTGGGAATGCGCAGCTTTTCATGTCCCTGGGTTTTCTCGGTCTCGAGGTTATTCCGGAACTCAAACTTACAGACTATGGCCTTATCGACGTTGTGGCTCAGAAGGTGGTGCCATTGTTCGTCGATGCCTGAGGAGCGTAGCCGTGTCTACTAACCTTTCGGATATTTTGCTCAGCGAAGAAGTTATCCGTGCGCGGGTCCGGGAGTTGGCGCACCAGATCTCTGTCGATTATGCCGATATCGACGAGCTCCTCATGGTCGGTGTTTTACGCGGATGCTACATTTTTTTAGCGGATTTATCCCGTGCACTGAGCATTCCCCGGCGTATCGATTTTATGGCTCTTTCCTCTTATGAGAACTCCACAACCAGCGGTGCCGTGCGATTGATCATGGATTTGCGCACCGATATTCTGCATCGCCACGTTTTGATCGTCGAAGATATTGTCGATACAGGTCGTACTCTCGATTATTTGCTACGGTTGCTCCGTGCAAGGAATCCCGCGTCATTGAAGACTTGCTCTTTATTGCGAAAGGCGGGTTCTGTGGAAATCGATGTGCCCGTAGATTATCTCGGCTTCGATATTCCTGATGTCTGGATTGTCGGCTATGGTCTGGATTGCGCCGACAAGTATCGTGCGCTTCCCTATATTGCACAAATTCCCGATGACTGCCTGATAGGGTAGCGTGGAATACCGGGTGCTTTTTTGGTGTTACGGGTTGGTTGTCTTATTCCCCGCTTTGATAACAGTGTTTATTTGTTTATAGAAAATCATCCTCATTGGGGATTGTTTTTTATGTATACGATTGTCCTTTATGAAAAATTTACCGTAAACCATTAATAATACATTGTGACTTATATACCGCCTGTCTGGTTTTTTTATGATTTTTTTTAAAATATGTTGAAATGCCATTTTATTGATGATATTAATCTCGTGGCCTTATTTTGCTTTGGAAAAAATTAGAAAAAGACAACAGCAATCATGTGGATGTTGCACACATGGGCAAGTGGGTTGTATTCGCCAATTCCGGATACGGTTCCACTTGCGAATCGGGTTGTCTTCTTTGTGATAGCTTCTCCGCGAAGTTTCACGTTTTTTTCCCTGGTTCTAAATAGGCCGACGTTTGCATATGTTATGGAGGAGGAGAAATAGCCGAGCTCCCCGGTTCGGCTATTTTTCGCATAATCCCCACACTCGAATCAAATCATACATAGACGTGCTTTGTGCTGCATCGCACGTTGTTTTATGTCGTATGTCAACCGGGACCCGAGCGTCTTGGCCGACAGGGTTAAGTGCGCCTGGCAAATGAGTCATGTGTTGCGATTCTGCACGTGTATCGAATGTCCGGCGTGTGCGCTCGGATTCTATTTTTCATTCAGGGGAGGACCTATGTCTAATTGCCAGGGAAAACAGGAATGCGACACTCAGCAGGGGTATGATTTACCCGAGCATCTGTTTCGCGAACTCGATACGTTCATCGATGGTTTGCCGACCATGGAAGGGCATCTCGTGACGGTATTGCACAAGGCGCAGAGCCTGTTCGGTTTTTTGCCTGAGCAGATTCAGCAATATGTTGCCGATCGCATGAACATTCCGGTGGTGCATGTCTATGGGGTGGTGAGTTTTTACACCTTTTTCACCATGAAACCGAAGGGTAAACATCCTATTGCGATCTGCATGGGCACAGCTTGTTTCGTCAAAGGAGCGAATAAAGTTGTCGACGCTTTCATGCAGCAGCTTCAGATTGAAGTCGGCGAGGTTTCTTCCGATGGTCTTTTCTCCATCGACTGCCTGCGTTGCGTTGGTGCGTGCGCCCTCGCTCCGATTGTTCTGGTAGGGGAAAAGGTCTACGGCAACGTGACCACCGACCAGGTCAAAGACATTATTGCTGACTTCGCTTAATACGGGGAGATTACACGATATGGCCAAGATCAATTCTCTGGCGGAACTGCAGAAAAAGCGTAACGAACTGCAGGCTGCCGTCAACAAGTGCAAAAGCGAAAAAGTTGTCGTCAATGTTTCTCTGGCAACCTGCAGCATCGCTTCCGGCGGTAAGGAAGTCCTGGCAGCCATGAAACAGGAATGTGCTGCTCTGGGCCTCAACAACGTCGAATTCGGTCAGGTTGGCTGCCAGACCTACTGCTTTGCCGAGCCTACTGTTGAGATTACCCTGCCCGGCAAGGAGCCCGTCGTATTCGGTTACGTCAAGGGCGACAAGGCCAAGGAACTGGTAAGCAAATACATCAAGAGCGGCGAGCTGGTAGACGGTGTTATTCCGGCCAACTACGAGCGCGTTGTTTTTTAATACAAGGAGAGCATAGCTATGGCGGACAATACACAGCTTAGAATAGCCACTCGCAACAGCGGATTCATCGATCCGGAATCCGTCGAGTCCTATATCGCCGTTGGCGGCTACCAGGCTCTGGGTAAATGCCTGAGCGAAATGAAGCCGGCCGATGTTATCGAAACCATGAAAAACAGCGGCCTGCGCGGCCGTGGTGGCGCAGGTTTCCCTACCGGCGTTAAGTGGGGTTTCGCTTCCAAATATGCCTCCGACACCAAGTATGTCGTCTGTAATGCCGACGAAGGCGACCCGGGTGCATTTATGGACCGCGCTGTTCTCGAAGGCGACCCGCACAGCGTTCTGGAAGCTATGGCCATTGGCGGTTACGCCATCGGCGGCAACAAAGGCACCATCTACATCCGTGCCGAGTACCCGCTGGCCATTGCCCGTCTGAAAATGGCTATCCAGCAGGCTAAAGACATGGGTCTTCTGGGCGACAACATCATGGGTACCGATTTCTGCTTTGATATCGAGCTGAAATACGGCGCAGGTGCTTTCGTCTGTGGTGAAGAGACCGCTCTGATCGCCTCCATGGAAGGTAGCCGCGGCGAGCCTTACACCAAGCCTCCTTTCCCTGCTGAAGCCGGTTACTGGAGCAAGCCGACCATCGTAAACAACGTCGAGACCCTGGCCAACATCCCCGCCATCATCATGAAGGGCGCTGATTGGTTCAACGGTATCGGTACCGAAACTTCCAAAGGTACCAAGGTTTTCTGTATCTGCGGCAAAATCAAAAACGTTGGTCTGATCGAAGTTCCCATGGGCACCACCCTCAAAACCGTCATTTATGATGTCGGTGGCGGTATCCCCGGCGGCAAGGAATTCAAAGCCGTACAGACCGGTGGTCCTTCCGGTGGCGCGCTGACCTACAAAGACCTCGACGCTCCGATCGACTACGAGAACCTCGTTGCCCGCCAGTCGATGATGGGTTCCGGCGGCATGATCGTCATGGACGANNGACGACTGCATGGTTTCGGTCTCCAAGTTCTTCCTGGACTTCACCATGGACGAAACCTGTGGCAAATGTACTCCTTGCCGCATCGGTTCCAAGCGTATCTATGAAATCCTTGACAGAATCACCATGGGTCAGGGTACCGAAGAAGACCTGGAAAAACTGCGCAGCCTGTCCGAAAACATCAAGGACACTGCTCTGTGTGGCTTGGGTCAGACCATGCCTAACCCGGTTCTGTCGACCATGCGCGTTTTCGAGAACGAATATCGCGCACACGTCATCGACAAGAAATGCCCCGCTGGCGTCTGCGCCGACCTGCTTGAGTTCGTTGTTGTGGATGAAAAGTGCGTGGGTTGCACCCTGTGCGCCAAGGTTTGCCCGGTTAACTGCATCAGCGGCAAGCCCAAGGAAGTCCATGTCATTGATCAGGCCGAATGTATCAAGTGCGGCGCATGTCTGGACAAGTGTAAATTCGACGCCATCATCAAACAGTAACGAAAGGAGACATTCCAGATGTCTATG
>DIKU01000012.1:1983-5977 GCA_002424645.1 Pelobacter sp. UBA5610 | reverse complement strand
TATTCATGCTTTCGCGCCGGGCTGTGTTGACACGTTATGCCAGCGAAAAGGAAAAGGAAGTTATTGCTGAAACGTGAAGCATATACTATCTGGCGGCCAGGATATCTGCCTCCACCACATAACGTTTAATTTTTCTGGTTGTCGTTTTAGGAAACTCATCATCGCGCAGAGTGAAACGTTTAACCCTCTTGTAGTCGGCCAGCCGCTTCCCAGCCTCCAGTACTTCGCGCCGGATCAACTCCTCCACGTCGGATTCGCTCATCGATTGCCTATTGGTCTCCTTCACATAAGCATCCAACGCTTCCTGGTCAGCATAGATGATGGCATGAACCTCTTCGGAAGTGTCTGAAAGTTTGTGACCGTAAACCATAACCTCTGCGATAAACGGACACTTCAAAAGCTCATTTTCCACTTCTTCGGGATATACATTCTTACCGTTCGGGGTCACGATAAGGTTCTTCATGCGACCACGAATCGATAAAAATCCATCTTCATCCAAATGCCCAAGATCGCCGGTGTGGTACCAACCATCCACAATAACCTCGGCAGTGGCTTTCGGGCGCTTGTAATATCCCTGCATGACATTCGGGCCTTTGACGAGGATTTCACCGACGCCTTCCTCGTTCGGTTGGTCGATGCGCACTTCCACGCCGGGGATGACCGGTCCGACTGTGCCGAGTTTTCGCTTTGTCGGGCATTCCGCTGCGATGATTGGCGAGGTTTCGGTGATGCCGTATCCCTGCACAATGGTAAATCCTAGTTTGGTCATTCCTTTAGCAATTTCGGGATCAAGGGCCGCACCACCGCTAACGAATGTTATGTTTTTTCCGAGGGCTTTTCTTACTTTGGCTGTGACGAGCGGCCGGGTGAAAGGCAGGGCAAAAAGGGTTCGCGAAAGGGGTTTTTCTTCAATATTGCGGTTTATGCGTCCGAGCAAAACCCGATAGACCGCAGGTACGCCCATAACATGAGTCGGATGTTCCTCAACGAGATTCTGGCCGATTTTTTTAAGGGATTCAGCGATGGAGATTGTGCCACTTAAGGATAGAGGAGCCAGGATGCCTGCGACCTGCTCAAAGACATGGTTGATGGGCAGGAAGGAAAGGGTATGCATTCCATCATGAACGTCAAGATGCCGGACGGCTGATTCGATGTTGGTGACGATATTGGCGTGGCTCAACATGGCACCTTTGGCACGTCCTGTTGTCCCGGATGTATAGAGTATGACCGCCGTATCGAGGGGACTGCGATCTGTGGGAGGGGGAGGGCCTTCCGTGCAAAATTCTGATAAATGTACAAGATTGAAGCGTCGATTGAACAGACGCTTTTCTTCAGCCGTTTCGTTGAAGACGCTTGTGGGGATATTTTGTTTTGTTTCTGATGTTTCGGCTTTTGTATCTTGCCGTCGCAGGATCTTCTCCAGCTTGCGACCCAGGTTTTCTACATGCTGTTGAGCGTCGGTGGGAATCTGGTAGCGTTGTACGAGTTCTCGCCAGGCATCGACCACATCTCCCATGGCCCGGTTAAGTTGAAGAGATAATGTCCGGTCAACAGGACCATCAATTACAACTATTTTCTCAAGGTCGGTAAGATCTTTTCCTATTTCGTAAAGCGGATCCAGATAAGCTCGCTCGATGATCGCCAGTCGAGCTCCGCAATCGCCGAGCACGTGACGCAATTCACCGGCTTTCAATTCTTTATCTACGGGTACGACGATGCCACCACTTTGTAGAATCGCAAGATAGGAAGCAATCCAGGAAGGCGTTGTTGCGCCCAACAGGGCCACGCGGTCGCCTTTTCTCAGGCCCCAGCCACGTAAACCTCCGCCTATGTTGTTTACCTCTTGCCATAGCTGCTGATAGGTGGTTGTTTGCCACTCTCCGGCGATTTTGATACGCAAGGCCGGTTTTTCCGGTGATTTTTGAACGGAGAGTTTTATCAGGTTGTCTATTGTTTTCAAAAAAAACTCCTCTAGCTGATAACGCTGGATTCGATGTTTTGACCCGGATATTTACTAATTATACCAACGCATGGGAAGCAATTGGGAGCTGCCCTGAAACACAATGCATCCCATATAAAGCTTTGGCGAATGGTATCCACCAAAAGCAAAGGAATCAACGTTAAAATGTGCGTATGCGGCAAATCTTCTGAGTGCTTTGGTGGCAGGCCATGGCATGTCTTTTCGCTTTACAAAAAGAGGGGGGTTTTGTACATTACTCCATTCGCATATCTATCATAAACTACACGGAAAAGAGCCTCATGGACCGTAGCAGGATTCGAAATTTTTCCATTATTGCGCATATCGACCACGGTAAATCCACTCTGGCGGATCGTCTTCTCGAAACCACCGGAGCCCTTACCGATCGTGAAAAAACCAACCAGTTTCTCGATAAGCTCGATTTGGAAAGGGAGCGGGGCATTACTATTAAAGCCCAGGCCGTACGTCTCAAATATCGCGCGGATGACGGCAAGGACTATATCCTTAACCTTATCGACACTCCGGGGCACGTTGACTTCAGCTACGAGGTCAGCCGTTCTCTGGCAGCCTGCGAAGGGGGACTGCTGGTCGTTGACGCATCTCAAGGCGTTGAGGCGCAGACTTTGGCCAACGTCTACCTGGCCATAGACCAGAATCTGGAAGTGTTTCCCGTGCTCAACAAGATCGACCTCCCCGGCGCCGAACCTGAACGCATTAAAGAGGAGATCGAGGAGATCATTGGCCTGGATGCGTCCGATGCTGTTGAGGCCAGCGCCAAAGAAGGGATCGGGATTCACGAAATCCTCGAAGCCATCGTCGCCAAGATACCACCACCGACCGGCGACGCCCAGTCTCCGCTCAAAGCACTGATTTTCGATTCCTGGTACGATTCATATCAGGGTGTCATCATGCTGGTTCGCATTTTTGAAGGCACCCTTAAAAAAGGCGACAAGATCAAACTTATGGCGAGCGGACGCAGTCATGAGGTATTGAAAATAGGGGCTTTCAGTCCGCATCCTGTGGAATTTCAGGAAATGGCTGCAGGGGAGGTCGGTTTTGTTATCGCAGGCATAAAGGTGCTCCAAGATGCCAAGGTTGGCGATACCGTTACCCACTTCCACAAACCTGCCGAAACCCCACTGGAAGGTTTTAAAGAAGTTAAACCCATGGTTTATTCCGGCCTGTATCCTATCGACAGCGGGGAATACGACGCTTTGCGCGACGCCATGGAAAAATTGCGTCTGAATGACTCTTCCTTTTCATTTGAACCCGAAAACTCTCTTGCGTTGGGATTTGGCTTCCGTTGCGGTTTTCTCGGGTTGCTTCACATGGAGATTATCCAGGAGCGGCTTGAGCGCGAATTCAATATGGAGTTGATTACCACCGCGCCTACTGTCCGCTACCGTGTCATTACAACCAAAGGCGAAGAGTTGATCGTTGATAGCGCCAACAAATTGCCTGAAGTTCAACACATCGACCGCATTCTTGAACCATTCATTGTGGCAGCAGTTCATGTTCCCAATGAATATGTCGGTGGCGTACTTGCCCTATGCGAGGAAAAACGCGGTATACAGCGTGAAATCAAATATCTCACTTCTAATCGGGTGATGGTTGTTTACGAATTGCCTCTTAACGAAATCGTTCTGGATTTTTACGATCGGCTCAAAACAGTCAGTCGTGGATACGCCTCTTTGGATTACGATTTCCTCGATTATCGGCCCAGCGATCTCGTTCGGCTCAATCTCCTTATCAACGGTGAAATTGTCGACGCTCTGTCCCTTATAGTACATCGGGACAAATCTCAGCCAAGAGGCCGTGATCTCGTTGAAAAAATGAAGGACTTTATTCCGCGCCAGCAGTTCGAGGTTGCTATTCAAGCGGCTATAGGCACCAAAATTGTGGCGCGAGCAACCGTCAAGGCTTTGCGTAAAGACGTAACCGCCAAATGCTATGGTGGAGATATCACCCGCAAGCGCAAGCTTCTTGAGAAGCAAAAAGAAGGCAAGAAGCGCATGA
>DIKU01000012.1:1487-1974 GCA_002424645.1 Pelobacter sp. UBA5610 | reverse complement strand
AAGCCTTTCTTGCCATCCTTAAAGTAAAGGAATAACATTCATGTCCAAGCATGATCCAGCCAAGGTTTTGCTTGAAAAAACCAGCGGCAAACCATGGTATCGAGAATGGAGTGAGGCAATTGGTGTTGCCTTGNNTTTTGGCCCTGATTATCAGAACTTTTCTCTTTCAGGCGTTTAAAATCCCTTCAGGATCAATGGAAGATACGTTGCTGATTGGCGATCACCTACTGGTCAATAAATTTATTTATGGCTCGCATCTGCCTTGGTCCGATGATCGATTTCTGGTGTTGCGAAACCCCCAGCGCGGGGATGTTATTGTTTTCGAGTTTCCAATGGATGCCGAATTGCCATTTTATAAACGCCGCGATTTCATCAAACGCGTTATCGGCGTTCCCGGAGATGTCGTCGAAGTTCGCAATAAGGTGGTCTACATCAACGACGAAGCAGTGGTTCTGCCGCAAGAAGTTCATAAAGGCCCGACCTTTAC
>DIKU01000012.1:558-1477 GCA_002424645.1 Pelobacter sp. UBA5610 | reverse complement strand
TTTGTCATGGGAGATAACCGGGACCGATCATTTGATAGCCGTTTTTGGGGATTTGTCGATAAATCAGAAATCAAAGGTCTTGCCTTTGTTAAGTATTGGTCCTGGGATAGCACAAATAATCGCCCGAGGTGGAGCCGTATTGGGCGGACCATTAAATAAATTCCTTGTATTTGCCCTGATTGTATTTGACAAGAGTATTTTCACTCTGTATAATTTTGCGGATTTATCGATGGCGGTCATGAGGCCTTTTAAGTTAATCCGGAGAGGTTAGCAAGGGTGATCATAAGAATTGAACAAAAATGCAGGTTAGTCACGTCCGGGTATCTTCTCCCGAAAGAGAGGATACCTTTTTTTTATCTAGAATCCGGGGGGTTGTCGAATGGGAAAAAGTGAAACCATCATTCTGGATGAAGCGGCCATTAGCCGGGCCTTGACGCGCATCGCCCATGAAATTCTGGAACACAACCACGGCACAGAAAATGTGGTATTGGTCGGGATTCGCACAGGTGGAGACCACCTGGCCCTGTACCTGCAAAAACGTTTGCACGATATTGAAGGCATTGCGGTCCCTCTCGGTACCGTCGATATCACAATGTATCGTGATGACCTTGCTTCACGTGGCAGCCTGCCCGTAGGTAAGACAGACATACCGTTTCCCCTTGATGGTAAGCGCATTATTCTGGTGGACGATGTCCTTTATACTGGACGAACCATCCGCGCCGCCATGGATGCCTTGATGGACATCGGTCGGCCCCGAAATATTCAACTGGCTGTTTTGGTTGACCGGGGACACAGGGAGCTTCCTATCCGTCCTGATTTTGTCGGGCGTAACGTTCCCACGGCTGCAAGCGAACAGGTTATGGTGCACTTCGATGATAAGCAACTGCCCGTTGAAGTCATCCTAAGTAAACCATGACAA
>DIKU01000012.1:403-542 GCA_002424645.1 Pelobacter sp. UBA5610 | reverse complement strand
AAATTATTGAATCAATGATCTTTTACTGAAATCGGGAGATGCGGCATGGCGTTTAATCACAAGCATATTCTTGGTATCGAGCAGTTGTCAGCGGAGGATATAACCCTCATTCTTGACACCGCCGAAAGTTTCAAGGAAA
>DIKU01000012.1:239-382 GCA_002424645.1 Pelobacter sp. UBA5610 | reverse complement strand
AAGACTATTATCAACGTTTTCTTCGAAGCCAGTACGCGTACCCGTACATCTTTTGAAATTGCCGGCAAACGACTTTCCGCCGATACGGTGAATATCAGTGCATCGACCTCGGCCGTCGTCAAAGGGGAAACCCTTGAAGATAC
>DIKU01000012.1:0-199 GCA_002424645.1 Pelobacter sp. UBA5610 | reverse complement strand
CATGCTCAGGGGCTCCCCACTACCTGGCTGAGCGCTGCGACTTTTCCGTTATCAATGCCGGTGACGGTGCGCATGAGCATCCCAGTCAAGCATTATTGGATCTCCTGACCATGCGTCAGGAAAAAGGCCGCATAGATGGGCTTGTCGTTGCGATTATCGGCGACATCACCCATAGCAGGGTGGCTCGCTCCAATGTCTA